>CAIFEQ010000022.1:6271-31909 GCA_903789495.1 uncultured Erysipelotrichaceae bacterium | reverse complement strand
CGACGCTTGAAGATGTCTATGAACCGTATCTGATTCAGATCGGCTTCATCAACCGGACTTCCCGCGGCCGGGTGGCCACGGAAAAGGCCTATGAGCATCTGGGAATCCAACGTCAGAATACCTTATTCTAAACGGGTCATCGTCCGCTGCTGCAGAGACTGCTGGCGGGCGGCAGCGATCTGCCCGCTGCGGCAGAAGGCGGAAGCCCCGGCCTGATCCAGCAGGATCGGCTGGCGGTCATGAATGCGGATTTCCGGTTCGGAAGCCGCTTCCGTCAGAATCACCAGCCGCAGCTGATCCTGGAACCTGCCATACAGAGCCGCCAGATACACCGGCGGTTTTTCTGTGGAAAAGTAGTATTTGACATGCGGCTCCTTCGACCATTCAAAATAGCCGCAGGCCGGAACGACGCAGGGCTGCAGGTCCCGGAAGGAAGGCTTTTCCGCCGCCGTTTCACTGCGGGCATTGATCAGCAGCCGTCCCTCCCGCATGGGCAGTCCCCAGATCATGACACGCAGATGAAAACGCTGCTCTGCGTAGCAGTAGCAGAGCACCTGGGAAGAGGGGAATACCTCATGCAGGGGCAGCTTCTGAAAGACCTCGGCCGGCAGAAGCCGGCGGGCTTTGTCCAGCAGCTGTGCCATGGAGGGATTCTGCCCGTCAAAGAGAAGAAAACGTCCGCACATCACCGCTATTGTAACGCTTGTCTGTTCCGGCGTGGCTGATTACAATGAGCATATGCATCAGAAGGAAGTCAGAACCGAATGGCTGAAGAAAACCCGGATCACCTATTTCTTTACGACCATGGCAGTCTACATCGGTCTGTTTGCGGGCTGCTATGCGCTGCTGGCCTTTGTGCTGCGCATCCTGCAGGCACATCCTTACTTCTATCTGCTCGGCGCCATTGTTCTGCTGATCCTGGATATCCTGGCGACCGACCGCATCATCAACCGGCATCTGGCAAAGCGCTGGGTGCATGAAAAGCCGATTGAAACCAGAGAGTGAAACGCGTTATAATCGCTTGTAAGCGCAGGAGGAGTACGTTCCCGCCGTCATGCAAGAGAATCCTGGTCAGGTGCAAGCAGGAACTTGATGCGGAACGGAAGTCGTCTGTGGGCAGATTTCCGCCGAAACAGCAGTAAGCGGAACGGCCGGACCGTTATCTCCGTTCGAGAAGCAATCAAGGTGGTACCACGCACATCCGGCGTCCTTGTCCAGGGACGTTTTATTTTTCTGAGGAGGAGAAGGGTATGAAGAATCTGGCACCGAAGTATGATCATGCGGCCGTTGAGAAAGGCAAGTATGATACCTGGGTCAAAAAGGGCTATTTCACAGCCGGCAGGGATCCGTCCAAACCGCAGTTCACGATTGTCATTCCGCCTCCCAACGTGACCGGCAAGCTGCATCTGGGACATGCCTGGGATACGACCCTGCAGGACATCATTTCCCGCTATAAGCGGATGCAGGGCTTTGACATGCTGTGGGTGCCGGGCATGGACCATGCCGGCATTGCCACCCAGGCCAAGGTGGATGCCAAGCTGGTCTCCGAGGGTATCAATCCGCGCTCCATGGACCGGGAGGAATGGCTGAAGAAAGCCTGGGAATGGAAGGATGAGTACAGTGCCAACATCCGCCAGCAGTGGGCCAGACTCGGCCTTTCCGTCGACTATACCCGGGAACGCTTCACGCTGGATGAAGGCTGCAACAAGGCGGTGCGGACCGTGTTTGTACGTCTCTATAATGAGGGTTTGATCTACCGCGGCGAGCGGATCATCAACTGGGATCCGGTCATGATGACCGCCTTGAGCAATGAGGAAGTCGAATACAAAGACGACAAGGGGGCCTTCTACCACATCCGTTATTTCCTGGAAGGCTCAGACAGCGAGTATCTGGAAATTGCGACCACCCGGCCGGAGACCATGTTCGGCGATACGGCCGTGGCGGTGAACCCGAAGGATGAACGGTATCAGAAGTACGTCGGGAAAAACGTCATCCTGCCGCTGGTCAACCGGGTCATTCCGGTCATCGCGGATGAACATGCCGATCCGGAATTCGGCACCGGCGTCGTCAAGATCACCCCGGCCCATGATCCCAATGACTTTGAGGTCGGTGAACGTCATCATCTGCCGCGCATCGTCTGCATGACCCTGGACGCGCATATGAATGAGAATGCCGGCCGGTATGAAGGCATGGACCGCTATGAATGCCGCAAGGCCGTCGTGGAAGATCTGCAGAAGGAAGGCTATCTGATCCGGGTGGAGGAAATCGTTCACTCGGTCGGTCATTCCCAGCGTTCCGGGGCGCAGGTGGAACCGGTGGTTTCCAAGCAGTGGTTCGTGAAGATGCGGCCGCTGGCCGATGCGGTGCTGGAAAATCAGAAGAACCCCGCTGCCAAGGTCAACTTCGTGCCGCCCCGCTATGAGAAGACGATGATTCACTGGATGGAGATCACCTATGACTGGTGCATCTCGCGCCAGCTCTGGTGGGGACACAGAATCCCAGCCTGGTACAAGGGCGATCAGATCTATGTCGGCATGGAAGCTCCGCAGGAAGAAGGCTGGGTGCAGGACCCCGATGTTCTGGATACCTGGTTCTCCAGCGGTCTGTGGCCATTCTCGACCTTGGGCTGGCCGGATGATACACCGGACTACCGACGCTATTATCCCAACAGCTGCCTGGTAACCGGCTATGACATCATTCCGTTCTGGGTCAACCGGATGACCTTCCTGGGTCTGCATTTCTGCGGAAAGCGTCCGTTTGAGGATGTGCTGATCCACGGGCTGATCCGCGACAGCCAGGGCCGCAAGATGTCCAAGTCGCTGGGCAACGGCGTCGACCCGATGGATGTGATCGACCAGTATGGCGTCGATGCGCTGCGCTGGTTCCTGACCACCAACTCCACACCGGGCATGGACATGCGTTACATTCCGGAAAAGGTCGAGAGTGCCTGGGACTTCATCAACAAGCTCTGGAATGCCAGCCGCTTTGTCATCATGAATCTGCCGGATGACATCCGGCTGGGCGAACTGGACCTGGAACATCTGTCCGGTGCGGATCAGTGGATCCTGCAGCGGCTCAATGAAGTGCTGAAGGAAATCACGCCGAACATGGACCGCTATGAATTCGGCATCGTCGGCAATACGCTCTACAGCTTTATCTGGGATGATTTCTGCAGCTGGTATGTGGAGATGAGCAAGGCAGCCCTGAACGGCAGCGACGAAAAGGCGAAGCGGGTCACTCAGCAGACGCTGCTGTACTGCCTGCAGGCGATCGTACGGATCCTGCACCCGTTCATTCCGTTTGTCACAGAAGAGATCTATCTGACTCTGCCGCATCAGGAAGAAAGCATCAACCTGGAAACCTGGCCGCAGCCGCTGGCCGATCTGCCGGCGGATCAGTATGCGGATACCACGCTGGTCATCCGGGCCGTCCGCCGCATCCGGGAGATCAAGAATGACAACGATCTCAAGCCGGGTGCCGCCATGGATGTTGTCGTCCGGGATTCTTCCGGCGCTTCGGCAAAGCTCTCCGCAACCCTGACCGCCATGCTGGAACGGCTGGCCAAAGTGCATGTGGTCCCGGAAAGCAGCGAAGAATGTGCCGTCTATCCGATCAACGGCGGTTCCCTGCAGATTCCCAGCGTCCAGCTGCAGGATCGGGAAGAGGAACTGCGCAAGCTGACGGCGGAAGAAAAACGCCTCGAAGCCGAAGTGAAACGCAGCAGCGGCATGCTCAGCAATCAGGGCTTTGTCAGCAAGGCACCGAAGGAAAAGGTCGATCAGGAAAAGCAGAAACTGCAGGACTACCAGCAGCAGCTCGAAGTTGTCCGGAAACGCCTGAGCGGTCTGCAGAAGAATTAATGCTATAATTCTGGCAGCAGGCTATGCTCGCTGGATGCATGACAGTGTCTGTGCCTGTCATGCATTTTTCTTGAAAAGGAGGATACAGAATGGCCGGAAAGAATTCAAAAAAGAAAAAGAACTCGGCAGCGGCAAATCTCTTCAGGACCGCAGCCGCCGCAGCCGCCATCTATGGCGGAGCATCCTGGTATCTGTTTGAAGAGATCTTCAATACCAAAGACGGCGTTACCGAGACTGACGCTGAGGTGGAGGAACGGCAGAAACTGCAGCCCTGGTTCTATTCCCAGAACCGGCAGGATGTCTACATCCAGTCGTTTGACGGTCTGAAGCTGCATGGCGTGCTGCTGGAGAATCATCCGCAGAGTGATCTCTGGGTCATTCTGGTGCACGGCTATAAGAACAGTCTGCTCAACATGATGCCGGCCATGCGGGCATTCAGTGAACATGACTGCAATGTCCTGGCCATCGATCTGCGCGGCTATGGCATGTCGGAAGGCACCTATACCGGCATGGGCTGGCCGGAGCATTATGATCTGGTCTCCTGGACCGACTGGCTGGCCGGCGAGAAGAAGAACAGCCGGATCGTGCTGATGGGCGTGTCCATGGGAGCGGCGGCAGTCATGTATGCATTGGGCGAACCGCTCTCCGATCATGTCGTGGCAGCGGTGGAAGACTGCGGCTTTGCGGACTGTCAGAAGGAGCTGTCCCTGACCCTGGAGAAAAGAACCGGCAAGTGCATCAATCTGATGCTGCCGGGACTGAATCTCTTCATCAAGCAGAAGCTGCATTATTCCCTGAAGGATGTTTCGGTGATGCGCCAGCTGAGCAATGCGCAGATTCCGCTTCTGATCATCCACGGGGATGCCGATGATGTGGTTCCGGTGGAAGACGCGGATGCCATCGAAAATTCCAGCGGTTACCAGACAGAGAAGTGGATTGTCGAGGGTGCCGGACACAACGAGGCATGCAGGCAAGATACCTACTTCGAACACATCTTTGCCTTCCTGGACAAATATCTGCATGAATAAACAGAAAATCTTATTGTGACACCGAAATACATGTTCTATAATCTGCATATAGAAACATGTATTTTGTTTCTGCAGGACACTGCATGCATGAAGCACACAGTGTACCCAAGTGGATCTGCCGGCTGGAATCCGGCAGGTCTGTAATGGTCAGATGTTCTAAGGAGGCAAAGATGGCCACAGCAAAGAAAGCCGAGTCCGAGAAGACTACGGCAAAGAAGACAACTGCAAAGAAAGCTACCGCTAAGACGACTGCCAAGAAGACCACGGCAAAGAAGACCGCTGCCGCAAAGACGGCAACCGCCGCCAAGAAGACAGCAGCCAAGAAGACAGCCACTGAAGCAAAGAAGGCACCGGCTAAGAAGACAGCCGCTGCTGCCAAGAAGCCTGCTGCCGCGGCCAAGAAGGCACCGGCAAAGAAAGCGGCTGCGGCCAAGAAGCCTGCTGCCAAGAAGACAGCGGCAAAGACAGCAGCGAAGAAGCCTGCTGCCAAGAAGGCCTACAGCAAGAAGACCGCCGCCAAGAAGGCAGTCAAGAAGAAGTAATTCCGGATCATCTGCATGGGATGGCTGTGTCGCTGACACAGCTTTTCTTCTGCTTTTCTTGCCTGCATCGGCCCGGGTGGAGGATAATGAAGACAGCAGAGGTACACAGCATGGAAACCTATATCATGGCGATCGATCAGGGGACGACTTCCTGCCGTGCTGTCCTGATCAATCATGCGGCAGAAGTCATTGCGTCTGCCCAGAAAGAATTCACACAGTATTTTCCGCATCCCGGCTGGGTAGAACACGATGCCAATGAGATCTATCTGACCGTGCAGTCCGTCATGGCAACCTGCCTGCAGAAAGCAAAAGCGGATCCGCAGCAGATTGTCGGCATCGGCATTACCAATCAGCGGGAGACCACCGTTGTCTGGGATAAGGAAAGCGGTCTGCCGATCTACAATGCCATCGTCTGGCAGTCCCGGCAGACCTCTGAGATCTGCGATCAGCTTCGCGCACAGGGCTGCGAGGAACTCATTCAGTCTCATACCGGTCTGCGCATCGATCCGTATTTTTCGGCAACGAAAATCCGCTGGATCCTGGATCATGTGGACGGCGCCCAGGAAAGGGCAGAAAAAGGGGAACTGCTGGCCGGGACAATCGATACCTGGCTGATCTGGAAACTGAGCGACAAAGCCGCCCATGTCACGGACTATACCAATGCCTCGCGGACCATGCTTTACAACATCTACGACCGGTGCTGGGATCCGGAAATTCTGAAACTCCTGCAGATTCCCGAAAGCATGCTGCCGCAGGTGCAGGACTGCTCCGGTCTGTTTGCCACGGTGCCGGCCTTCCACTTTTACGGGCATGCCGTACCGATTCTCGGTGTGGCAGGGGATCAGCAGGTTGCCCTGTTCGGACAGAAATGTTTCCATCCCGGCATGGCAAAGAATACCTATGGCACAGGCTGCTTCCTGCTGATGAACACCGGCGAAACGCCGCAGCGCTCAAAGAACGGCCTGGTTACCACGATTGCCTGCGGCTACGAAGGAAAGATCACCTATGCCCTGGAAGGTTCGATCTTTGTCGCCGGTTCAGCCATTCAGTGGCTGCGGGATCAGATGCATTTCATGTCGTCTTCGGCCGAATCCGAAGATATGGCAAAGGCCTCCGGGGATCATTCTGTCATGGTGGTGCCTGCCTTTACCGGGCTGGGTGCTCCCTATTGGGATCCGCACTGCCGCGGCGCGATTTTCGGCATCACGCGCGGTACGACACCGGAAGATCTGACCCGGGCAACGCTGAATTCTCTGGCCTATCAGACCCGTGATGTTCTGACCGCCATGGAGAAAGATGCCGGCCGCAAGATCGCGGCGCTGCGGGTAGATGGCGGAGCTTCGGCAAACCGCTATCTCATGCAGTTCCAGAGCGATCTCCTGCAGTGTCAGGTAGTCCGTCCTCAGAATGTGGAATCCACGGCTTTAGGGGCGGCATTCCTGGCCGGACTGAGCTGCGGGTACTGGGAGAATCTGCAGGAAATCGAAGCCATGAACAGCGGGGATCATACGTATGAGCCAGCCATCAGCAAGGAAGAGGCAGATGCACTCTATACACGCTGGCAGCAGGCAGTCCGGGCTGCACGCATGATGCCCTATACGGAATAACATCCGTTGACAAGGTCGTCCCGGAGTGCTATGAAATATTTAACGCGATGAGCAGGACATGATTTTCCGGACTGGATCAGAGAGTCTGCCGGCTGGTGCAAGGCAGATGAAGGAAAGGAAAACTACCACCTGTGAGCTGGGCCTTAATCGGTTCCCGTATTCCGGCGTTATCGGATAATGAGGTGTCCGCAGGAATTTTCTGCGGGAAGCAAGGTGGTACCGCGCAAGACAGCGTCCTTCAGATGAGGACGCTTTTTATTACCGAAGGAGGGCAGGGTCATGATCAATTTCAAGGAAGATGAAAAGCTGAATGTCTTAAACCACAGCTGCGCACATCTGATGGCGCAGGCCGTCAAACATCTCTATCCGCAAGCCAAGTTCTGGGTCGGACCGGTTGTCGAAGAAGGTTTCTACTACGACATCGATCTGGGTGATGAGGTCATCCGGGATGAGGATCTGCCGAAGATCGAAGCCGAGATGCATAAGATTTCCGAAACCGGCGAGAAGATTGTCCGCAAGGAAGTCTCACATGAGGAAGCCAGACAGATCTTCAAGGATGATCCCTACAAGGAAGATCTGATTGCAGGCATGCCGGCTGATGAGCAGATCTCCATCTATACCCAGGGCGACTATACCGATCTCTGCCGCGGCCCGCATGTCGACAATGTCGGTCTGATCCGCTACTTTGAGCTGACCAAGCATTCCGGTGCCTACTGGAAGGGCGATGCGAAGAACAAGATGCTGCAGCGGATCTACGGCGTCTGCTTCTATACGGAAGAAGAGCTGAAGGATTATGAAGCCCAGCTCGAAGATGAGAAGGCCAGAGACCATCGGAAGATCGGCAAGGAGCTGCAGATGTTCATGTTTGATGATCTGGTCGGTGCCGGTCTGCCGATGTGGCTGCCGAACGGCTTCACGCTGCGCCGGGTTCTGTCCGATTACATCATGGACAAGGAACTGGATCATGGCTACATCCATGTCGTGACGCCTTCGGTTGCCAACGTCCGTCTGTACAAGACCAGCGGTCACTGGGCACACTACAAGGACGACATGTTCCCCGCCATGCAGCTGGATGACGATGCCTACGTTCTGCGGCCGATGAACTGCCCGGAGCACATGGTCATCTACAAGTCTTCTCTGCATTCCTATCGCGATCTGCCGGTACGGATTGCCGAAGTCGCCAATGACTTCCGCTATGAAGCCTCCGGGTCCCTGACCGGCATGGAACGGGTGCGTGCCTTCACCCAGAACGACTCCCATATCTTCGTGACCCCGGAACAGCTCAAGGACGAGATCAAGAACGTCATGCTGCTGATCCAGGATGTCTACAGCGATTTCAACATCACGGATTACCGCTTCCGTCTGGGTCTGCGGGATCCGGCCAACACGGATAAGTACTTCGGCAACGAGGAACTCTGGGACAAGAGTGAAAAATCCCTGCGTGAAGTCATGCAGGAAGAGAACTGGCCGTACTTCGAATCGCTCGGCGATGCGGCCTTCTACGGACCGAAGATCGATGTCATGATCCGGACTGCGGTCGGTCATGAAGTGGCTCTGTCCACCTGCCAGGTCGACTACCAGCTGCCGGAACGCTTCGAACTGAACTATGTGGACCGGGATGGTGAGAAGAAGACCCCGATTGTCATCCACCGTGCCATTCTGGGTTCCCTGGATCGTTTCGTTGCCTATCTGCTGGAAGAGACCAAGGGTGTCCTGCCGCTCTGGCTGGCACCGATCCAGTGCGAGATCATTCCGGTCTCGCCGGAAGCGCATCTTGACTATGCCAATGAAGTCAAGGCGGATCTGAAGTCCTGCGGCTTCCGGGTAGAGGTCGACAGCCGCAATGAGAAGCTGGGCTACCGGGTCCGGGAAGCACAGCAGAAGAAGATTCCGCTGAGCCTGGTTGTCGGCGATGGTGAGATCAAGGATCATTCCGTCACCGTCCGCCGCTATGGGGAGAAGGAAGAGAACAAAGTTGCTCTGGAAGATCTCATCAATGCCATGCGGATCGAAGTCAGAAACAAGGGTCTGAAGAAACAGTAAAGCATCCATGAGCCAGCGGCAGGGTCCGCTGGCTTTTCTGCAGGCATTCTTCATGAGGAGCCTGCCACTCTGTGGTATAGTGACTCAGTGTGACCTGTACAGCCGGCAGGCTGACAGGATCATTCTGAGTGGGAAAGGAGCCGATGCAGTTCCTCTGCATCCAAGATCGTCATGAAAAAGATTTCTGCGCTTGTCTTAAGTCTTACGCTGCTGGCCGGCTGCTCATCGGGCAGTGCGGCATCCTCTTCTTCTGCCTCTTCCAGCACCGCCGCAGCTTCCACGGCCGCTGCTTCGGAAAGTGCTCTGACGGACCTCAGCGGAGTCAGTTTCCTGGCTCCTTCCGGTGCCCCGGCCATTTCCCTGATTCCGGTTTACCAGCTTTCCGGTGATGTCACGATTGTGGACGGACCGGATCTGCTGCAGTCGGAACTGGTCAGCGGCAGCAGTTCCTATAACGTCATTCTGGCCCCGACCAACCTGGGGCTTAAGCTGGCCAGTGCCGGCAAGACCGACTACCGCATGCTCGCCGTAGTCTCCTGGGGCAACCTTTACCTGGTCGGCACTTCGGAAGAAATGCTGACGTCGGAAGATGCCCGGGTTGCCGCATTCGGCGAGCAGGCCGTTGCGGGGATTCTCTTCCAGCAGCTGTATCCGGATCTGGCTGACCGGGCGACCTGGTATGATTCGGTTTCCGAAGCCAGTGCGGCTCTGATTGCCGGCGAGGCGGATATTGCCCTGCTGGCCGAACCGGCCGCCACGGCGGCCATCTCCAAGGCTGCACAGAACGGCACCGAGCTCAGCATTCTGGCCAGTCTTGAAGAAACCTACGGAGAGGGCATTCCGCAGTCTGGCATGTTCGTCAGAACCAGTGACTATGAAGCCGATCCGGAACTCTACAATGCCATCGTGGATCTGATGGCCTCCTATGCGTCTTCGGTGGATACCGAAGATCCTTCCCAGCTGGTCGCCGATATCGATGCCATCGGGGCGGAGCAGCTCGGGGTTGCGTCCAGTGCCATCATCGGACAGGTCTACGACCGACTGAATATCCATGTGGTCTGGGCGTCGGATCATGAAGAAGAGATTGCCGACTTCATGAAGCTGTTCGGCCTGGATACATTCGACAGCAGTCTGCTGATCAGCTGAGTGCAGGAAAAGAAGTTTTCTTCCAGCGGAAAACTTCTTTTTTTCATTCTCTTTCCATATAAAATAGGCAGTAGAGGAGATGCGGAAAATGACTGAAAAATTTCATGCAGGGGATATTCTCCCGGACTTTGTCTATCAGACGCCATATGAAACCGGTGTGAAGCTTTCCGAAACACTGCAGAAGGCAGAAGGTAAGACCGTTCTGGTTTTCCTGCGGTATCTCGGCTGCACATCCTGTCAGTTCGAAATCCGTCAGTATGCGCTGAATTACAGCAAAATCACGGACAGGAAGGCACAGATGCTGGTCGTCCTGCAGTCGGATCCCAAGCTGGTTGCGGAGCAGCTCAAGGAATTCCCGCTGCCGTTTACGATCATCTGCGATCCGGAGCAGACCATCTATAAGGAATTTGAGCTGCCGGTCGCCAGAGACAAGGATGAGCTTCACGACCACAACAGCGAGAAATGGGCAAAGAAGAGAGATCTGGTCAAGGCCAGCGGCCTGACCCATGGGGCCTTTGAAGGCAATGAGCTGCAGCTGCCGGCTTGCTTCATCCTGGAACATGACAGGAAGATCACCTATGCCCACTACGGAAAATCTTCCAATGACAACCTGTCTGCGGCGGAGCTGGCAGAACTGCTGTAACAGATTAATTAATCAGGATTAAAAAGGATTTGTTTGTAATTTAACAAATCCTTTAAAAATCGTCGTTTTCGTCTGTTATAATGTACGGCAGTCAGAGGACACTCGGCATGAAAAAGGAGTATCTGGGCGGCTTAGCTGCACTGATTGTCGTCTGGCAGACGGCGGCCATGATTACCGGAAACGATATCCTTGTCCCGTCGGTTCCACAGGTTGTGCAGACGCTGGGCTCTCTGCTGGTCAGAGGTTCTACCTACCTGGCGGTCGGCATGACGATTCTGCGTACGGCACGAGGATATCTTTTTTCGCTTGCTGCGGCGCTGTGTCTGGCACTTCTTGCCCAGATGCATCCCCGGCTCGGTGAATTCCTCCGGCCGCTGCTGCTGCTGACCCGCACCATCCCCAATGCCAGCTATATCATCCTGGCACTGATCTGGCTGGGGTCAGAAGGGGCAGTCTCTCTGGTTACGTTCTTCATCCTGTTTCCGATTTTCTACAGCGGGTTTACCGGTGCCATGCAGGCCGTCGATCCCGAAATCCGGGATGCCGAGTGTCTGTACCGGGACAGGACCGGGCAGAGACTGCGGAAGTGGTATCTGCCGGTGCTCGCGCAGGAATTCCTGCAGACCGGCCGCACCGCCGCATCCATGGGCTTCAAGGTCGGCGTCATGGCAGAAATTCTCGGACAGGTTCGGGTCGGCATCGGGCGGCAGATTCAGTTTGCGCGTGTCAATCTGGATACGGCACTGCTGTTCGCCTGGACCATAATCATCTTGATCATCGCTTTGCTGTTTGATTCTGGCTTTCAGTTTCTGAGCAACAGGAAAAGGTTAAAGGAGCAGTCGTTATGGAAAGATTAAATCAGGAGTCTGTAAAAAGGATCGACGAAATTGTGGCCCGTCACAAAGGGGAGCCCGGCCCGGCCATCGTCATGCTGCATGAGGTGCAGGATGCGCTGGGCTACATCCCTTATGAGGCCATGTCCGCCATTGCCGGGGCGACCGGCACCAGCGTTGCGGACATCTACGGCATCGTCAACTTCTACGCTCAGTTCACAACCGAACCGAAGGGGAAGCATGTGGTGAATGTCTGCCTGGGAACGGCCTGCTATGTCAAGGGTGCTCAGCATCTGATTGAAACCGCCCGGGAGCTGACCGGGGCAGAGATCAACCATACCTCCAAGGATGGCATGTTCTCCCTGGATGCGACCCGCTGCCTCGGTGCCTGCGGACTGGCCCCGGTCGTCGTCATTGACGGCGAGGTCATCGGCTCGGCGACCATCGATAAGATCACGCAGCGGATCAACGAGATCAAAGCCAGCGAACAGAGCAGCGGCGCTGCCATTTCCTGATGCTGGCCCGTCAGTTCCTGGACATGATCCAGGCCAAGCCGCTTCTGGCGGAACATGCAGAACTGCTGGACCATGAGTACAGCACCGTCCTGGCCAGTGATCTGATGAGCGACGTGTTGGCCATGCAGGATATTGATCCGGACCGCACGATTCTGCTGACCGGTCTGTGCAACACGCAGGCGCTGCGGACAGCAGACATGCTGGATCTGCAGATCGTGATCCTCTGCCGCGGCAAGATTCCCTGTCCGGAGGATCTGGCCACGGTGCAGAACATGCATCCGCACTGCAATCTGTATTCGACACGTATGTCCATGTTTGATGTCTGCGGCATTCTTCATGAACACGGCATGAAGGGAAGCAATGAATACCTTTCTGCATGAAGAGTACCAGGTCAGAAAGGATGATTATGCGCATGCCGGTCAGGTGAGTTCGCAGATCAAGCGGACCCTCTCCCAGATCGGCGTCAATCCCGGGGTGCTGCGGCGCATTGCCGTGGCCTGTTATGAATCCGAGATCAACATGATCATTCACGCCTATGGCGGCGTCGTGACCCTGGACCTGTATGAGGACGGCCTCATCCAGCTGGTCTTCCGGGATACCGGACCAGGCATTCCCGACATCGAAAAGGCGATGACCCCCGGCTATTCCACGGCCAGCGAACAGGCCCGCGAAATGGGCTTCGGGGCCGGCATGGGACTGCCGAACATCAAACGGGTATCCGATGAGTTTTCCATCACGTCTTCGGAGGCCGGAACAACAGTGGATCTGAAGTTCCGGGAAAAACAATGAACCCTGTCAACACTGCTGTTACTTACACATTAAGCCACTGTGTCAGCTGCATGAGCTGTGTGCGGGTCTGTCCGACTTCTGCTCTGACGATGCAGGATCACCGGATTTCCATCGATGACAGCAAATGCATCAACTGTGCGCAGTGCATCCGTACCTGCCACCACCAGGGACTGACAGCCAAGGGCAGCACGCTGGAAGATCTGAAGAACTATGACTTCCGGGTCGCGCTGATTCCCTCGGCCATGATGTCCCGGGCTGCGACGGTCGAGGAAGCAGGGGCTCTGCTCAATGCCGTCCGGCTGCTGGGCTTTGATGCCGTGATCGACATCAGCGATGTCGAAGGCGCGGTCCTGACAAAGACCAATGAGCTGGCTGCCCGCAGCAGCGAACCGGTGATTGCCTCGCTCTGCCCGGTGGTCCGGCAGCTGATCCGGAACAAGTATCCGACCCTGGTGGAGAATCTGGCACCTTATGACGATCCCTGCGAGATCGCCGCGCGGCTGGCCCGGAAGAAATACGCAGACAAGGGCAATGTCGGCATCTTCTATTTCAGTGAGTGTGAAGCCAAGCTGGTGCTGGCCAAGTATCCCTATGGCCACATGAACCAGGAAGTGGATCACGCCCTGTCCATCGTCGACATCCTGCCGCTGATCCGCGAGAATCTGGGCAGGGGCAGAACCGAGGTCAGCCTGTGCCGGGAAGGCCTGCTGGCCGTGAATCCGATGATGATGAAGCAGACCAGCAATGATCTCATTGCAGACGGCTTCAGCAAGATCGATGAGATTCTCGACATGCAGGAATTCAATCTGCTGCATACCTTCCGGGTTCTGCACCTGTATACCTGCATCAACGGCTGCATCGGCGGCCATCTGCTCTGGGGCAACAGCTATCTGGTCAAGAACAACTATGAGTCGCTGACCGCGCTGACCTCCCGCAGACCGGCAGAGATTCCGGAAGAACTCCTGCTGCGGCCGGAGAATGCCGAAGAGGAAGCCAAGGATTCCCGCACCCTCAGCGAACGGCTGGCCTATTTCAACAAGGTCAACGATCAGCTGGCCGCACTGCCCGGCTATGACTGCAGCGCCTGCGGCATGCAGACGTGCCGGGACATGGCGGAAGAGATCGTCAAGGGCAACCGGACGCTGGATGACTGCCATATTCTTCACCACATCAAGGAGATGAAAGCACATGAAGGTAAGTGATCTGGTCGCAAAAACCGGCTGGCAGGTGCTGACCGAAGGGCAGGACCTCAGCGGAGAGATCACCGGCGTCTACTGCACGGATCTGCTCAGCTGGGCCATGGGCAATGGCGGCCAGGGCCAGGTATGGATCACCGTACAGGTGCACATGAATGTCATTGCGGTTGCGGAACTGCGCGAGTTTGCCTGCGTTGTTCTGGCCGACCATGTCACCCCCGGTGCGGAACTGATCGCCAAGGCGGCCGAGGAACATGTCATCCTGCTGGCCAGCGGCCTGCCCGTCTACGAAAGCGCCAGAACACTGGCAGAAATGGGTCTCTGATGCATTACGACTTTCACATTCACAGCTGCCTGTCGCCCTGTGCGGAGAATGAGATGACCCCCAACAACATCTGCAACATGGCGAAGATCAAGGGCCTGGATGTGATTGCCGTAACCGACCACAACTCCACCCGGCAGCTGGCCGCCTGTGCGCAGGCGGCTGAACAGACCGGCATCGCGCTGCTGAGCGGCATGGAACTGCAGAGTCAGGAAGAAATGCATATTCTGGGGCTCTTCCGCAGGCTGGAAGATGCCCTGAGCATGCAGCCATGGATCGATGCCCACATGCCGGTGATCCCCAACCGGCCGGAATTCTTCGGCGAGCAGCTGCTGCTGAATGCCAGTGATGAAGCAACCGGCCAGGAAGACCGCCTCCTGCTGGTCTCCCTGCAGGCAGGTCTGGAGGAGATTGCCGCCTGCATCCACGCCCACCATGGCGCCGCCGTCCCGGCTCACATTGCCGAGCGGTCCTATGGTCTGCTGGGAGCCCTGGGAACGGTGCCGGTGGATCTGCTCTACGATGCCCTGGAAATCCAGGATCCGGCGATGATCCCGGCCATCCGGCAACAGAATCCCCAGATCCCGGAGGATACCCTCTGGCTGTGTGATTCCGACGCGCATCGGCTGGTCGACATCCATGAGGCCGACTACGAAATCAGTGAAGCCGCCTGCCGGCGGCTGTGGGAGAGAGTGCCATGATGGAAGATCTGGCGATGCAGCTGTTCGAGATTCTCAACAACAGCATCCACGCGGGGGCCAGCCGCATCTATCTCGTGATCCGCGACAGCATCCGAGACAATGAGATTGTCATGACGGTCGAGGACAACGGCAGAGGCATGGATGCGGAAACTCTGAAACGCTTCAGCGACCCGTTCTACACCACCCGCACCACGCGTAAGATCGGCATGGGCGTGCCCTTCATGAAAGGACTGACCGAGATGTGCAACGGCCGTTTCCAGGCCGAAAGCACCCCCGGCAAAGGCACCCGGATCACAGCCAGCGTGCAGCGGGACCATATCGACACACCGGAAATGGGAAGCCTGGGTGAGCTGATGATGGACTGCATTCAGGCTGATGAGCAGATCTATTATGAGCTGACCTATCAGACCGATACCCAAGTCTTCCGTTTCAATACCGATCAGATCAAAGAGCAGCTGCAGGACGTTCCGATCAGCACACCGGAAGTTCTGCTCTGGATAAAAGGCTACATCGACGAAAACGTTCAGTCGGTTAAGGAGGCTATTGCATGAAAAGTCTAGAAGATCTCAAGAAAATGCGTCAGGCGGCACTGAAAAAGGTAGAAGTGCGCAACGGCGGCAAGGATTACCGGGTCGTCGTCGGCATGGCTACCTGCGGCATTGCGGCCGGTGCCCGTCCCGTCCTCAACAAGCTGGTTGAGGAAACCGCTCAGCATGATTACAACTGCATCGTGACCCAGACCGGCTGTATCGGCATGTGCAAGTATGAACCGATTGTCGAAGTCTACGGCAAGGACGGTTCGCATACCACCTATGTCTACATGACCCCGGAGAAGGCGGAACGGATTCTGACCGAACACGTTGGCAAGGGACAGGTCGTGGAAGAGTACACCGTCGATGCGGCGCAGCGGCAGGAAGAACAGAAGGTCGCAGGCTGAGCCATGGCAGCGATTCGTGCAAATGTACTGTGCTGTGCAGGAACCGGCTGCACGGCGAGCCAGTCGGCTGAGATCTATGACCGGTTTGTGGAAGTCCTGAAGAACTATGGCCTGCAGGATGAAGTCAAGGTGGTCAAGACCGGCTGCTTCGGCTTATGCCAGAAGGGCCCGATCGTGGCCATCTATCCCGACAAGGTCTTCTACAACCATGTGAAGCCTTCCGATGTCGAGCGCATCGTCTCGGAACACCTCTACAAAGGCCGGGTCGTCCAGGAACTGCAGATGTCCGATGAGGATCTGCAGACCCGGGAGAAGGTCTACGACATCGACAAGATCCGTTTCTATGAGAAACAGCAGCGGATTGCCCTGCGCAACTGCGGCAAGATCAATCCGGAAGACATTGAGGAATACATTGCCGAGGACGGCTACGAAGCTCTGGGCAAGGCCCTGACCGCCATGACCCCGCAGGAAGTCATCGATACCATCAAGGCTTCCGGCCTGCGCGGCCGCGGCGGCGCCGGCTTCCCGACCGGTGTGAAGTGGCAGTTCGAGAAGGATCAGCCGGGAGATGAGAAGTACGTCATCTGCAACGCCGATGAGGGCGACCCCGGTGCCTTCATGGACCGTTCCCTTCTGGAAGGCGATCCGCATGCGATTGTCGAAGGCATGACCATCATGGGCTATGCCGTCGGCGCCCATCAGGGCTATATCTACTGCCGGGCCGAATACCCGATTGCCGTCCGGCGTCTCAACATTGCCATCAAGCAGGCCCGGGAACTGGGCCTGCTGGGTAAGAACATCTTCAGCAGCGGCTTCGACTTTGACCTGGAAGTGCGTCTGGGTGCCGGTGCCTTCGTCTGCGGCGAAGAGACGGCGCTGATCGCTTCCATCGAAGGCAAGCGCGGCATGCCCAGACCGAAACCGCCGTTCCCGGCCGTCAAGGGCGTCTGGGGCAAGCCGACCAGCATCAACAACGTGGAAACACTGGCCAACGTCCCTCAGATCATCAACAAAGGGGCGGACTGGTATGCCGCCATGGGCACCGAAAAGTCCAAGGGCACCAAGGTCTTC
This sequence comes from uncultured Erysipelotrichaceae bacterium, assembly GCA_903789495.1. Classification (GTDB taxonomy): domain Bacteria; phylum Bacillota_I; class Bacilli_A; order Erysipelotrichales; family Erysipelotrichaceae; genus Bulleidia. Next base: position 14,676 of record CAIFEQ010000022.1, on the reverse strand, counting down.
GCCCTGGGCGGCAAGATCCGCAACACCGGTCTGGTCGAAGTGCCGATGGGCACCACGCTGCGGGAGATCATCTATGAGATCGGCGGCGGCTGCCCCAACAACAAGGCCTTCAAGGCCGTGCAGACCGGCGGTCCTTCCGGCGGCTGCCTGACCGAAAAGGAACTGGATACGCCGATTGACTATGACAACCTGATCCAGGCCGGCTCGATGATGGGTTCCGGCGGCATGATCGTTCTGGATGAAGATAACTGTATGGTCGACGTGGCCCGCTTCTACATGGACTTCATCGTCGATGAATCCTGCGGCAAGTGCACCCCGTGCCGGGTCGGTACCAAGCGCCTGCTCGAGATGCTGACGAAGATCACGAAGGGGGAGGGCACCCTGGAAATGCTTTCCGAGATGGAAGCCCTCTGCCATGAGATCCAGGATACCGCCCTCTGCGGACTGGGCCAGACGGCGCCGAACCCCGTGCTGTCGACCCTGAACCACTTCCGGGATGAATATCTTGCCCATGTCGTGGACAAGAAATGCCCGGCCGGCGTGTGCAAGGCCCTGCTGACCTACCACATCAATCCGGATCAGTGCCGCAAGTGCGGCCTCTGCGCCCGCCAGTGCCCGGCCGGTGCCATCAGCGGCGTCCTGGGCAAAGAGCCTTACCACATTGATACGGACAAGTGCATCAAGTGCGGTTCCTGCCGTACGGCCTGCCACTTCGGCGCCATAGAAACCATTTAAGGAGGCCTTCCCATGAGTGTTGTTCATCTGAAAATCAATGGCCGTGACATCGAGGCAGATTCCGGAATGACCGTTCTGGAAGCTGCCCGCGCCAATGGCATTCACATTCCTACGCTCTGCTACCTCAAGGGCATCAACGAGGCCGGTGACTGCCGGGTCTGCCTGGTTGAGGTCAAGAAGGCCAGAACGCTGCTGTCCGCCTGCACGACACCGGTTGCCGAAGGCATGGAAGTCCAGACCAACTCTGACCGCGTCCTGCAGGGGCGGCGGACGGTCGTCGAACTGATGCTGTCGAACCATGACAAGAAGTGCCTGTCCTGCATCAGGAACCGGCACTGCGAACTGCAGACACTGGCCGAAGAACTCGGCATCCGTGATGAGGATGTCTACGGCGGCGAGCAGACGCCGGCTTCCTACGATGACTTCAGCTATGGCATTGTCCGCGATACCGCCAAGTGCATCCTCTGCCAGCGCTGCATCCATACGTGCGAGAAGGTGCAGGGTCTGGGCGTGCTGGGCCTGGAGAACCGCGGCTTCAAGACCATTGTGGCGCCGGTCTACAACATGAGCTTCCGGGACGTTGACTGCATGCAGTGCGGCCAGTGTGTCCTGAACTGCCCGACCGGTGCGCTGTCCGAAAAGGAAGACATCGACCGCGTCATCGACGCGCTGCATGATCCCAACAAGGTGGTCATCGTCCAGACTGCGCCGGCGGTCCGGGCTGCTCTGGGCGAAGAATTCGGCCTGCCGATCGGCACCCGGGTGACCGGCAAGATGGTCGCTGCCCTGAGAAGATGCGGTTTTGACCGGGTCTATGACACCAACTTCGGGGCCGACCTGACGATCATGGAAGAGGGGAATGAACTCATCCGGCGCCTGCAGAACCATGGCGTCTTCCCGATGATGACATCCTGCTCGCCGGGCTGGATCCGCTACATGGAATTCGAGTATCCGGATCTGCTGGATCATCTGTCTTCCGCCAAGTCACCGCACATGATGATGGGCGCGATGATCAAGAGCTACTGGGCCAAGCGCAAGGGTGTCGACCCGAAGAACATCTTCAACGTGTCGATCATGCCCTGCATTGCCAAGAAGTCGGAAATCCACCGTCCGGAAGACCGGACTGCCGGTTTCCTCGATGTCGATGCGGTCCTGACGACCCGGGAATGCGCCCGGCTGATCAAGATGTTCGGCATTGACTTCAACGAACTGCCGGACGAGGAATTCGATCCCGATCTGCTCGGGGACTATTCCGGTGCCGGAGTCATCTTCGGTGCCTCAGGCGGTGTCATGGAAGCCGCTCTGCGGACCGTCAAGCAGAAGCTGGAAGGCAAAAAGCTGGAAAAGGTTGACTTCATGGAATGCCGCGGCATGCAGGGCGTCAAGGAAGCCCAGATCGAGATTGCCGGGCAGAAGATGTGGATCGCCGTTGCCTCCGGCATGTCCAACGTCAAACCGCTGCTGGAAGAGATCCGCGCCGGCAAGTCGAAGTATACCTTCATCGAAGTCATGGGCTGCCCGGGCGGCTGCCTGAACGGCGGCGGTCAGCCGATCATCCCCAGCAAGATCAAGAACGGCTCGCTGGGCATGGGCTATCGGGAACTGCGTGCCAAGGCTCTCTATGAGGAGGACGAGGCCTGCGAAGTCCGGGTATCCAGCGACAACCCGCAGATTCAGGCACTGTACCGGGACTACCTGGGTGAGCCGGGCAGTGAGCTGGCGGAAAAGCTGCTGCATACCACCTACACTAAGAAGGAAAGATTCCGTGTCTTCCCGGATGAGGAATTCCAGCCGGAAAGCGAAGATGCCTTTGCCAAGACCGGCGCTTCCGCAGACGACTGAGGATCAGAAGAGCAGTGAATCCGTTTCACTGCTTTTTGTATTCCGGAAACAATTCCCGGCAGAAGAAAAGAGAAGACCGCTGAGATCTTCTCTGTTCCCTAAGATTACTTCTGATAGACTTCCCTGATCCGGGCCAGGACGTCGTCCACGGCCAGTTCCTCGCTCTCACCGCCGCGCGGTTTCCATTCGACCCGGCCGTCTTTGGCACCGCGGCCGACCGTGATCCGGAAGGGCATGCCGATCAGGTCCATATCCTTGAACTTGACCCCCGGACGTTCATCCCGGTCATCGAGGATCAGATCGAACCCGGCAGCGGTCAGGGTATCATACAGCTTCTCTGCGATCTGCATCTGTGTCTCATCCCTGGTGGAGATGACGACAATGGCCGCATCATACGGGGCCAGGCCGAGCGGCCAGCTGATGCCGTTTTCGTCGGCATTCTGCTCGACGATGGCCGCCATGGTCCGGGCCGGACCGATGCCATAGGATCCCATCCAGACATACTGCAGCTGGTTGTTCTGATCCAGATACTGCAGATTCAGCGCCTTGGAGTACTTGGTGCCCAGCTTGAAGACATTGCCCACCTCAATGCCATGGGCGAAGTGCACCGGCCTGCCGCAGACGGGGCAGGGGTCGCCTTCCTGAATGTTCCGCAGATCCGCCATTCCGGCAACCGTGAAGTCCTTCAGGTTGACATTGGTGTAGTGATAGCCGGTCTTATTGGCACCGACCACGAAGTTCTGCAGGTACTGGACCTCATTGTCCAGATAGACCGGGCAGTCAATCCCGATCGGTCCGGCAAAGCCGACTTCCGCATGGGTGACCTTCTGGACCGTCTGGGCATCTGCCAGTTCGACATGTTCCGCCTGGAAGAGTTTGCGCAGCTTGGTTTCGTTGACCTCCCGGTCGCCCCGCACCATGACGGCAATGACCTGCTCATCGACCTTGTAGATCAGGGTCTTGACGAACTTCTGTTCCGGCTTGTGCAGCGTTTCCACCACTTCGGCAATCGTCCGGCTGTCAGGCGTTGCGACCAGCTGCCGTTCTTCCTCCGCTTCTCTGGTCCCCGGATCCCTGGTGACGCAGGGACAGACCTCGATGTTGCTGGCAAAGTCGCAGTCATCGCACAGGACCAGGATATCCTCGCCCAGCGGCGTGATGGCCTGGAATTCCTCGCTCAGCAGACCGCCCATGACCCCGGTATCTGCCCGGACGATCCGATAGCGCACGTGCAGACGGTCAAAGATGTTCTTGTAGGCCTGGAACTGCTTCCCGTATGCCACGTCCATGCCGGCCTCATCCTTATCAAACGTATAGGCATCCTTCATGATGAACTCCCGCACCCGGATCAGTCCGTAGCGGGGCCGCGGTTCATCCCGGAATTTCGTCTCAAACTGATACAGGGAGAAGGGCATGTCCTTATAGGAATGGATCTTCATGTTGGCGGCAATCGCAAACAGTTCCTCATGCGTCGGCCCCAGGCAGTAATCCATGCCCTTGCGGTCCTTCAGCGTGAACATGTCATGCCCGAAACTGGCGCGGCGGCCGCTGGCAATGTAGACCTCTTCCGGAATCAGTGCCGGCATCAGCAGTTCCTGACAGCCGGTCTTGTCCATCTCATCCCGGATGACCGCATTGATCTTCTGAATGACACGCCAGCCCAGCGGCAGCATCATGTAGATTCCCGAAGAACTCTTCTTGATGTAGCCGGCCCGGACCAGCAGGTTGCTGGAGACGGAGTCTTCGTCCTTGACATCCTCCCGCAGCGTATAAAAATAGCTGGTGCTAAGCTTCATATTTCAACCCTCACAGTCTTCAGAATTATAGCATAGAACGCTTCTTTACTTTCGTTCCTTTTGCACATATAATAAGCGCAACGTTCGAGAAAACAAGGAGGAATTGCGTGCATGGCTAAGTACTATGATGAACCATCCCATACGTTCAGTGAGTATCTTCTGGTCCCTGGTTTCACGGGTGAAGAAAACGTTCCTTCGGCTGTCTCGCTGAAGACGCCGCTGGTCCGCTACAGGCAGGGAGAAGAGCCGGCCGTTTCGCTGAACATTCCGATGGTCAGTGCCATCATGCAGTCCGTTTCCGGACCCCGTCTGGCCATTGCCCTGGCCAAGGAAGGCGGCATGTCATTCATCTACGGCTCCCAGAGCATCGAGGATGAGGCCGCCATGGTCGCCAAGGTCAAGAACTACAAGGCCGGCTTCGTGGTCAGCGATTCCAACATCACGCCCGATACAACGCTGGAGGAGATCCTGCAGCTGCTCGAGAAGACCGGCCATTCCACCATGCCGGTGACGGAGGATGGCCGTCCCAACGGCCGTCTGCTGGGGCTGGTCACCTCACGGGACTACCGGGTCAACCATATGGATCTCAAGACCCCGGCAAAGGAATTCATGACGCCGCGGGAGAAACTGATCACCGGCAAGGTCTCCAATACCCTGAGCGAGTGCAATGACCTGATCTGGGATCACAAGCTGAATACGCTGCCGATTGTCAACGATCAGGATGAACTGGTCTATCTGGTCTTCCGCAAGGACTATGATTCCCACAAGGAAAACCCGAATGAACTGCTGGACAAGGGCAAGCGCTTCATGGTCGGAGCCGGCATCAATACCCGGGACTATGCCGAGCGGGTTCCGGCTCTGCTGGCTGCCGGGGCGGATGTGCTGTGCATCGATTCCTCGGACGGCTATACCTGCTGGCAGGGGCAGACCCTTAAGTGGATCCGGGAACATTATGGCGACAGCGTGAAGGTCGGGGCCGGCAACGTGGTCGATGAGGACGGTTTCCGCTACCTGGCCGAGGCCGGAGCTGACTTTGTCAAGATCGGCATCGGCGGCGGTTCCATCTGCATCACGCGTGAGACCAAGGGCATCGGCAGAGGCCAGGCCACGGCCGTCATCGAGGTGGCCAAGGCCAGAGATGCCTACTTGAAGGAAACCGGGGTGTATGTCCCGATCTGCTCGGACGGCGGCATCGTCTATGACTATCACATCGTCCTGGCACTGGCCATGGGCGCCGACTTCGTCATGCTGGGCCGCTACTTCTCGCGCTTCGAGGAAGCCCCGGGCGAGCGGCTGATGGTCAACGGCAACTATGTCAAGGAATACTGGGGCGAAGGCTCCAACCGGGCGCGCAACTGGCAGCGCTATGATCTGGGCGGCAAGGGACGGCTGTCCTTCGAGGAAGGCGTCGATTCCTATGTGCCGTATGCCGGCACCCTGCACGACAACGTGCAGATGACCACGACCAAGATCAAATCCACGATGTGCAACTGCGGTGCCCTGGATATTCCGGAACTGCAGGCCAAGGCCAGACTGACGCTGGTCAGCGCCACTTCGATCGTCGAAGGCGGCGCCCACGACGTCATCGTCAAGAATCACGACAACAGCTACAACAAGTAAGCCCGACAGGCATCCAGCTCCGGCTGGGTGTTTTCTCTGCGCTCTTTGAATATGTTAGAATAGACGCTGTACTGGAGGATTGCATGGACCGTCATCATAATCGGGAGACCGCCGTTATCTGTGTGTATCAGTACCTGATTTATCCGCGTGACAGCCGTCAGCTGATTGCGGAAAACAAAGCCGAAAAGAGAATGCAGGAAGATCCTTACATGACCAGAGTCCTGGAAACGGCCATTGCCAACCGGGAACGGTATGCCGGCTATATCGATGACGTCCTGACGAATGACTGGACCTATGACCGTCTGGGCCTCATGGAACAGGCCATCCTCCTCTGCGGCTGCGCAGAATTTGATCTGAAGACGGTGGAGATGCCGGTCATCATCAATGAATATGTGGAACTGGCCAAGAAGTACGGGGACAATTCCTATAAGATGATCAACGGCGTCCTGGATCGGATCTGAACATGAAGGTCATTACGGTAACAGCACTGGTATCGTATCTGGAGCAGCGGATCGGCAGTGATCCGTCTCTTCAGAACGTCCTGGTCGAAGGGGAGATCTCCAACTTTTCCAGTTACCGGGGCAGCGGGAACTGGTATTTCTCCCTCAAGGACAGCCAAGCCCAGATCCGCTGTGTCATGTTCCGGAACTATAATCAGAGTCTGCCGTTCGTCCCGAAGGATGGCGATCGGGTCATCGTCCGCGGCAGTGCCAATGTCTACCGGGACCGGGGCGAGCTGCAGCTGCTGGTCACGGCCATGAAGCCGTCCGGCATCGGCGAACTCTACCTGAAATACGAACAGCTGAAGAAGAAACTGGAGGAGCGGGGCATCTTTGCCGAATCGCACAAGAAGCCGATTCCGCGCTATCCTTTTGATATTGCCCTGATCACCGGCCGGAATACCGCGGCCCGTTCGGATGTGCTGAGCACCCTGGCCAGACGCTGGCCGGTGGCCCGGATCACGGAATATCCGGTCCTCGTGCAGGGCGAGCAGAGTGCCGCGCAGATCATTCAGGCCCTGCTCAGTGCCGACCTGCAGGGACACGACGTGATCCTGCTGGTGCGGGGCGGGGGTTCCATCGAGGACCTGTGGTCCTTCAACGATGAGGCCCTGGCCATGACGATCTATCAGCTGCAGACTCCGCTCATCACCGGTGTCGGACACGAAACGGACTTCACCATCGCCGATTTCGTGGCTGATCTGCGGGCGCCGACGCCGACCGGAGCGGCCGAGCGCTGTGCCCCGGATATCCGGGATGTACAGAGCGAACTGTATCAGAAGAAACAGCGTCTGAACAATGTCATGTCTGCCCGGCTGCGCCAGGCACAGACCGAGCTGAAGGACCTGCAGACGTCTTCCATCCTGCAGAATCCGCAGCGGCTGTATCAGGAAAAGCAACTGCGCCTGGACAGCCTGGAGCAGAAACTGCGGCACAGCTGCGAACTGCTGCTGAATCAGAAGAACCAGCAGATCCAGCTTGCCGGTCAGAAACTGCTGCACCTGTCGCAGACTTCCGCCCAGAAAGCCCGGCTGCAGCTGGAAACCGATCGGCAGCTGCTGAAACAGCTGCTGCAGCAGGATCTGCAGCAGGCCCTGCTGCGCACGCAGAAGCTTACCGCTCGCCTGCAGCTGCAGAATCCCGGCCCGCGCTGCACCCTGGAAAGGCAGAAGATTCAGGCCCTGCAGAACCGGCTGCTGCAGGCGGCAGAAACCCAGAAAGAAAAACGGCGGACCCAGCTGGCCCGGCAGAGCGCCCTGCTGCAGGCTTATTCCCCGCTGCAGGTGCTGGCCAGAGGCTACAGCATCGTCCGTCTGCATGGCGTTGTCATGAAAGATGTACATCAGGTTCACGCAGGGGATCCCCTGTCAATCCGGGCGGCCAACGGCACCATTGAGGCCGTGGCCAGCGCGGATGGAAAGGAAGAACAATGAGCGAGAAGAAATCCAGGACATTCGAAGAATCGATGAACCGGCTGGAGACCATCGTCTCCCAGCTGGAAAAGAACGAGCTTCCACTGGAGCAGACCATTGATCTGTTCGAGGAAGGCCTGAAGCTGGTCAAGGAATGCAACAGCCAGCTGAACGCCTTTGCCGGCCGCATTGAGAAGATCACCAAGGAAAATGATCAGCAGAACTGAGTTCGAAAACAAGCTCCGGCAGGCTCTGGAGCCCCTGGAACCGGATGTGCTGAAACAGGCCATGCTGTATTCTCTGCTGGCCGGCGGCAAGCGGATCCGGCCGCTGCTCCTGTATGCGGTCAGCGGCGGCTACGGGGTGCCGGAAGAGCAGGCGGACAGCTTTGCCCTGGCCCTGGAGATGATTCATACCTACTCGCTGATCCATGATGATCTGCCGGCCATGGACAACGATGACCTGCGCCGGGGCAAGCCGACCAATCATGTGGTTTACGG
>CAIFEQ010000022.1:0-6261 GCA_903789495.1 uncultured Erysipelotrichaceae bacterium | reverse complement strand
GCGAAGCCGAAGCCATCCTGGCCGGCGATGCCCTGCTGACCTATCCCTTTGAAACCGCATCAGCCGCTGAGACGGTATCCACCGCCAAGACCGTGGCCTGTCTGCACATCCTGGCCCAGGCAGCCGGACCCGACGGCATGGTGCTGGGGCAGAGTCTGGACATCCAGGAAAACACCGCTACCGACTGGCCGGCCCTGCAGCGCATCCATCACCATAAGACCGGCTGTCTGCTGTCGGCCCCGCTGGAAATGGCCGCCGTGCTGGCGGACTGTGAACCGGCGGTCCGGCAGACCTGGCGGGACATCGGCTTTGACATCGGTCTGGCCTTTCAGATCCAGGATGACCTGCTGGATGTGCAGAAAAGCGCGGCGGAGCTGGGCAAGTCCAATTCAGATGCCAGGAATCAGAAGGTTACCAGTGTTACACTGTTAGGGGAACAGAAATCAGAAGATCTGATGCTTTCGCTTTATCAGAACAGTTATCAGAGAATCGAAAAAATGAAGGGGTTCGATTCTACGGCCGTTCTGGAGCTGCTGAAGAGCATCCAGAACCGCAGCCATTAGGAGGGAACCTTATGGATCTGACCAAAATTGAGAATCCGGAAATACTGAAAAGCATGTCCATCGATGAACTGAATGAACTGGCGCAGGAAATCCGCCGTTTCATCATTCAGTCGGTTGCCAAGACCGGCGGACATATTTCCAGCAATCTGGGCGTCGTCGAGCTGACCATCGCTCTGCATTATGTTTTCAGCATGCCGCCGGACAAGATCTTCTTTGACATCGGCCATCAGTGCTATACGCATAAGATCCTGACCGGCCGGGCAGGGGAGTTTGATCATCTGCGGCAGTTCGGCGGCATCTCCGGCTTTCAGCGGCGCAGCGAGAGTCCCTATGATGTCTGGGAAGCCGGCCACAGCTCCACCTCTCTGAGTGCGGCGCTGGGCATGGCCATCGCCCGGGATCTGAACGGGGAAACCTATCACATCGTCCCGGTGATCGGGGATGGCGCCCTGAGCTCCGGGGAGGCGATGGAAGCCCTGAATGCCATTGGTCAGGAACAGCGCAACATCGTCATTGTCTTCAATGACAACAACATGTCCATCTCCCGGAATGTCGGCGGCATGACGAAGGGCTTTGCCCGCCTGCGTTCCTCGAAGAACTATACGAATCTGAAACAGAACATGGAATCCACCCTGCGGCGCAGCACGGTCGGCGAAGTCGTCTACCGCGGCCTGAAGGGGATGAAGGATGCCATCAAGGAAACCGTCATCGACCGGGGCATCTTCGGCGAATTCAATCTGGAGTATATCGGACCGGTCGACGGGCATAACATCAAGGATCTGATTCAGGTCCTGAGCATGGCCAAGGATCATGTCGGCCCGATCGTCGTGCACTGCGTGACGACCAAGGGCAAGGGCTATCCGCTCTGCGAGCAGGATCACCAGGGCGTCTGGCATGGCGTCGGTCCGTTCAATCCCCAAACCGGACAGTTTCTGAAGGAAACGCCGCTCGGCTACCGCAGCTGGTCCGGTGTGGTGGCCGATACGCTGGAAGAACTGGCCGAGGAAAACCGGGACATCGTCGTCCTGACGCCGGCCATGATCACCGGCAGTGCACTGGGGGCATTCTTTGCCCATTATCCGGAACGCAGCTTTGACTGCGGCATTGCCGAAGAACATGCCGTCACCATGGCGGCCGGCCTGGCCATCAGCGGCAAGCGGCCGTTCCTGTCCATCTACAGTTCCTTCCTGCAGCGGGCCTATGACCAGGTGAATCATGATGTCTGCCGGATGGATCTGCCGGTGGTTTTCGGCATAGACCGCTGCGGTCTGGCCGGGGAAGACGGGGCAACCCATAACGGTGTCTTTGACATCGGCTTCCTGCGGGCTCTGCCGAACATGATCATTTCCTGCCCCAAAGACGCGGCTGAGGCCAGGAATCTGATCGCCACCGCCTTCCGCCAGCCTCATCCCTTTGCGATCCGCTATCCCAAGGGGGACGTGAAGCTGCCGGAGAATAACAAACTTGAACTGCTAAAGATCGGGACCTGGACCGTTCCCTATGCCAGCACCGTCTCAAAGCTCACCGTCATTTCCTACGGTCCGGATGTCGACCGGATCGTCGATAAGGCAAAGGTCAATGAACTGCCGATCACCGTGGTCAATGCCCGCTTCATCAAACCGCTGGATACGGAGATGATCCGCCAGATTGCCGCCGCCGGCACCCCGGTCATCGTCTATGAGAGCGACATGAAGGCCTGCGGTCTGGCTTCGGCCATGCTGGAGTACTGCAACGATCAGGGCATCTCCCTGAAACTGGATGATATGGGCATCGGCGACCAGTATGTGCACCATGGCAGCGTCCCGCAGGTGCGGACGGCGCTGGGCATCGGTTTCAATGACCTGATGGATAAGATACAGGGGTATCTGGATCAAAAATGATCACACATCTCTACATCCGGAATTTTGTGCTGATTGAGGAACTGTCTCTGGACTTTGAGCCCGGATTCAGTGTTTTCATCGGCGAAACCGGCGCCGGCAAGTCGATCCTGATCGATGCGATCTCGCTGCTGTACCGGGAACGGGCCAGCACTTCCTATATTGCCAAAGGGCAGACAAAGGCCATCATTGAAGGCACTTTTGATCTGTCCCGCAATCCGGGGGCCATGGCTGTCCTGCAGGAAGCCGGCCTGGATGCGGATGCCCGGAATGTCACCTTCACCCGGGAACTGCTGAACAGCGGCCGGAGTACCGCCCGGATCGATCATCGGATCGTCAGTGTATCCCTGATGCGCGACTGCCTGAGCCGGGAAATTGACATCCACAATCAGCGCGACAGTCAGTACCTGCTAAACGCGGCCGGTCATGTCGATCTGCTGGACCGCTATCTGAACCTGGCCGACCTGCGCCAGGAGACTGCCAGTGCCTATGAGGCCTGGCAGAACCTGGAGAATGAGAAACAGCAGGTGCTGAACAATGTCTATAACGAGAATGATCTCGAATATTTCCGCTACCAGCTGCAGGAGATCCGCGATGCGGATCTGAAACCCGGCGAAGACGAGGAACTGGCAGACCGGGAAAAGCAGTACAAGCTGGTCAAGAACTCCTATGAACAGATTCAGGCCCTGCTGCAGCTGTACGCTTCCTTCAGCGATTCCCTGTATGATCTGATGCACCGGGCGCAGAGTCTGAAAGAGGAACAGAAGGACTTCGCAGCTCTGAAACAGCAGATCAGCGACAGCTATTACCAGCTCGACGATGCCATGCAGACGCTGGACAGGACCCTGTCTGACTTTGACTTTGATGAAGACACCATCAACAGCATGGAAGAGCGTCTCTTCACCATCCAGAAACTGAAACGGAAGTACGGCCGGAGCATCGAAGAGATTCAGCAGTTCGCCGCGGATCTGGAACAGCGGATCCAGCAGTACGAACACCGTCAGGAATACCTGAAGGAGATCGACGAAAAGATCGCCGCGGCCCGGAGTGCCTACGACGAAGCCGCTGCCAGACTGCGTCAGAAGCGGCAGAAGGGGGCAGGCAGGCTGGAAAAGGAAATTGCCGGACTGCTGAAGGAACTGGCCCTGCCCAATGCCGTCTTTGTCGTCCATATGGAAGAAGACAGGCCCAGCCGCAGAGGTTCGGATCATGTGGAATTCTATATTTCGATGAACAGGGGGCAGGATCCCCAGCCTCTGGTCAGAACGGCCAGCGGCGGCGAACTCTCCCGGCTCATGCTGGGTCTGAAGGTCATCTTCACCGGTCTGCAGCAGTCCGGTACCGTGATCTTCGATGAGATCGACAGCGGCGTCAGCGGGGCCGTGGCCACCGCCATGGGCCAGATGATGCGCCGGCTGGCGAAGGAAGCCCAGGTCTTTTCCGTCACCCATCTGGCACCGGTTGCGGCCAGTGCCCAGCATCATTATCTCGTCGAAAAATCCCAGGATGAGACGCATACCAGGACTTCGGTGCATCTGCTGAACCGGCAGGAAACCATCCGGGAGATTGCCCGGATCGCCAGCGGCAGGGCCACCGAAGCTTCCCTGAAAGCGGCCGAAGAACTCATCCGGCGCAACGGAGGGCAGTAATGGCACATGTCTATTTCCATGTGGATCTGAATGCCTTTTTTGCCAGTGCCGAAGTCCTGCTGGATCCTTCCCTGAAGGGCAAGCCGATCGTAGTCAGCGGGAATACCCGGCGTTCCGTGGTGGCCACCGCCAGCTATGAAGCCAGAGCATACGGCATCCATTCCGCCATGCCGCTGCCGGAAGCCAGGCAGCTGTGTCCGGATCTGATCATCGTGGAACCGCATTTCACGTATTATCAGAACCTGTCGGCCCAGTTCACCCAGATTGTCCGCGAACATGCGGATCAGATCGAACAGGCCTCCATCGATGAATGCTATGCCGAGGTGACTCAGACCATTCAGAAGTATCCGAAACCCCTGGACCTGGCCTGGCAGCTGCAGTCTGCCATCCACAGCCAGCTGGGGCTGCCCTGTTCGATCGGGGTCGCCCCCAACATGTTCCTGGCCAAGATGGCCAGCGACATGAAGAAGCCGATGGGCATCACCGTCTTAAGGATCCGGGAAGTCTCCAGCAAGCTCTGGCCGCTGGATATCTCCCAGATGCGCGGGGTCGGGGTCAAGACCGTCCCGCTGCTTAAGGAGATGGGGATCAACACCATCGGGGATCTGGCCAATTATAAGGATACCCAGGCTCTGCGGCCCATCTTCGGCAGGCGGACCGAGCAGATCCTGGCCCGGGCCAACGGGCATGATGACCGGCAGATCATCTCCGACTTCGACAGCAAATCAGTCGGGGTCTCGGAAACCCTGCTGGAAGATGTGACGGATTATGATGAGCTCAAGGGTCTCTTCCGGATCCTGAGCCGACGGCTCTCCAGCCGCCTGGCCGAAGAGAAGAAGGCCGGGAATACCCTCATGATCCGGATCAAGTACTATGATTTCAGCAACGTCGACCGCAGCCGCCGTCTGGAACAGCCGATCTGGAAGGGGGATGACCTGTTTGTCCAGGCCATGTCCCTGTTTGATGAAAACTGGAATGGCAATCCGGTCCGGCTGGCCGGCATCTCGGTGAGCGGCTTCGGCGAAAACGGGGCAGCAGAACAGCTGAATCTGTTTGATGAGAACGTGGCCCGCCGGGAGGAAACCGTCAGCATCCTGAAGGATCTGAACCATGAACTTGGCAGCAATCTTCTGATCCGTGCCTCGCAGGCAGAAGGGAAGAGACATGAAAACGGATGACGCCATTGCGGAGTACCTGCTGGAGATCTCGGTCAATGAAGGAAAATCCCTGCGCACGCAGAGTTCCTATAAGTCCGATCTGCGGCAGTATGCGGCCTTTCTGAAAAAGAAAGGCATTGCGGATACGGAACAGATTACCGAAACGGTCATCGATGATTTTCTGGCCGAACAGCTGGAAACCAAGAAACCGTCTTCGGTCTCCCGGATGAGCGCCGCCATCCGTTCCTTTCATCATTACCTGGCGTTTCTGCACGGCGAAAAGGATCCTTCCCTGGTCATCGAAACCCACCGGGGCATCCGTGCTCTGCCGGTGTACTGCACCGTCGAGGAGATCCGGCAGCTCATGGCATCCTTTGATGATCGTGATCCTGTCCAGCTGCTGAACCACGCCATTCTGGAACTGATCTATGCCTGCGGCATGCGGGTCTCGGAGGCCTGCAGCATCACCGTGAACCGGGTTGATCTGGATGCCGGTCTGGTGCGGATCCTGGGCAAGGGAAACAAGGAACGGATCGTGCCGATTGCCCGCGGCAGCATTCCTCTGCTGAAGAACTACCGGGATACCGTACGGCCGCTGTTCTACAAGGGCAGGGGACAGACCTTCTTTCTCAACCGCTATGGCCGGAAGGTGACCTCGGAGTATGTTGAAAAGATGCTGCGCCAGCAGTGCCTGAAGGCCGGGCTGCAGAAACACATCACCCCGCATAAGCTGCGCCACAGCTATGCAACCCATCTCCTGCAGGGCGGAGCAGATCTGCGTTCCATTCAGGAGATGCTGGGGCATGCCAGCATTTCCACCACTGAAATTTACACCCATGTTCAGAACCGGCAGGTCTTTGACAGCTATGACCAGTACCATCCCGGCAGGCTGGAAGAGTCTCTGCAGGCCGATCCGGCAGCGGTGAAGCAGCGCCGCAGAAAGCCCGAACCCAAAGACTGATCGTAAGCGCTCAATAATCGGTACCCTGTCAAAAAGAAGGCGAGCTCCTCATGA
>CAIFEQ010000021.1 GCA_903789495.1 uncultured Erysipelotrichaceae bacterium | reverse complement strand
TGTCACATTCCAGCTCTCTTCTGCTCGACAGTTAATTATTGAGGAAGTTCACAATAAAGCACCTCCAAAGGAATGATAACATAAAACGACATAACACGATATATAAAATCATAAAATTTGACAGGAAAAATGAAAAAAATCAGCACTGCTATGCGCTGATCTTTATTTCGGGTCTTCTCTCAACTGTCAAACTCCCGGGCATCCTGAATGAGATGCGCAGCCAGATCCGTTCCGTCTGATTTGCCTGTCCGGAGAGGGCTGTGCTAAAATAACACCACGTGATGAAAAGAACTGTTCTGACAATAACGCTGACCCTGGCGGCCGGCGTCCTGACCTCCGGCTACAGTGCCGATACGTTCAAGCTGAGTGACCTCAAGAACTACCACAAGGAGTTCGTCTCGGAATCCATCGGGGCCTGCAGTACGTCTTCCACCAAGACCTATGAAGACTACCGGGCCATTACCAATACCGGTTCCAAACAGTGGCAGATCATTCATAACGAGATGACCGTCGATCCGACCACCGGTTTTCTGGTGGACGAGGACGGCTTCATCGGGGTGGCCATGGGCTACAGCTTCGGCGAGATCGGCAGCCGCTACTACGTGGAACTGGATACCGGGATCATCATTCCGGTCATCAAGGTCGACGCCAAGGCCGCCACGGACGCCTCAAACGGCTGCAGTGCCAATGCCGATGCCAGTGTCATCGAATTCGTCATTGACAGCGACATTGCCTATGCCTATTTCGGCGGCGGCAACGGTCTGGCGAACAACGGCAACTTCAACAACTACGATGCCCTGAACGGCAGTATCGTGGACATCGAACGGGTCAGCGAGGAACGGATCGAAGACTCGATCGTCTACGATGAAGAAGTCAGCGAGGATATCCTCAAGGCCGATGAGGCCGGGGACAACATCACGCTGGTCAAAGACGGTTTCTGAGCGGATGCGGCAGGAATACCTCGAACGCAGTCTGTGTCTGCTGAAAGAAGGTCTGCCTTTTACCCAGGCAGATCTGCTTGCCTATTATGAGCAGGTTCCGGAAGCGGCACAGACCGACCAGACGGGCCGGTATGTCAGCTGCGTCTTTTCGTTTCCGCTCATCGATGGTAAGGGTAATGCCCTGGAACACCCGATTCTGCAGAGTCCGCTGGTGCGGGTCTGTCTGCTGGTCTATGAACAGGAACAGGTCATCGCCGATCTTAACGGCCTGGCCTGCAGTGTCCATGATTTCCTGGCCTCAAAGCCGGTCTATGCCCGGATCTGTGCCGATTCGGAATGGATGGCGCTGAACCACTATGTGCTGCAGCGGGCCGCCTTTCCCATGCTGGGGTATCCGGGCTGTGCGCACCGCGAACAGATCCCGCAGGATCTGGCCGACGGCATGGTCTTCCTGACCGGCAGTACCTATGTCTCCCGGGCCTGGCGCCGGCAGGGGATCTTCACCGGCATGCTGGAGATGATGCGGGATTACCTGCTGAGGGATGCCCGGGGGTCCGTGCTCTATGAAACGGTCCTGTCCCTGGATCCCGATATTCCCGAATACGGACCGGATGCAGGGCCGGAGCCTTACGTATACAATAAGAAAAAAGATGAACCTGTACGGATGCTGAACAGGACGATCCTGGAATCGCTCGGCTTCCGGGTGCTGCGTCTGGAAGACCCGGACGAAACCCCCGACTCCGACGGAACGAAGATCTGGTTTGCCTGCCGGCAGGAGATTCTGACCATTGCGGCTGTGGATTCCCGAAACTGAACGCAAAGAAAGGAAAACCCCGATGCTGTATGTGACATTCAACCGTCTGACCGCTGTAAGTCTGTCCCGCGCCATGTCCTTCGGCAGAGAAGCCTATATCCCGCTGGAAGACCTGGTCAATGACCAGGTGCTTTTTCCGGATGAACAGCTGCGGCTGCGGCTCGTGCAGGCCGCTTCTCTTCAGGATGAACGGGAGCGGGAAGTACATGAACATACCCCGCCGATGCACCATGTCGGCGAGATCTGTGTCCTGCCGGTGCAGCTGCACTGCGGCGTTCTGCAGGAACAGCTGAAGGAAAGTGCCTCTGCCTGGCGGGTGCAGGAATCCCTGACCCGGCTGATCCGGCAGCTGCAGGCCGGTCAGCCGATCCAGATCTGGTATGGCCGCAGTGCCCAGGAGATCTGTGCCCTGTACTGGCTGTGCGATCAGCTGCGTCAGGTGCAGCCTTACCAGTCGCTGGCGACCCTGGAAGCCCCGGAACTGGACTTCCTGCATGACGGCCGGGTGCAGAAAGCCTCCAGCTGGCTGTATATCCCGGCGGAAGACTATCACAAGTATGAAGACCGCGTGGAACTGCTGGAACCGGAAGGCCGGCAGATGCTGGCCGACCGCTGGCGGCAGCTGGTGCAGGAAAACGGCGAGATGCGCCGTCTGGACGCTGAAGGACATCTGATCACGGTGGATCCGGAAGTGCTCTGCCAGCAGATCCTGCAGGTGCTTTCCTCCCGGACCGGCAGTCCGGTGACGGAGATGGATATCGCCGTGGAACTGGTCTCCCGGGATCCCGGTCTGGATCAGGATCTGATCATCTACTGCATCAGCCGGCTGATCCGTCAGGCCCGGGTCTATGAAACCGAAGAAAACAGCCTGCCCGGGCAGCGGCGGCTGATCCGCCGCACGCCCCGCTTCAGCTGAGAAAGAAGGAACCATGCAGATCAGAAAGGCAGTGCCGGAAGATGTGGACGGGGTGGCGGAAACCTATGAAGAGTACTTCACCTGGATCGAAACCCATCCCTCCTATACGGCTTATCAGAGAGGGGTCTACCCGACCCGTGACAATGCGTTGCAGGCGCAGCAGGAAGGCAGTCTGTACGTGGCTGAGGAGAACGGCCGGATCCTGGGCAGTGTCATCCTCAGTACCGCCATGCCGACCGACTATCATCAGGTTTCCTGGCCGGAAGAACTGAGCGATGCGCAGGTCCTGGTCCTGCACCTGCTGTTAGTGCGGCCGGCGGAAAGCGGCAGGGGTGTGGCGACGGCTCTGGTGCACCATGCGGAAACTCTGTGCCGGAACAGCGGCCGCCAGGCCATCCGGCTGGATACCGGCGGGCAGAACACCCCGGCCATCCGTCTCTACGAGAAATGCGGCTTCCGGATCGCGGCCCGGGGAGAGATCCTGCTGGGCGGGAAGATTCCGCATGGCAATCATCTGTACCTGGAAAAGAAGATCTGAGCAGAAGAAAAGACCTCAGCGCATCTGCTGAGATCTTTCCTGCTGGGCTTTGATGACTTTCATGCGGGAGAACTCCTCCCGCTCTTTTTCTTCCAGATCGGCGGACATGGTGCGGATCTGTTCCTGATAGCGGGGAATGACGATGTTCTTCAGGGCATTGGCCCGCTTCTGAGTCGTGGAGATGGCATGGGCGAGGCGGCAGACGGTGTTGTCCACTTCCGCCAGGGTCATGGTCAGTTTCTTGACCTTCTGAAACTGCAGATAGGCCTCATCGATCATGGAGCTGGAATCTTCCAGACTGTAGGGGATCTCCCTGTTTTCCGGGATCTCGCAGAGCACCTTGGGCACTTCCACGCCCATGACCGAACGGCTGGTGACGGTGATGCCGTCCTCCACCGGGATCTGACGCGTCACCCTGCCGATGACGCCGGAGTACAGGTTGGCCTGCTGGAGCAGGAAGTACCCGGTCGACCAGGCCTCGCTGATCTGATCCCGCAGACGGCGGACATTGTCCACCTGGGTCATCATTTCCCGGACCAGGATGTTCCGTTTCCGGTCCATCAGTTCATAGCCGTTCTGCGCCAGGGCCAGGGAACGGCGGGCCCGCATCAGGTTGCCCTTGGTGGCAGGAACCCCGGCCATCAGTGGCCTCCTCTGGCCAGTTCAATGGTATGCGCCGCGTGTTCCGGATCGTAGTTCTTCCGGATGAGTTCCGGATCCAGCCGGTCCAGAGCGGACTGCGGCAGGGTAGACAGCAGGGCCCAGCCCAGGTTCAGGGTCTCCTGAATCGAACGGGATGTCGTAAAGCCCTGGCCGATGAAGACCTGCTCAAAGGTCCTTCCGAAGGCCATGTACTGTTTGTCCAGATCGGAGAGCTCATCCTCGCCGATGACCGAGGCCAGGCTGCGGGCATCCTGCACGCGGGCATAGGACGCAAACAGCTGGTTGGCCACATCCTGGTGATCGGCGCGGGTATAGCCTTCGCCGATGCCGTCCTTCATCAGACGCGACAGCGAGGCCAGCACCCCGACCGGGGGATTGATGCCGTTCAGGAAGAGATCCCGGTCCAGCACGATCTGCCCTTCGGTGATATAGCCGGTCAGGTCGGGGACAGGATGCGTGATGTCGTCGTTGGGCATGGTCAGGATGGGAATCTGGGTGACACTGCCGCTGCCGCCCTTGATGATCCCGGCCCGTTCATACAGCGAGGCCAGGTCCGAGTACAGATAGCCCGGATAGCCCTTGCGGGAGGGAATCTCACCCTTGGAGGAGGAGAATTCCCGCACCGCTTCGCAGTAGGAGGTCATGTCGGTCAGGATGACCAGCACGTTCATGCCGCAGTCATAGGCCAGGTATTCCGCCGCGGTCAGGGCGCAGCGCGGCGTCATCATCCGCTCGATGATCGGATCATCGGAGAGGTTGACGAACATGACCACCTTCTGCATGACACCGGTTTCCTCAAAGGAGCGGCGGAACATGTCTGCGACATCGTTCTTGACGCCCATGGCGCCGAAGACGATGCAGAAGCTGCCGGCATCGGGTCCGCTCAGCTTCGCCTGTCTGACGATCTGCATGGCGAGCTGATCATGGGGCAGGCCGCTGCCCGAG
Source organism: uncultured Erysipelotrichaceae bacterium (assembly GCA_903789495.1). Classification (GTDB taxonomy): domain Bacteria; phylum Bacillota_I; class Bacilli_A; order Erysipelotrichales; family Erysipelotrichaceae; genus Bulleidia. Next base: position 32,597 of record CAIFEQ010000021.1, on the reverse strand, counting down.
AAGATGGGCAGTTTCTGGCCCCGGATCAGGGTATTCAGGCCGTCGATGGCCGAGATGCCGGTTTCGATATAGTTGCGGGGATAGACCCGTGAGACGGGGTTGAGCGGCCGGCCGTTGACGTCAGCGCTCTTTTCCGGATAGATGGCCCCCAGGCCGTCGATCGGTTCCCCGATGCCGTTGAAGGTCCGCCCCAGCATTTCCTTTGTCAGTCCCAGTTCCATGGGATGGCCCAGGAGACGGGTGCGGATGTTTTCCCGGGAGATGCCGTCGGTGCCTTCAAAGACCTGAATGATGGCCTTTTCGCCTTCGATCTGGATGACCCGGCCCAGCCGCTCGGCACCGTCTTTCAGCTGGATGGAAACCATCTCTTCGTTGAAGACGCCCTGCACATGGTCCAGGGCAAGCAGGGAGCCGTGAATGTCTTCCAGTCCCAGTATCTGCTGTTCCATGGTTTCCTTCCTTTCTACCTGATCGTGGCCAGTGCCGCATCGATCTTGGCCGGGTAGGTGTCGAGCAGCGCCAGGTTGCTGTTGGGCACATCATACTTGATGGAAATGATCTGCTCGAAGATGCCGGTCTTCGTCATCAGGGAGACCGGGATATGCTGTTTCAGCAGCCGCCGGCAGGCACTGTTGAGGTAGTCGATGGTCTTCAGCATCTTGTACTGCTTCTCCAGCGGCACCGACGTGTCTTCTTTATGGAAGGCATTCTGCTGCAGGAAACCGACCCGGATGACCCGGGCAATCTCCAGCGTCAGCTTCTGATCTTCCGGCAGCACATCGGAACCGATCAGCTTCACCACTTCCATCAGGGAAGCCTCTTCGTGCAGGATCTGCTGCATCTCCTGCCGCAGATCGAGGAAGTCGTGGGCCACATGCTCGCCATACCAGCGCGACAGGTCATCCAGATACTCGGAATAGCTGTCGGTCCAGTTCATGGCCGGATAATGCCGGGCATAGGCCAGGCTCTTGTCCAGGGCCCAGAAACAGCGCACGAAACGCTTCGTGTTGGACGTGACCGGTTCGGAGAAATCTCCGCCCTGCGGCGAGACGGCGCCGATCAGGGTGACCGAGCCCTTCTGGCCGCTCAGGGTATCCACATAGCCGGCCCGTTCATAGAACTGGGCAATCCGGCTGGGCAGATAGGCCGGGTAGCCTTCCTCGGCCGGCATCTCCTCCAGACGGCCGGAGATTTCCCGCAGCGCTTCCGCCCAGCGGGAAGTGGAGTCGGCCATCAGGGCGACATGGTAGCCCATGTCCCGGTAATATTCCGCAATCGTCACGCCGGTATAGATGGAGGCCTCGCGGGCCGCCACCGGCATGTTGGAGGTATTGGCAATCAGGACGGTTCTTTCCAGCAGCGGCCGGCCGGTGCGGGGATCGGTCAGATCCTGGAATTCCTCCAGGGCCTGGGTCATCTCGTTGCCCCGCTCGCCGCAGCCGACGTAGAGGATGATGTCCGCATCGCACCACTTGGCGATCTGGTGCTGGAGCATGGTCTTGCCCGCCCCGAAGCCGCCCGGCAGCGCCGAAGAGCCGCCCTTGGCAATCGGGAACATGGTATCAATCACTCTCTGCCCCGTCACCAGAGGCATGGAGATGGGTTCTCTGGCCTGCACCGGACGGGGATTGCGCACCGGCCAGGTCTGGGCCAGGCGCAGGGGATGGTTCTGCCCGTTCCGGTCGGTCAGCACCGCCAGTACATCACTCACCGTATAGCTGCCGTCCGGAACCACCTGCGAGACGGTGCCGGCAAGAAGCGGGGGCACCATGGACCGGTGTTCGATCTGACTGGTTTCCGGGCAGACCGCAAAGATCTGACCGCCCTGGACGGTATCGCCGTTCTGAATCTTCATGGTGACCTGCCACTTCTTCGCTTCATCCAGCGCAGCCGCGGCCTGTCCTTCGCCCATGAAGGCGCCCTGGGCCCTGGCCAGGGTGTTCAGGGGCCGCTGAATGCCGTCATAGATACTGCCCAGGATGCCCGGCCCCAGCAGCGCCGTCAGCGGCCTGCCGGTGCCTTCCACCGTCTCCCCGGGCCGCAGCCCGGTCGTGGATTCATAGACCTGAATCATGGTCTGCTCGGCATCCATGCGGATGACTTCGCCCAGCAGTTTCTTCTCGCCGACCAGGACCATCTCCCGCATTGCCAGACTGCTGGCGTGGCGTACCGAGATGACCGAGCCGTTGATGCCATAGATGACCTCAGACATGTTCAGCCTCCTGGCTGACATGGAAGCCGGAGTGGCTGTGGAACCAGTCTCGCTGCTCTTCCAGCCGCCGGGCCAGATCGCAGCTGTATTCCACCCCGTTCGCCTCGTCCCGATAGCGGAAACCGCCTAAGGGCAGCACAGCGGTCTGCACTTCTGCCTGGCGGCCCTTCTGCTTCAGCAGGGCCTGAAAGCGCTGCTGATCTGCCGCCCGGACCAGAAAGACACCGCTGCCGTTAACCGGCAGGGTATCAAGCTGCCGGGCCAGATAACGGTCATATTCTTCCGTATCCAGAAAGGCCTGCAGGTCACCGGCAGTCTGCGCAAAGAGTTCATCTTCCAGCTTCTGGCGCAGGGCCAGCAGTTCCTTCTTGGCCGCCAGCTTGTCCCGGGAGGCCTTGGCCGCCGCATAGAGACGCAGATCGCTCAGTTCCTTCTCCAGGTAGGTATCGGTCTGTTTCTTCAGACCCTCCTGGTAGAAGGACAGCTGATCCGCTTCTCGGTTGGCCGCTTCCTTTTCCACTTCTTCCTGAACCAGCCGGGCATTGGCCCGGACATCCTCCTGGATGGCGTTCAGGATCTTTTCTTCATCACTTTCCATAGTCGTGCCTCAGAATCGGATGCCGATGGCATCACTGATGCAGGAGTCAATGGCCGCTGAGATATTGCCTTCGTTGTCCCGATCCGGGATTTCCACGATCAGCGGCCTGCTCAGCTGCAGCTTATCGGCCGAGACGACATCACTGACCTGTTCCACGGTCTTCGTGGTCAGCAGGATGATGGCGATCTCGGGATCCCGGATCTTTTCGTTCAGCTTGTCCAGGATCTCCTGCCGCTCATGCAGGACGATTCCTTCGATCCCGGCCAGGCGCATGCCCAGCACGGTGTCGGAATTGTCCGAAATGCAGTAGGCTTTCATGCCTCAGAGCTTGTTGATGATCAGAATCGAGATCAGCAGGCCGTAGATGGCAATACCTTCACCCAGAGCCACGAAGATGATCGCCTTGCCGAAGTTATCCGGATTCTCCGAGATGGCCCCCAGAGCACTCGGGGCCGCCTTGGCCACGGCCCAGGCCGCACCCAGGGAAGAAGCCGCCACGGCAATCGCCGCCGCGAGATACCCGACCCCCGTGTCGGTCATGCCGGATGCCGTTGCCGTGGACGTCGTGGTCACTTCCGCGGCATAGGCCGAGAAGGCATGCAGCTGGACGATGACGCAGATCAGCATCACGCCGGCAAACAGCGCGATCTGAGCCAGCAGACGATGGCGGGCATTCTTCTGCGTGACGCCATTGCGGAACAGGAACCAGAGAGGACCGATGACCAGAAGCACCGCGATGAGCGGCAGCAGCATTTCTCTTACAGACAGCATAGTTTTTTCATTCCTCCAGATAGGGGCTGATCAGCCCTGCAGAGCAGCCGTCGGAACAAAGGCCCGGCCGCCGCCCTGGTAATAGCGGGAAAACATTTCGTAGTACTCCAGACGCAGGGCCTGAATGCCGACCACCAGACCCTCCAGAACCATCACAAACGCATTGCCGAAGACCAGCACCACCCACGAACCAGCGCCGCCGATCATGTCCATCAGGGTCATGACCACCAGCATCATCCCGGCGTGGGACAGCACGAAGCCGCCCACCCGCAGGTAGGACATGGAATTGGTTACAAAGGACAGCAGATTCTCCAGCACCTCGAAGATGCTCTGGGTGATATAGCCGCCCCAGCCGTTCTGCGGCCGCACCGTCCGGTGCATGACCAGACTGCCCAGGGGTTCCTGGAACAGGAAACAGAAGATCGGCAGGACGATACACAGCAGAATGCCGGGCAGGCTCAGCAGGGCAGCGGACCCGGTGCTCAGTTCCTGGGCCGCACAGGCCAGCACATAGGCATAGAACACCAGACCGGCAATGCCGTTGGGCCCGAACAGCATCCCGTCCCACTCTTTCCTGCGGGCATGGCAGATGATGTTGAGCATCTGCGAGGCCATGATCAGGAACGATCCCACCAGCATGGCTCCCATCAGCAGGGCCATGGTGTTGGAACTGTCCATGACATCAAAGAGCTTGTCCCTGACGTGGAAGAAATGCTGGTGAATGGGATTGAGCAGGTCTTCGTAGCCGAAGAAGGAACCGAACAGGAAACCGAAGACGGTGGAGAAGATCCCCGCCCGGCCGATGATGCCGAAGAGCCTGCTCTTCTTCTCGAACAGGAAGCCGATGGCCATCAGGACCAGGCCCTGTCCCATGTCCCCGAACATGATCCCGAACAGCAGGGAGTAGGTGACAGCAAAGAACAGGGTGGGGTCGAAGCCGCCGTATTTCGGCAGGGAGTACATCTCCACGAACAGTTCGAAGGGCCGGGCGAACCAGCTGTTGTGCAGCTTGGTCGGGCAGGCATGCTGCGGCACCTTCTGCGGCTCCTTCACCGTGAACTGTACCGGCAGACCCTGGAAACTCTCCTCATAGGCGGAGAGTCTGTCCTGTTCGACGAAGCCGGCCAGCACCTCCTGGCCGTCGATCTGCGCAATGTACTGGTATCCTTCCAGGATGGCGGCTTTCTGCCGGCAGGAGGCGTAGACCGCGTTCAGGCGGTCCTGATACTGCTCCAGCAGACTGCCGACATCGATCTCCGGGATCTCGATCGGTTCGAAGTACAGAGACGCAAAGATCTGCTTCACCTCGGCGGCGTAGGAGTCGCTGGTGACATAGACCATCCAGATGTACTGCTTGTTTTCATAGAGCTTATGATGCACGAAGCTGCTGTCGCGGTAGAGGTTCAGCTTGGGGAAATTCTGACGCGGCAGACGGCCGAAGCCGAAGTTCAGATAGGTACAGGCATGGATCCGCTCAAACCCGCAGACCGACAGGGCAGCCAGGGCTTTCTCGTCTTCCGGACTGAGCGGGGCCTGCTGCGCTTCCTTGCGGATGTGGAAGGTTTCATCCAGTTCCTTCAGGAAGGCTTCCGTCTCTTCCGCCGTCCAGAGCTTTTCCGCTTTCTGCGCGGTGTCGAAGGTGAAGCCGACCGTGTGGGCAAAGCTTTCCAGCTCCTGCTGATATTGTGTATAGGGATTCGGGTCGTTATGGATCTTTCCGCCGTTTTCTTCCGTGACGAGGGAGGAACCCGGCAGGGCATCCAGCAGACCGGACTGCAGGCCGCACACCAGCATGTCGTCCAGATGGGCGGCGTCGGTGCGGGCCTCGACATAGGACATCGGTACAATCGCCATGACGTTTTTCTTCTTTCTTCAGTAGACCAGCAGGGGCCGGATGCGGTCATTGGCCACCTGATAGCGGGCTCCCTCGACGATGTTGATGAGATTGTGGATCTCGATGCTGGACAGGTCGAGGTAGCTCATCAGGATCAGGGCCGGATGAACCGAGGTTTCCAGGTACTGCCGGCAGATGTGATAGAGCATCCGTTCGACATAGTTTTCGATATAGGTGAAACGGGCCCGGGGCAGATAGGCATGATAGGTCTTCTGCAGAGCCGCCAGGACGTCTTCTTCACTGCCGCTGCGGATCAGCTTTTCCACCTCGGCCTGGGAAAACAGGCACCAGAGGGGAATCAGGGAGCGGCGGATCGTGTCGGCGTCCGCGTGAAAGTATTTCTTCAGCCGGTAGAGGTAGGTGATGTTGTTCAGCTCGGCCCGCATCTGCACCAGCCGGCGCAGTTCCCGGCCGGCCTCGCCGCCCGTATCCCGCTGTACCAGGGCCAGCAGGCGCCGGTAGTAGGCCATGCGCAGGTCATATTCAAGACTGCTTTCGTCGATCTCTTCCAGATGCGCCCGCTGGTGCCGCTGCAGTACCGGGGCATAGGGGGTGTTCTTCAGCAGTTCCTGCAGGCCGGCATAGGTGTTCACCTCGGCCAGACCGCTCAGTTCGAAGGACGTATATTCGTCCATGTACAGGGGCAGCTCGGTGATCATCTCCGCCCGGCTCTCGGGATCGGGATGGAAGAGACTGCGCACCGTCATCAGGATCATCTCGAGTTCGGTGTTCAGCCCGGCGCCGATCAGGAAGCGGCCGTCTTCCCGGCTGCCGTAGCGCAGCAGCTTCCTTAACCGCCCGTAGACGCTCATCCGCAGCAGCACTTCGAGCTGGCCGCGGTGCAGAGCCTGTTCATTGACGCCCTGAAAAGCCTCGGCGTACAGAGGCTGCGTCTTCAGATAGCGGATGATTTCACTGCGTTCTTTCTTCTGCAGCAGGGCCTCATAGGCATCGGCCCCCAGACGTTCCCCGAACATGGCTCTGGCCTTGGCGGCCATCGCTTCCCGGGAACTCATGAATCCCGGGCCTGCGGGTCGATGACCCGCTCAAAGAGGGCCTTCCGCCAGGTCTCTTTATGGGCGTCGTACAGCTGCTGCAGCTGCGCCGAGGCCTGTTTCAGGTATTCCTGGTTGCGCGTATCTTCCTGCACGATGCCTTCGTCCAGTTCTTTCCGGGTCTGATCGACCTGTTCCTTCACCCTGGCCCAGGCGGTATCGGAGAGCTGTTTCTTCTGCGCCTCCAGCGCCTGCCGGGCTTCATTGCGCTGCTGATAGACATCCTGAATCTGCTGACGGACCTGTTCGTCCGTCTCAATCAGTTTCTGAATGGCTTCGATTTCCATGGGTTCACTTCCTTGTGTTCAAGAAAGACACATCACACATTGTATACACGTTTGCGGAAAAGGAAAGAATTATTTTATGAACCTGACCCCGGCTGTTTCTGACAGATCCGTTCTGCAGGCAAACCGGCCTGAATTCTGCCGCTCTGATGCTATAATGTTCACGCTGTCTGTTAATAAGGATAAGAAAAAAACATGGCCTCAACCGTAACCTATACCCCGATGATCCAGCATTACCTCTCCGTCAAGGAACAGTATCCCGACGCGCTGGTTTTCTATCGCATCGGGGACTTCTATGAACTGTTCTTCGAGGACGCAAAAACCGCCAGCCGGGAACTGGATCTGGTGCTGACCGGCAAGAATGCCGGGGCCCCGGAACGGGTGCCGATGTGCGGCGTACCCCATCATGCGGTGGAATCCTATATCGCCCGCCTGGTGCAGCGCGGGTACAAGGTCGTGATCGTCAAGCAGATGCAGGACCCCAAGGAAGCGGTGGGTCTGGTGGAACGGGATGTCGTGCGGGTCATCACCCCCGGCACGGTCATGTCGGAGATCACCGATGAAAAACAGGACGTCTATCTGGCCGCCATTGCGGACTACGGGTACGGCTACTGCCTGGCCTTAGCCGAGATGAGCACCGGCGAGAACTTCCTGACCAGCTGCGGGCATGACCGCACCGACCTGTCCCAGACCCTGCTGCGGCAGACCGTGCGGGAGATTGTCGTCTCCGAGAGCTTTGACAAACGCATCCTGCAGGCCCTGAAGACGATGCAGATCGTGATCTCCTACGAAGAAGAGACCGCCATAAAAGAGGATTACCTGCCCCTGTGTGAGATCCTGCAGAAAGACTACGAAAGGGAAGCCTACGGGCGCATGCTCCAGTATCTCGAGGCGACTCAGAAACATCTGCTTTCCCATCTGCAGCCCCTGCAGCGCTTACGGGAAGACGCCTTCCTGCGCATGGACTATACGACCATGCAGAATCTGGAACTGACGGTCTCCCTGAACCGGCAGGGCAGTCAGGAAACGCTGTGGTCGTTCCTGGATACCTGCCGCTCGGCCATGGGCAGCCGCCTGCTGCGCCGCTGGATCGAACAGCCGCTGGTGGATGTGCAGGCCATCACGGCCCGGCAGGACCGCATTGCCTGGCTGCTGAAGAACTTCCTGAAGCGCCGCAGCCTGCGGGATGCCCTGGGCGGAATCTATGACCTGCAGCGGCTGATTGCCCGCTGCGCCATGGGGACGGCCAGTCCGGTGGACTGCCTGCGGCTGAGCCGGACCCTGGAACAGGTGCCGAAGATCCTGCAGAACATACAGAGTGAGGAATTTGCGGCCTATACGGCGCTGGATTCCTGCGCCGATCTGGCCGCCCTGCTGAAGAAGGCCCTGGTGGACGATCCGCCGGTGCTGACTTCGGAAGGCGGAATCTTCCGCAGCGGCTATGATGCCGATCTGGACGAAGCCCGGACCATCCAGAACAATGGCCGCGATTTCATCCTGAACTACGAGGCGCAGGAAAAGGAACGCACCGGTCTCAAGACGCTGAAGATCGGCTATAACAAGGTCTTCGGCTACTATATCGAAATCTCCAAGGCGGCGGCCCAGCAGGTGAAGCCGGAATGGGGCTACATCCGCAAGCAGACGCTGGTGAACAATGAACGCTTCATCTCGCCCGAGCTGAAGGAGAAGGAAGACGCCATCCTGCATGCCCAGGAAAAAGCGGTCGGTCTGGAGAAACAGCTCTACGGACAGCTGCTGCAGCGCATTCAGCAGGACCTGCCGCAGCTGCAGAAACTGGCCGCGGCCCTGAGCGAGATCGACTGCTATGCCGCTCTGGCCGAAGATGCGGCCAGGTACGGCTATACCCGGCCGGTCTTTACGGACGGGGAAATGAACGTGAAGAGCGGCCGGCATCCGATCCTGGATGCGCGCATGAAGGATCCCCGCTACGTCGCCAATGACATCCACCTGGATGACCAGCAGAACATCCTGCTCATCACCGGTCCCAACATGGGCGGCAAGTCGACCTACATGCGTCAGAATGCCCTGCTGGTGATCATGGCCCAGATGGGCAGCTATGTGCCGGCAAAGGAGTGCAGGCTGCCGGTCTTTGACCGGATTTTTACCCGCATCGGGGCTTCAGATGACATCCTGGCCGGTCAGTCCACCTTCATGGTGGAGATGACCGAGGCCAACAATGCCCTCCAGCATGCCACGAAGAACTCCCTGATTCTGTTTGATGAGATCGGCCGGGGGACTTCGACCTATGACGGCATGGCCCTGGCCCAGGCGATGATTGAGTACATCGCCAGCTGTATCCACTGCAAGACCCTGTTCTCCACCCACTACCATGAGCTCACCTCGCTGGCGGATACCGTGGACGGGATCCGCAACGTGCATGCGGCGGTGAAGGAAGAGGCGGACCAGGTGACATTCCTGTACCGCATCAAGGACGGTCCGGCGGACCGTTCCTACGGCATCAACGTAGCCCGGCTGGCCGGGCTGCCCGAGGCGGTGCTGAGCCGGGCGAAGGATCTGCAGAAACAGCTGGAATCCAAGCGCCGGGTGGTGCAGCAGTCCTACCAGCTGGTGGAAATGAAGAAGGAAGACCCGCAGGAAAGCGCAATCCTGAAGGAACTGCGGGAGGTCAGTCCCGACGACCTGTCCCCGCGGCAGGCCTGGGACATGCTGAGTGACCTGCATGAGCAGGCCGGGAAGAAGGAGAAGTAATGGAACAGGACAAAATCGTGATCCGGGGGGCCCGGGAGAACAACCTGAAGAACATCTCCCTGGACATTCCCCGCAACAAATTCGTGGTGATGACGGGTCTTTCCGGTTCCGGCAAGACTTCCCTGGCCTTTGATACGATCTATGCCGAGGGACAGCGGCGCTATGTGGAATCCCTGTCTGCCTATGCCCGGCAGTTCCTGGGCGGGGTGGACAAGCCCAATGTCGAACTGATTGAAGGTCTTTCGCCGGCCATTTCAATTGACCAGAAGACGACCTCCAACAACCCCCGTTCCACGGTCGGTACCGTCACCGAGATCTATGACTACCTGCGGCTGCTGTATGCCCGGGTCGGGATCCCGTACTGCCCGCATCATCACATCCCCATCACCGGCCAGGACATCACCGAGATGGTGAATACCGTCATGGCTTATCCGGAGGGTTCCCGCCTGAGCATCCTGGCCCCGATCGTGCGGAACAAGAAGGGCATGTACAAGGATGTCTTCGAGAAGCTGCGCCGGGAAGGCTATGTCCGGGTCAGGGTGGATGGCGAGATCCGGCTGCTGGAAGACGACATCGTGCTCGAGAAAAACAAAAAGCACGACATCGATGTCGTGGTGGACCGGATCATTCTGCGGGAAGATTCCCGTTCCCGTCTCCACGATTCCCTGGAGACGGCCCTGAATCTGGCCGACGGCATGGCCGTGGTGCTGAACGGGGACAAGGAGGAACTCTTCTCCAGCAACTATGCATGCAAGATCTGCGGCTTCTCGGTCCCCAAGCTGGAGCCGCGGCTCTTCTCGTTCAATGCCCCGCTGGGCGCCTGTCCGGAATGCCATGGCCTGGGCGTGACGGAGGAAGTGGATCTGGATGTGCTGATCCCCGATCCCTCGAAGTCCATCCGTCAGGGCGGCATCCGCTACTACAAGAACATCGTCGATACCGACAACATCGAGTGGCAGACCTTCGCCACCCTGTGCAAAGCCTATAAGATCTCCCTGGACAAGCCGATCAGCTCCCTGACGGAAACTCAGATGCATGCCATTCTCTATGGCTCCGACCGGCCGATCCGCTATACCATCGTTTCTTCCGGCGGTTCCAAGTACATCCGCAATGACTACATCGAAGGCGTCAAGTCACTGATCGAGCGGCGCTATGTGGAAACCTCCTCCGCCATGTCCAAGGACTGGTATCACTCCTTCATGAAGGAGAGTCCCTGCCCGGTCTGCGGCGGCCGCAGACTGAATGAACAGGCCCTGTCCGTCATGGTCGGGGACAAGAACATCACGGACTTCACCGCCATGTCGGTCCTGCAGGCCAAGAAGTGGGTGGAAGATCTGAAGCTGGACGAGACCAAGACAAAGATCGCGGATCTGGTCCTCAAGGAGATCCATAACCGCCTGCAGTTCCTGTGCGATGTCGGTCTGGAGTATCTGACCCTTGACCGTCTGGCCGGCACCCTGTCGGGCGGCGAAGCCCAGCGGATCCGCCTGGCGACCCAGATCGGTTCTCACCTGTCCGGCGTCCTGTATGTGCTGGATGAACCCTCCATCGGGCTGCACCAGCGGGACAATGCGAAGCTGATCCGGACCCTGAAGGAAATGCGGGATCTGGGCAACTCCCTGATCGTCGTCGAACACGATGAAGAGACCATGCTCAGTGCCGACTGGATCGTGGATATCGGTCCCGGGGCCGGGGTGCATGGCGGCGAGGTCGTAGCCAGCGGGACGCCGCAGGACATCATGAACTGTCCGGATTCCATCACCGGTCAGTATCTCTCCGGCCGCAAGGTCATTCCTCTGCCGAAGGAAAGAAGAAAAGGCAACGGCAAGTATGTCGAGATCACCGGGGCCGCCGAGCATAACCTGAAGAAGATCAAGGTCCGCTTCCCGCTCGGGAAGCTGATCCTGGTCACCGGGGTCTCCGGCTCGGGCAAGAGCACCCTGGTCAACGAGGTCTTCATGAAGGCGGTCCAGCAGAACCTGGGCCGCACCAAGGTCCATCCGGGCAAATACGATAAGATCAAAGGCCTGGAGAACATCGACAAGCTGGTCCAGATCGACCAGGATCCCATCGGCCGCACGCCGCGGTCCAATCCGTCGACCTATACCGGTGTCTTCGATGATATCCGGGAAGTCTTCGCGAACAGTCCCGAGGCCAAGCTGCGGGGCTATACCAAGTCGCGGTTCTCGTTCAACGTCAAGGGCGGCCGCTGCGAGGCCTGCCAGGGCGACGGCGTCAAGGTCATCTCCATGAACTTCCTGCCGGATGTCTATGTGCCCTGTGAGGTCTGCCATGGCAAGCGGTATAACGAAGAGACCCTGCAGTGCACCTTCAAGGGCAAGAACATCGCCGATGTCCTGGACATGACGGTCGAGGAGGCCCTGAGCTTCTTCTCCGCCCAGCCCAAAATCAGATACAAGCTGCAGACCTTATACGACGTGGGTCTTGGCTATCTGAAACTCGGCCAGTCCTCCACCACCCTGTCCGGCGGCGAGGCCCAGCGGGTCAAGCTGGCCTCGGAACTGCAGAAGAAACCGACCGGCAAGACGGTCTATATCCTCGATGAACCGACGACCGGCCTGCATACCGATGACGTCAGACGGCTGATCGCCATCCTGGAGCGGATCGTCGATTCCGGCAATACCGTGATCGTCATCGAGCATAACCTGGACGTCATCAAGTGTGCCGACTGGATCATCGATCTGGGTCCGGAAGGCGGCGATGCCGGCGGTCAGGTGGTCGCCACCGGAACGCCGGAACAGGTCGCCGAAGTTCCGGAATCCTGGACCGGTCAGTATCTGAAGAAGGCCCTGAAGTGGACCAGAGAGCATATGCAGTAAGACTGCCATGCTCTCTTTTCTGTATCGGGCAGAGAAAAACCGTCCTCAGAACAGAGGACGGCTGTCAGAATGCAGGATCTTATTCGGCTGCTGGCAGAGCCCCTTCCAGTTCCAGCAGCTTCTGCTTGCGCCACACCCCGCCGGCATAGCCGGTCAGGGAACCATCCGAGCCCAGCACCCGGTGGCAGGGAATGATCACGGAGATGGGATTATGGCCGACCGCCCCGCCCGCGGCCTGCCAGCCGGGATGCGCCGAATGACAGAGCCGGGCGGCCTGGATGGCCACCTCCCTGTAGGTGCTGGTCTGGCCATAGGGGATGGCCAGCAGGACCTGCCAGACGGCCTTCTGATAGACGGTGCCGTCGGGATCCAGAGGCAGTTCCGAGGGATCGGGTTTCTGTCCGGCAAAGTAGCGCCGCAGCCAGTCCTCAGTCTGCCGCAGGATCTCATTGTCCTGCTTCAGCGGCGTTTCCCGGATGGTACGGGCGAAGTATTTCTGCCCCTCAAACCAGACGCCCTTGAGGGCGTGCTCATCACTCACCAGGTACAGACTGCCCAGCGGGGTGGCCATGGTTTTCTGATAATACATGCTCATCTTCCTTTCTGCGCATGCGCATTCCAGATACAGAGGACCGCATAGGCCCGCCAGGGCCGGAAGTCCTCAAACAGGGCCTGGATCTCTTTCTGATTCAGCTGCGGGAATTCCCGGACAATGCCAAGGTCTGAAGAGGGGAAGGCATCTCGCCAGCTCAGCGAACGCATGCTGAGATACTGAGCAGTCCAGGGACCGATGCCGGGCAGATCATCCAGGGCCCGGATCAGCGGTCCGGGATCGGCTCCCCAGGCAAAGGACAGGGAACCGCTGACCACGCCTGATGCCAGCGCTTTGATCGAACGGGCGCGGGCGGCGATGATCCCCAGCGGTCCCAGGGCATCCTCGATGCGCCCTGGAAGGGTTGCAATCCTTTCAGCTTCCGGGGTGAGCAGGGACAGGTGTTCTGAGCCGGTCTGAATCGGAGTGCCGAAGGCCCTGGCATAGCGGCCGGATAAGGTGGTGGCCGCCTTCACAGTGATCTGCTGTCCCAGAATGGCCCGTACCCCCATTTCGAAGGGATCGAAGCAGCCCGGCAGCCGGATGCCCGGTACATTCATGCCCGGCCGCAGCCGGTCCAGCTTCTGCAGGGCCGTCTGAATGACGGCCGGATCGGCGGCGCAGTCAAAGATCTGTTTTACCCGGCTGAGCAGCTGCGACAGAACCGGCAGGAGTCCCTGTGAAACATCCAGCACCAGCCGACAGGATGCGGGATTGTCACGGACCCGGAACCAGCCCGCGCAGAGTTTTCCTTCCGCATCCTGCAGGGCAGCGGTACGCTCATAGAAATCTTCCCCGGCATACTCGACTGCCGGAATGCAGCGGGGACGCAGAAAGTCCAGCAGCAGGTCAAAGCGGTAAGGCGGCCGATAGCCGATTTCCGCCCGGATCATGCCCGCGGCTGTTTTCGGCGGCTGCAGGCGCTGCCGGAAACGGCCGGGCGTCAGGGAATCCCGGCGCACAAAGGCTGCCCGCAGGGCCTGTGCACTGCCATACCCGGCAGCTGCTGCGACTTCCCGGACCGGCAGGGTGCCGGCCCCCAGCAGATTCCGGGCCAGCAGGTACTGACCGGTTTCCCGGTACTGCCGGGGCGTAGCTTGGTAAGCCTGGAAGAAGTCCTGTTCAATCTTTTCCGGCGCGGCCCCCAGCATCTGGCTCAGATCCTCTGCCGTCAGGGCACGACTGCCGTTTTCCGCCAGCAGATGCGCGGTCCGCTCGGCCAGGGAGGCCGGACTGTCCGCCGGGGCATTGTCCGGTGCCAGTTCGGGCCGGCACTTCGGGCAGGGCCGGAAGCCTGCCTGCTCCGCCGCCGCGGCACTGGCAAAAAACTGCACGTTCTGCAGATCCGGCAGCCGGGAGGTGCAGACGCTGCGGCAGTAGAGACCGGTGGTCTTCTTCCCGACGAAGAACTTTCCGTCATAACGGGGATCCCGGGCACGCAGGGCGGCATACAGAACTGTACGACTGGTCTTCATATGGCTTCATTATACCGGGAAAGAAGGGCTGGAACAGGCGAGCTTGTCAAAGACCCTGCCGCCCGGTAGGATAAGGAAGAGATATGCTTCAGGTCAGTCATCTGACATGTACGAGCCGGCGGGATCAGCGGGTCTTCATCCGGGATTTCAGCTACACCGTCAGCCCGGGGGAGAAAACCGTCCTGATCGGGGAAGAGGGCAACGGCAAGAGCACCCTGCTCCGGTATTTTTATGATCCCGCGCTGATCGAACCGTACATGGAAGTCAGCGGCACCCGGGTCTGTACCCGGGAACGCCTGGCCTACCTGCCCCAGTCCCTGCCGGAAGAAGAACGGTCCCGGAGTGTCTATGAATATTTCCTGGCAGAGGATCTGTTCAGCCAGCAGACGCCCCGCCAGCTCAGGCAGCTGGCCCATACCTTTCAGGTCGATGAGTCGTTCTGGTATGAAGGGCAGACCATGGGATCGCTGTCGGGCGGCGAGCAGATCAAGGCCCAGCTGGCCAGGCTGTCCCTGCACCAGCCGACCATCTATCTGCTGGATGAGCCCTCCAGCAACCTGGATCTGGGGATCCTGGTCTGGCTGGAAGACTTCATCCGGAAGGCACCGCAGGCGGTGCTGTTTGTCTCGCATGATGAGGAACTGATCGAAAAGACGGCTGAGGGAGTCATCCATCTGGAACTGCTCAACCGCAAGCACGACTCCCGCATCACGGCCGTGCGCATGCCCTACCGGGAGTACCTGCAGCAGCGCCAGCTGAAGCTGGACCATGACACCCGGAAGGCCCTGGGGGAGAAGCGGGAAGAGGCGATCCGCCAGGAGAAGCTCAACCGCCTGCAGAATGCGGTCGCCTATGATCTGCAGCACGTGTCCCGCCAGGATCCCCATACCGGGCAGCTGCTCAAGAAGAAGATGCATGCCGTAAAAGCCATGGAACACCGCTTCGAGAAACAGAAGGAAAACAGCACCGAACTGCCGCAGACGGAACAGCCCATGGTCATGACCCTGGGACCGGGCCGGATCGAATCCGGCAAGAAGGTTCTGGCTCTGCAGCTGCCCCGGCTGGAAACCCCGGAAGGGGATCTGCTTGCCGAGCACATTTCCCTGACCCTCTACAGTCCTCAGCACGTGGCCATCATCGGCCGCAACGGGGCAGGCAAGACCACTCTGCTGCACGCTGTGTGCCAGGCCCTGGCCGACAGTCCTTACCGGGTCGGCTATATGCCCCAGGATTATGCGGAGATCCTGGATCCGGAAAAGACACCGGTGGAGTTCCTGGCCCCGGACGGCCGGCAGGAGGAGATCACCAAGGCCCGTTCGTGGCTGGGGGCCATGCGCTATACCACCCTGGAGATGGAACATCCGGTCCGGGAACTCTCGGGCGGTCAGCAGGGCAAGCTGATCCTGCTGAAGATGGCCCCGGACGAGGATCAGATCCTGATCCTGGACGAACCGACCCACAACTTCTCGCCTCTGTCCCAGCCTGTGCTCATGCAGGCGATGCAGGACTTCCATGGTGTCATCCTCTGTGTTTCCCACGACCGCCGCTTCCTGGAACAGGTGCCGGACACGATCCTGGAACTGCGCAAGGACGGCCTGCACCCGGTGACGGATTTCCCGGGCCGGAAAGAAGAATAAGACCCGCCCAAACCGCGGGTTTTTCTGCAGCTGAGAAAAAAAGATGCCGCAGGACTTACGCTGCGGCAGGATCAGTTTTCATTTGGTTTAAGCACATATTCATACAGGTTGACTTCCCGGCTTCCCAGTTCCGGATACTCGACGACCCCGTGGTCTTTCTGGTCAAAGCCCAGATGGGTATACAGCTGCTGGGCCCGGACGTTGTTCGTGTTGATGTCCACATGGATGGCCTTCTGGCCGCTGGACCGGGCAATATGAATTGCCTCCCAGACCAGCCTCTTGGCATAGCCGTTCTTGCGGTATCTGGGCAGCACCGCCAGGGCCTGGACCACGGTGATCGCATCGTTGGGTCCCTGGATGGACCAGGCACAGTCCTCATACCCCTTGATCGGCCTGTTGGTCAGGATCATGGCGGCCATGTACTCTCCCTGGTCATTGACCAGGACATAGAGAGAATGGTTCCGGATCGCTTCCCGCAGCAGTTTCTCGGACGGGTAGGCCCCCTTCACCCAGCCATGATCATACTCTTTGTCATCGGTCTGCTCGATGACGGTCTGATAGAACGTCTGCACTTTTTCGAAGTTCACAGAATTCGTGAGTTTCGTTTCCATTTTGGACCTCCGCTCCATTCAGAAATGTACTGCCTTCATTATAGCGGAATTTTACAGAGGAGCATCCCTCCGCTGTCTGATAATCCGGCGAAATTTGTGACACGTTCCGGTGAGTGTCGCAAGAACGGCGTGCAGAGTCTTTCTTCCTTTTTCCGCGGAACGGGAAAGCCTGGTACACTGTATCTGTGAACGAGTCAGAGACAGACAGGCAGAGAACCGAGGTCCTGCAGGGCTTCGAGACGGCCTTTGTGAATGAGCAGACGGAATCGGATCCGGCCTACCGGCCGGAGCTGATTTCCAATGATCCGGCGGCGGGAAGGCAGGTTCTGCCGGCCCTGGAGGAGGAACTGGAACACTGTGACGGTTTCCTGATCAGTGTGGCTTTCATTACTTCAGGCGGCCTGGAACCGCTGCTCATGACCCTGAAGGAACTGGAAGACAAAGGCATCCCCGGCAGGATCCTGACGACGGACTACCTGTATTTCAGCCAGCCCCAGGCCCTGCGGAAATTTCAGTCTCTGACCAATGTGGAACTGCGGATTTACTGCACGGGTCTGCACCCGGAGCAGGCGGGCTTTCATACCAAGGGTTATCTGTTCCGGCGGGGCAGGCTGTACCGGATGATCATCGGTTCTTCCAACCTGACGGCCAGTGCCCTGAAGACCAGCCGGGAATGGAATACCAGGTTCATCGGCTATCAGGACGGCCAGACCGTCCGCAGCGTGCTGGCGGAGTTCGACGAACTCTGGACGGCAAAACAGACGAAGCGTTTTGAAGAATACATTGACACCTATGAGGCCGGCTATCAGAAGATGCGGCTGTACCGCAGCCGCCTGCAGAAGCTGGAACCGAAGACAGAAGAAAAGCTGAAGCCCAATGCGATGCAGCAGGAAGTGGTAAAGAATGTCCTGCAGCTGTACCACAGTGGACAGGACCGCGGCCTGCTGATCTCCGCCACCGGCACGGGCAAGACCTATGCCTCGGCCTTTGCCATGCAGGCTCTGAAGCCCCGGAAACTGCTGTTCCTGGTCCACCGGAAGCTGATTGCCGAGCAGGCCCTGAAGAGCTATCAGCGCATCTTCGGAATGAAGAAGGAAGACGGCAGTACGTATGACTACCAGCTGCTCAGCGGGGAAGGAAAGCGGGACCTGGAGTGCTGCGGTGAAGCGGACTTTGTCTTTGCGACGATGCAGACGATGGTCAAGGAAGAGGTGCGGACAGCCTTTGCCCGGGATCACTTTGATGCCATTGTCATCGATGAGGCCCATCATGCCGGCGCCGCCAGCTATCAGACGATCATGGACTGGTTCCGGCCGAAGTTCTGGCTGGGCATGACTGCGACCCCGGATACCCAGAGTCATGACATCTACCAGACCTTTCATCACAACATTGTCTATGAGATCCGTCTGCAGCAGGCAATGGAGGAAAACTACCTCTGTCCGTTCCATTACTTCGGCCTGCCGGAATATGTCCAGGAACTGCCGGGCGATCAGGGCAGCCGGGATCTGGCGGTCCTGACCAGCGATGAGCGGGTGGACTATATCCTGAAGAATGCGTTCTATTACGGCTCCAGCGGCACCCGGGTGAAGGGAATTGTCTTCTGCAGCCGGCTGAAAGAAGCGGAAATTCTCTCGCAGAAGTTCAATGCCCGGCACCTGCGGACCGCGGTCCTGAGCGGCAGTGTTCCCGAGGAAGAACGGCAGCTTGCCCTGGAGAAACTCTCCCGGGACATCCCCGATGATATGAGCCGGGAACAGTGTGAATATCTGGATTATATTTTTGCGGTTGACGTGCTGTCAGAGGGCGTCGATGTCCCGGAGATCAATCAGGTCCTGCTGTTAAGACCCACGCAGTCGGCGGTTGTCTTTGTCCAGCAGCTGGGCCGGGGACTGCGCAAGGCAGAGAACAAAGAGTTTGTCGTCGTCCTGGATTTCATCGGCAACTATCAGAGCAATTTCCTGATTCCCATTGCCCTGTCCGGCGATCGTTCCTACAACAAGGATAACCTGCGCCGCTACGTCCAGGAGGGCAGCACCATAGTCCCCGGGTTTTCCACGATTCACTTCGCGCCGGTCAGCCAGCAGAAGATCTATGAGGCCATCGACAAGGCCAACTTCAATGAGCTGCAGCTGATCCGGGAGAACTATCAGGAACTGAAGTTCAAGCTCGGCAGGATTCCCTCTCTGCAGGATTTTGAGACCTATGGCTCCATTGATGTGCTGCATATCTTTGCCAATCACAGTCTGGGTTCCTATCACACCTTCCTGCGGAAGTATGAACCAGAGTATCGGGTGTCTCTGAGTGCCCATCAGGAACTGGAGCTGATCTATGTCTCCCGCAAGTTTGCCAGCGGCAAGCGTCTGGAGGAACTCGAACTGCTAAGCATCCTGCTGCAGCAGCCGGAAACCGCGGATCTCCGATCGGCCCTGCAGCAGGAACTGATCCGCCATGGCATCACCATCGATGAGCCGATGTGGCATACCGTGACCAACCTGCTGACCGGTCAGTTCGCCCGGGGCACCGGCCGGAAGACCTACGCCTCCTGCCGGTTCCTGCAGGAAGAAGACGGGCGCTGGCAGATCGATCCTGCCTTCGCCGAAGATCTTCAGAACAAGGCGTTCCATGCCCAGATGCAGGAAGTGGTCCGGTTTGGTCTGAACCGCTGGCATCGGGTTTATCAGAAGCGTTATCGGGATACCGATCTGGTGCTGTATCAGAAGTATACGTATGAAGATGTCTGCCGGCTGCTGAACTGGGAAACACAGGTCGTTCCCCAGAACATCGGCGGCTATCTGTACAATGCCAGGACAAAGACCCTGCCGGTCTTCATCAACTATGACAAGCCGGCAGACATTCAGGATACGATCCGCTATGAAGACCGCTTCCTGGATTCCCGTACCCTGATCGCCATCAGCAAGTCCAACCGGACCGAGGATTCGGAAGATGTGCAGCAGTTCCTGCATGCAGAAGAGCGGGGCATTGCGGTGCACCTGTTTGTCCGCAAGAACAAGAAGGATGCCGGTTACAGGGGATTCTATTATCTCGGAACGATGCGCTCAGCCGGAAAGCCGGAAGAGATCACGCTGACGAATACCCAGGTGCCGGCCGTGGAGCTGTTCTGGAAACTGGATACCCCCGTGCCGGAGAATCTGTACCGGTATCTGACGGAGTAAGAAGAGATGCGCAGGGTACATGTGGCCGCTGCCGTCCTGATCCAGGACGGGAAGATCTATGCCGCTCAGCGGGGCTATGGCGAATTCAAGGATTACTGGGAATTTCCCGGCGGGAAGGTCGAACCGGGAGAAACGGCCGAAGAGGCACTGGTCCGGGAGATGGCGGAAGAACTGGGCGTGCAGGTACGCTGTGAACATCAGATCTGCACCCTGGAGATGGACTATCCTTCCTTCCATCTGTCCATGGACTGTTTTACCGTGTCTCTGACCGCTGGTTCCCTGCAGCTGAAGGAACATGAGTCCGCCCTCTGGCTGAAACCGGAAGAACTGGAGACGGTAGACTGGCTGCCGGCAGACCGGAAACTGGTGGAAGACTACCTGCTGAAGGGAAAGTTCTGAATCTTAACTTTCCTTTTTTTTAACGCAGCTCTTACAGCAGGCAGGCGCATTATTGATACAATGAGGACAAGGAGGGAGGAATCCCGTATGCTCATTCCGTTATTAATCATCCTGATCGTGGTCGTCATCATTGTCCTCTCCTGCATCGTCATCGTGCCGCAGCAGAACGAGTACGTTGTGGAGTGGCTGGGCCGCTATCAGTCTACCTGGGGTGCCGGTCTGCATATCCGGGTGCCCATTGCCCAGCACATTGCCCGCAAGGTGCTGCTGAAGGAGCAGGTCGCCGACTTTGCCCCGCAGCCGGTCATCACCAAGGACAATGTGACCATGATGATTGATTCCGTTGTCTACTTCCGGATCGTCGATGCGAAACTGTACGCCTATGGCGTGGAGAATCCGATCATGGCCATGGAGAACCTGACCGCGACGACCCTGCGTAACATCATCGGTGACATGGAACTGGATGCCACCCTGACTTCCCGGGAATCGATCAACTCCAAGATGCTGCAGACCATTGACTATGCCACTGATCCCTGGGGCATCAAGGTCACCCGGGTCGAACTGAAGAACATTCAGCCGCCTGCCGCCATCCGGGAAGCCATGGAGAAGCAGATGAAGGCAGAACGGGAAAAGAGAGCTGCCATTCTGACCGCTGAAGGACAGAAGCAGTCCATGATTCTGGAAGCCGAAGGGCATAAGGAATCGGCTGTCCTGAATGCCGAAGCGGAAAAGACCGCCACGATCCTCAAGGCCGAAGCCGAGAAGGAACGGGAGATCAAGGAAGCCGAAGGTAAGGCCGAAGCCATCCGTCAGATTCAGAAAGCCAATGCCGAGGGCATTGAGATGATCAAGAAGGCCGGTGCAGACGAAGCCGTGCTGCGTCTGAAGAGCTATGAAGCCTTCCAGTCCGCTGCCAATGGCAGAGCGACCAAGATCATCGTACCGAGTGAGATTGCCAGTCTGTCCGCCCTGGCGACCTCTCTGAAAGAAGTGACGACGGACCCGGCGGCTGCTCCGGAAACAGCCGTCTCTGACAGCACGAGTCAGGAGGGCTGATGATCGCTGAAGTGGTAGCAGGAATCATCTACATCCTTGTTCTCGTCTGGATCGTCAGTATCGCTTCTTCCGTCCGTAAGAGAAACCAGGCGGCGCAGAAGAACGGACAGAAACAGGGCGGCCGCCGGGCAGAACCGGCCCGCACCCAGCATGTGACGGTCTCATCCGACGGACACAAGGTACCGGCCAGTCAGGATCTGACCTGCGAGCAGGAGTATGGCCATGTTCATGACCACAAGGCCATGCAGGAAGCCGAGAAGGAATACGGCCGGCGCTACGTGGTGCACGAAGAGCCCACGGAAGGCTGGGTGGTCCTGAACGGGGTCAAGCGTAAGATCGAAGACTGCAAGAATCTCTGAACAGGAGGCGGAATACCCGCTTCCTGTTTTCATCTCCCGGACCGGAAAATCCCCCGCAGCAGATGCCGCAGGGGAATTTCTTATCGGATGGAGATGCCGACGGATCGGTCAGTGGGCCAGGATCCAGTCCCGCACGCATTCGAGCTTATAGGCATAGTCGAAGGAAGCTATATGCTCGCTGCCGCTGCCGCCGTAGTTTGTCAGGACGCTGCCGGCGGTCCAGGTGATGAAGTTATGCTCACTGCCTTCATCCAGCATGGCTGCCACGGCATCCTCGATCTCGCTCTTGGTATCCGCATCGTCCAGCAGGGAGGCATCGAGGTCAGAGATCTCGGCGTAGTCGACATCGTCTGCCGCAAACATCTCCTTAACCTCGGTCTGGCCGGTGGTGGCCTTCTCATCGCCACCGGCGGTGATGTAGATGAAGCTCACATCCTCCAGACCCTGCAGGGTGGAGATATCCCACTGTCCGTCGACGATCAGGACGGCCGCATACAGATCGGGATTCTGCGCCGCGACATACATGGTGGTCATGGCCCCCATCGACTGCCCGGTGCCGTAGATCCGGCTGGTATCCGCGCCATACCGCTCGGCGATGGACGTGACGATGTCCGGCATGAACTCGGCATATTCGGAGGCGACATAGCTGCCGCTGTTGTCATCCATGACCACATCCGGGAAGACCAGGGTCACCACGAGGCATTCCTGTACCGCCTGTACGGCGTCGGTCGCCCAGACAATGCCGCCCCAGCCCTGTTCCAGGGAACAGGCCATGTCGGTGCCGACGGTCGTCGCATCGCCGATGAAGAACAGGATCGGATCGCTGCCATCCCCGGTATAGCCGTCGGGGACGTAGATGTTGTAGGGAACCGAGAGGCCGCTGGCCTCATCGGACCAGGTGTCCCGGGTAAACTGATCTTCGACTTCCTCCAGCATGGCGGTGAGTTCGGTGTCCCAGGATTTGTCGAGGGAACCGCCATGGCCGCCAGGGTCAGCTGCCGCTGTGGTCTGCGCCGCTGCGCTGGTCTCTGCCGCGGACGAAGCCGACGGGGCAGAAGAGGCTGTTTCAGAAGTTTCCGCAGAGGAACCGCAGGCGCTCAGAACCAGCGCCAGCGGGAGAACCCCTGTCAGGGTCTGCCATTTTCTCATCTGTTACTCTTCCTTTCTGTTCCAGGTGAACTGCGTCTTCTTGCCTGTTGCATCCGACCGGTCCGGAACGGAAGATTATACGGTAGAAGCATTGTCTTTCAGACGGAATTCATTATAGCTTTTCTTTCCGTTTCTGCTGCCTGCCGTACCGTGATTTTCAGCGGTACGGTATTTTCCTGCGGCAGAAAAAACGCCACCGGAAGTTCCGATGGCGCTGCGGTTCAGTCTTCCAGTGCCCTGAGCGCGGCACTGCGGGCGTGGATCAGGGTGGTGTCAAACAGGGGAATCTTCGTGTCGCTCTGCTTCACCAGCAGACCGATCTCCGTGCAGCCCTCGATGATGCCCTGGGCACCCCGGGCAGCCAGTTCCCCCATGATGCGCAGATAGGTCTGCCGGGAGGAGTCTTTGATGATGCCCAGGCACAGTTCGTCATAGATGATCGTGTTGACGGTTTCCATCTCGCTCTCCGGCGGGACCAGAACCTGGATGCCGCGGTCGACCAGAACCTTCTTGTAGAAGTCCTGGGACATGGTGTACTTCGTGCCCAGCAGACCGACAGTCTGGATGCCGGCTTTCTCCAGTTCCAGAGCGGTCATCTCGGCGATGTGCAGAATCGGAATATGGATCTGGGCCTGGATCTGCGGGGCGACCTTGTGCATGGCGTTGGTGCAGATGACGATGAAGTCGGCACCGGCCTTTTCCAGAGCCATGGCTGCCTGGCCCAGGATCACGGCACTCCGGTCCCAGTCGCCGCTGGCCTGGCATGCCTCGATTTCCGCAAAGTCGACACTGTAGAGGATGCACTGCGCGGAGTGAAGACCGCCAAGCTTTTCTTTCACGGTCTCGTTGATGACCTGATAGTAGGGGACGGTGCTTTCCCAGCTCATCCCGCCGATCAGTCCGATTGTTTTCATGGTTTCTCTGCCTCTCTGAAGCTGTTATACCATGGCTGCTCAGACGGCACAAAGAGAAAACACCGGCAGAAAAGCACGCTTCCTGCCGTGACCGTCCTGCCCGGATGTTCACAGAGAGGCATCCCGCAGGGCAATCAGCTTTTCGGGATCGACGATGCGGAAGCCGATGCCTTCCATCTCAATCGCACCGCTGTCCTTCAGCTTCTTCAGCACGCGGGCCACGCCGGAGCGGGAACAGCTGATGGCCGAGGCCAGATCTTCCTGACTCAGGCGGACATAGGCATTCTCTTCCGCCCGCCAGTTCTTGAGCAGGAAATTGATCAGCCGCACGGAAACATCATGGATGCTCAGATTTTCCGCATCCTGGCAGAGCTGGCGCGTCACCTTGCAGTAATAGGACAGCACCAGCAGGCCCAGGTCCGCATTTTCCCGGACCATCTCCTTCAGCGTATCGCTCTGGAAGGGCATGATCCAGCAGTCGGTCAGGCACTCTATTGTCATGACCGACGTCTGTTCCTTTTCCAGACAATCCAGGCCGAAGATCGTATCGTCTTTCAGAAAGGCGACGATGCGGTCATTCCCCTGCGGGTTGACGCAGTAGACCTTCATCATCCCGCTGCAGAGATAGTACATCCAGCCGGATGTGACCCCGCGCCGGCAGGGGCACTGCCCCTTGAGCATCTTCATGGGCGGCGGGCAGCGGCTGGCAAACAGATCCCGGTATTCCCGGAATTCCCCGGCGAAGAAACAGCTGGCGCCGAACTCTTCTTCTGTTCTGTGGTCTTTGCTCATGCCTTCATTTAAGCACAGAATGACGTTCCGGAATTGTGTCATACGCATCAATTCACAGGCAGGAAAAGCAGGCATCGGACGTTGTTCTTTTCCTGATGATCGTAGCCTGCGGCGTACGTGTTTTTCCGGTATGGGATTAATTTGTCAATAGATTAACAAACCTGACAGGAAAGGAAGGTGAAGACATGACAGACAAGCAGTTTCCCATTCTGTTCAGCCCGTGCCGGATCGGCAATGTCGAGATCAAGAACCGGGTGGTCAAGGAACCCCAGACCACCGGCCTGAGCAATCTGGACGGCTCGGTATCGCCGCGCCTGGTCAGAACCTATGAAGACCTGGCCCGGGGCGGCTGCGGCATGATCATCGTCGAGTATGCCTACGTGGACCGCAAGTACAGCAAGTCGGCCTCCAATCAGCTCGGCATCTGCGACGATGAATACATGTGCGGCCTGGGCTGGCTGGCCGACACCATCAGGAACTATGACTGCGTTCCCTGCATTCAGATCGAGCACTGCGGCAGACAGCGCTTCCTGGGCCCGCCCATGAAGTCCGCTTCCCCGAATCCCTGGCCGCTGATGTATGAACGCTACGGCCGGGCGGCGATCCCGGGCGAGCTCACCCTCGATGAAATCGATCAGCTGGTGGAGGATTTCGGCCAGGCTGCCCTGCGGGCCAAGAAGGCGGGTTTCCAGGTGGTGGAAATCCACGGTGCGCATGGCTACCTGATTACCAATTTCCTTTCGCCGTTTACCAACCAGCGCGGCGACTGGTACGGCGGTAGCCGGGAGAACCGGTTCCGTTTCCTGGAACAGGTCTTCACCCGGTGCAGGAAGTATGTCGGGGAAGACTTCCCGATCATCGTCCGTCTCAGCGGCACCGACTATGAACCCAACGGCATGACGATCGAAGACACGATCTACTACGCCAAGCGTCTGGAGGAACTGGGCTGTGCCGCCATTGACGTCAGCGGCGGCGACCATCACCAGATGATCCACCAGGTCACGCCGATGCAGCTGTCGAAGGGACACAACGTCTGGGCCGCCGAAGCCATCAAGAAAGAAGTGCATATTCCGGTCTTTGCAACCGGTTCCATCACTCTGCCGGAGTACGCCGAAGAAATTCTCGAAGCCGGCAAGGCAGACTTCATTGGGCTGGGCAGACCGCTGCTGGCAGACCCGGCCTGGGCCAGGAAGGCCTGCGAAGGACATCCGGAAGACATTGCCCCGTGCATCCGCTGCAATGAGGGCTGCCTGGACCGGGGCAACCACCTGGGCAAGACGATCAACTGCACGATGAATCCCACGCTGGGCTTTGAGGACCAGCTGGCCATCCGACCCGCTGCCGTGAAGAAAAAGGCAGCCGTGGTGGGCGGCGGTCCGGCCGGCATGGAAGCGGCGCTGGTGCTGGCGGAAAAAGGACATGAGGTCACGCTCTTTGAGAAACGGAAGCTGGGCGGCTATCTGCATGAAGCCTCCTATCCGGATTTCAAGGCCGACATCCGCAATGCCCTGAACTATCTCGTGACGCAGATCCGCAAGAGCAGCGTCAGTGTGGTAGAAAAGGAAGCCGCAGAAGAAGATCTGAAAGACTTCGACCTCGTGGTCATCGCGGCCGGGACAACGCCGGTCCGGCTGAAGGTGCCCGGGGCCGACCGTGCCAATGTTCAGACTGCCGTCAGCATTCTCAATGACGAAGCTGCCAAACCCTCCGGGAAGATCGTCGTCATCGGCGGCGGCCTGATCGGTACGGAAACCGCCGTGCTGATGAGCGAAACGGAAGGCAATGACGTGACCATCGTCGAGATGCTGCCGGAGATCATGAAGGACTGCAACGATTCGGATCATACGGTCTACGGGCAGTTCATCAAGGACCGGAACATTCATGTGCTGACCAATGCCAGAGTCGTGGAAATCAATGACGAAGGCGTTGTGGTCGAAGGACACGGCCGGACCACGATACCGGCAGATCATGTCCTCCTGGCGGTGGGCATGAAGCCGAACAATGCTCTGTATGAAAAGCTGAAGGCTGAGGGCAGAGAAGTCTACAACGTCGGCGACAGTGTCAGACCGGCCAAGATCTATGATGCGATTCATGCCGGGTACAAGACGGCCTGGCGGATCTGAATCCGATCTGTTTCCTTAACCCTGAGAAGAGGCTGGCGACAGCCTCTTTTCAGTCGCAAAGCGCAGCAGGCAGGGAAAAGAAAAGGGCTTTGACAGCAGCTGTCAGAGCCCTCTTCATTCCGCAGACAGAGTATCTTACTTCAGATACATGTTCATCGGATAGGTGATGTAGGAGAACATCGGTTCCACATCGGCCATGGTGACCAGACCCGGCTTGGCGTCGATGACGGTCGGGATCCGCTGGACGATGGTGGCACAGGTGTGCTCCGGAGTAGCCGGCTTGACGACATGGAATTCGGTATCCGGTTCACCGGTGATCTTCCAGTCGCACATGTCGCCGTCATCCGGTCCGTAGACCTTGCCGATGCACTTGGTCTCAATGACCGGTCCCTGGAAGGTTTCGGTGGTGACGACTGCGGCCATGCCGATGCAGTTGCCCTTCGGAATGGTGGCGTTCATGGTCGAGCTGTAGAGATCCTTGTCATAGAAGTAAGGTTCGCAGCGCTGCGTCTGGCTCTTGATGGTCCAGCCCATGCGGGCCGCCAGGGCTTCGTTGGAGTTCCAGACATAGGAAGGCTCCATGGTTTCCGGATGGGCAATCTGGGCTTCAAACTCTTCCGGCGTCAGACCGACACCATGTGCCTTGGCCAGGGCCAGGCCGTAGTCTTCAACGTTGTAGGAGACTGCCCCTTCGATCTTCTTGATGCTGGCGCAGCCCGAGGCCACCATGGCAGGCATGTTGACCCAGAAGATGTCTTCCATGCCGGCGCCGTAGATGGAGCAGTTATGCGCCTTGGCCGTCACATCCATCTTGTTGCAAAGATCCGGCGACGTCGTCCAGGCATAGGTCATTTCCTCGCAGGTGGTAATGACATTGATGCCCCGCTCCAGGCACTTCATGTAGTGCGGATAGCAGTCGGACACCAGCGAGAACAGGGTGACCACGGCGATGTCCGGCTTGCAGTTATCGAGGACCTCATCTGCCTTGTCGGAGATCGTCACGCCCATCTTGAAGCCAAGACCGGCATAGTCACCGATATCCATGCCGACAATCTTCGGGTTGGTATCGATGGCCCCGACAATCTGTGCACCCTTTTCGTAGAGATAACGAAGAATGAACTTGGACATCTTACCGCAGCCGTACTGTACTACTTTGATCTTTTCCATAATGATCTTCTCTCCTTCTGCGTTGTGCTTCTGTTCACAATGTACTGTCTCCTGTCGTAAGAGAGTCAAGGGCACTTGTGCAGAAAATATCAGGACCCGGAACAAACCGCATCAGAATCCCCTCAGCGGGATTTTTTCCTGACGCAGACAGAAGAAAAAATCCGGTCAATAACCGGACAGAAGAACCTCTTTGTGAGGCGGCAGACTCTTCAGGTACTGCAGAGTTTGGGCTCAGCGGGGGAAGATCACGGGCACCTGGAGACGCAGGAACATGCTCCTCTCCGTACTCTCTTCAAACAGGTTCATCTCGGTGATGATCTCACAGATATAGTCGCCGGTGACGGTGTAGGAACTGTCCTGGCACCACTGGCGCAGTTTCTCGGCATTGCAGGGTTCCTGGCGGTAGCCATTGGCGTAGGTACAGGCATACATGCCCCTGGGCAGCTTTTCGGTTTCGGCCGGGAACTCCGGCTGGACGAAGGCAAAGATCTCCTTGGCCTTCAGGCGGCCGGCGGTGAAGTCTTCCGCATCCACGGTGGTGCCGATGTTGAAGTAGTTCAGGGAGGGCAGCTGATTGGCCGCCAGGTTATCCCGCAGCAGGTTCAGGGAACGCTCATACATGTCAATGCCTTCATAGGCATAGAAATCGATGCTGGAGGGGATGGCGTAGATGGTGCGTTCCTCGATGAATTCCAGCGTCAGGGTGCCTTCGGGCGGGGCACAGCGGTAGCGCTCCAGGGCCTGCAGGCAGTGGTCCACAGCCGCCTCCTGCAGCTGCAGGTGGTGCAGATCCCGATCGATGGACTGGCGCTTTTCCTTCAGCACCGCTTCGATCTCTTCCGGCTCCCGGCGGTCCAGGATGACCTTGATCTCTTCCAGGCTCATGCCCAGGGATTTCAGGGTCTTGATCAGATCCAGACGGCCAGATTGCTTGATATCGTAATAGCGGTAGCCGGTATGGGGATTGACAGCGGCCGGCTTTAAAAGACCCTTGTCTGCGTACAGACGCAGGGCAGCCACCGTCACATGATTGAGCGAGGCCATTTCGCCGATCGGCAGGAGATTCTTCATGCGCCGCTCCTGTCCTTATTTTAGCATGTCCGCTGTTCCTGTCTGCGGGCAGGAACAGAGGATTATTCCGGGCGTGTTCTCACAGACCTGTTGGCCTGCCTCATGATTCTTTCAGGTTTTGAGGTCAGCCGGTCCATGAGCACCTCCGGAAGGCCGGTGTATTTTTTACCTCTTCTTTGCCCAATCCTCTTCTTTCTTCCTGTATCGTAAAGACAGAAACAAGGAGGCGGTATGGGAACCTTTGCCAACTATCTCTTCCTCAGGATCCAGGACCCCGATGAGGAAACCTCAGAACGACTGCAGGCCCTGCTGGATGACACCGGTACGGCCGGCGATCTGAAGGAGGCCGTCAGGGAAGGCAGCTGGCTCTTCCTCGACTGTCCCGCGGCGGCAGATCTCAGCGATGCGGGCAGAGAGATCTGCCAGGAAATGCACTTTCCCGTGCTCACCCTGAGCATCTTTGACAGTGACGCCGCCCTCCTTTCCCTCTGCGACGAGCAGGGCGAAGCCCGGATCGTGCGCGGCGATACCGTAACCTACGGGCTGCCCGCCCGCTCCAGAAACCTGAAGCACCTGGAACCCTATCTCGCCCCGGGCAATACGATGCATGACGTCAGAAACGCTCTGGCCTGCAAATCTCCCTTCGCCGAAGAGGGTCCCTGCCGGGTCCTGCGTCTCATGGGCCTCCGGCCCGGCCCTGCCGGTCAGGACTACGAGCTGGAAAAGCGCGAGGAGAAGAAATCCCGTTTTCTGGATTCCGTCCTTGCCAGTAAACGGCGCCACGCGGACCAGTACATTGCCTCCCTCAACACCCACACACACTTCAGAAAAAGCACCACGCTGGGCTTCGGAGATATGGAATACCGCATTTTTTCCGCAAGCCTGATGCGGGAGGAAGGAAATGAAGCGCAGGACTGCCTGCTCGTCACAACCGCCTTTTACAATACCGGCGATGCCGCAATGCGGCCTTTCAGCACCATGGATACGGACTTCTACCTGGCCGCGGATGAGAAACCCTGCCGTTCCTTCACCCGCCTGCCTATCGTCACGCCCGAAGGCTTTGTCACCCGCTTCCCCGGTATCTCCCTGGCCCCACATCGCCTGCTTTTAAGGGCGGCGGCGTTTCTGGTGCCCAAAGAAGCCACCAGCTTCTCCTTCTACTTCAAGAAAAGCGAAATCAATGGCACGGTCAACGGCGCCGTCATCGACTTTACCCGCGCCGAGCTGGACGAAGAGCCCTTTCATGGCCTTCTGCCTCTGGCCTGTCCCGCTCCGGCATCCTGCCAGCCAAGATTCACCAGGATCCACTGCTGGTACTACAGCCTGGAGATGGTGGACTGGAAGCGCACGGACACGCACCTCCTGCTCTATTTCCTCATTACGCCGGATACTCCCAGCAGGAAACATGCCAAGGTTCCCTTTGTGCTTTCGACCAACTCGGCAGGTGATTTCATTGTTTACAGCGATGCCTTGGAGCTGGCCATGGATCCTTCCTACAAAGAGCCGGGATTCCAGAACTTCTGGAAGACCTACGTCATCGATGCCTCCGAGAAGCCCATCCTGGTGATGCCCTTCTTCCTGAACCCGCGCCTGTCTCAACCGGAGTCGTACCTTCTGACCTGGCGGGATCCCGTGCCCACGCCGGAGGCAAACCCGAATCATGCGCCCCTCTACTGGAAGGACAGCGACAGGTAATGCTCGCCAAAGAATAACAACTTCTCTTCCGTTACAATCGGGGTGGTGAAGACAGATCCCCGGGCCGCCATGGCCGCCTGCTTCGTGGGCTGTGTGGAGCAGGTCATCGCAAACAGCTTCGCGCTGCGGCTGTTCGGGGCGTTTTCTTCGTCCAGTCAGCTCTTCCTTCCGCGCATTACGCTCTTTATCATCTTTCATTTTCTGATCCGGATCGGGATCGACCGGATATTTCCTCTCTTCATCCATTGCCGGGAACAGGGCCTGCATTGTGCTGGCCATGGCTTTTCAGTTCCCGGTCTGCTTCTGCTGCAATCCTTCTGCTGCTGTCTGATTATTCCGGTCTGCGCAGAGCATTCATTCCTGCTGATCCGGGACATGAGAGCCAGTCAGAATTTCTGTTTTTATGCTGATGCGATGAGCCTGTATTCCGGTGGAACAGAAATATTTGCTGCGGACATGAAACATGGCTGAAGACTCAAAGAGCTTCAGCCATATACAACGATAGCAGCTCTGGTTAAAACAGAAAGGCGGCTCGGTTTCTCCGGAATCCTGGCTTCGCCGTACCGGTGGCATCATCAGAAAAGGGAACAGCCGCAGCTGTTCCCGGGAATACAGAATTTCAGTAGGTTTCGGTGCTCTTCTGATCGTGCAGGGTTTCCGGCACACTGAGCATCAGCGGAAGCTTGACGCAGGCTTCCAGCAGGATGAAGCTGGTGAACAGGACGAACGGACCGACGGTGTCGTAGATGGCGCCGCCGACCACAGCCAGGATGGCGGAGAGCAGGTTGCCGGTCAGGCGGGTAATGCCCAGCCAGGTGCTCATGTTCTTGGCGGAGACCAGCTCGAAGGACATCGTGGCAGTCAGGGTCAGGGAAATGTTGTAGAAGCCCTGCAGGATGCCGCTGAGAATGAGCATCCAGGAACTCCGGGCAGTCATCGGCAGGATCAGGCTGATCCAGTACAGCGGCCAGATGACGCAGAGGACCTTCTTGCGGCCCACCCGGTCAGCGATGCCGCCGACGAAGTAGCCCAGAATCATCGAGGTGACGGCCTGGGCGGTCACCATGGTACCCAGCGTGGCGACGGAGGCCATCTTGACTTCACCGGCGAAGACCTGAATGTAAGGCATGACCATGCCCTGGGTTGCCGTACCGATGGCGCTGACGATGATCCACTTCTTCAGCTGCTTGTTGCTGCGGAGGAGTTCGCCGCCTTCCTTGAGGACGGAGACCTTCTCGGCATTGGCACTTCTGAAGCGGGTATTGGACAGCCGGATCATGACGACAAAGAACTGAATGACCGTGATGGCCGCGGCGACAAAGAACAGATAATGATAGTCATGTGCGGTTGCGGCATCCGGGTTGCAGTGGACGAAGTCGACCAGGATCAGGATGGCGATCTGCGGACCGATAATGCCCAGCAGACCGGCGGCCAGGGATTCACAGATGAGCATGCCCTTGGCCCGGTCGCAGTTGCGCAGACAGCTGCCGCAGATGGTGCCGCAGACATGCGAGGCGGTTCCGATCCCGATGTAGTACAGGATCATGGCCGCAATACAGACCTGCCAGTTACCGGCCAGGGCATAGGTCATATAGGCCGCAAACACAAAGGCAATACCGACCAGATAGACCTTCTTGGTGCCCTGCCGGGCAATCCAGCCGCCGGTCACCGGTCCTAACAGGGCCGAGATCAGCAGGCCGATGGCCATGACGGTACCCAGTTCGGTCTTCTGGGCCCCCAGGGCAACAATGTACAGAGACAGATACGGATAGATGATCTGATAGGCAAGACGGCTCAGTGAAGACCGGATGACAGTGGTCCGCCAGTCCTTCTGCTGAGCCATCCAGAAAGAAGGAATGCCGAAGAAGGGCTCTTTCTTCTTGCTGGGCTCAATGGCTTCTGACATGAAAAAATACCTCCCCACAAAAGCGTTTGCGTATGCATCATTGTGAACTTCCTCAATAATTAACTGTCGAGCAGAAGAGAGCTGGAATGTGACA
>CAIFEQ010000020.1:29122-38188 GCA_903789495.1 uncultured Erysipelotrichaceae bacterium | reverse complement strand
CGCCCAGAAGGCCGGCATCCTCAAGCCGCAGACCCCGGTCGTGCTGGGCAATCTGCCCGACTGTGCCGTTCTTGTCACGGCCAGTAAGGCCGTGCAGACCAGCAGCCGGCTGTACCTCTACGAACCCTATCAGGATCTGGGCCCGGCCAGGATGTGCTGGCGGGGGCAGGAATACCGCCTGGCCAGCTATGCCCGGTATCAGAAACACAATGCCGCGGTCTCTCTCAAGGTCATGCAGGCTCTGGGTTATGACTGGAAAGATCCCCGGATCGTGCACAGCCTGGCCTGTCACAGCTGGCCGGGACGCTTTGAGAAGGTGGCGGAAAAGCCGCTGGTAATTCTCGACGGCGCGCACAATCCCGAAGGCATGCTGGCGCTGACGGAATCCCTGGATCAGCTGCCGCATCCCCGGATTGCGGTCTTCAGTGCCCTGAAGGACAAGCAGGGACCGCAGATGCGCGACATGCTGGAGAAGAAGGTGGATACCCTGCTCATCACGGCCATCGACTATGCCGCCCGGGCGGCCGATCCGGACCGGCTGGCCGGCCAGGGACAGCAGGTCATCGAGGACTGGCGGCAGGCGGTGGATACCGCCATCAGCCTGGCCGGGGAAACGGGCAGTGTGATCGTCTGCGGATCCCTGTATCTGATCTCGGATGTGCGGGCTTATCTGAAGCAGAAGACAGCGGGACGGTGAAGCCGTCCTTTTTCTTTCGGTCCAAACGGGCAAAAGCGGCCCGAAAGCGCTCAGATTGCGGCAAAACAGCCGTATAATAGAAACAGAGATACGAATCATTTCATTCCTGGAGGTGTAAAGGTATGCGAGCCAATAATATGGTGGCCATGATACTTGCCGGCGGCCGGGGCACCCGGCTGAAGGATCTGACCGCGAAGGCGGCCAAGCCGGCGGTTCATTTCGGCGGCAAGTACCGGATCATTGATTTCCCGCTCAGCAACTGTGCTAACTCGGATATCCATAATGTCGGCGTGCTGACGCAGTACGAATCCGTCCTGCTCAACGCCTATGTGGCCAAGGATCATTACTGGGGCCTGAACACCAATGACGGCGGCGTGTTTGTGCTGCCGCCGCGCGAGAAGGCGGAAGGCAACTTCAATGTCTACCGGGGCACGGCCGATGCGATCACCCAGAACATCGACTTCCTGGATTCCCTGAATCCGGAGTATGTGCTGGTGCTGTCCGGGGACCACATCTACAAGATGAACTACGAACTGATGCTGGAGTATCACCAGAAAAACCACGCCGATGCGACGATCGCCGTCATCGAAGTCTCCCGGAAGGATGCCAGCCGCTTCGGCATCATGAACACGAAGGAAGACGGGCAGATCTATGAGTTTGAGGAGAAGCCCGCCCATCCCAAGAGCCGGCTGGCCTCAATGGGCATCTACATCTTCACCTATAAGATGCTGCGGCGCTATCTGCTGAACGACCGGGATCAGAACGACAGTCATCATGACTTCGGCAAGGACATCATTCCGTCCTACCTGGCAGACGGGCGCAAGCTGATGGCCTATGCCTTCAAGGGCTACTGGAAGGATGTCGGCACGATTGATTCCCTGTGGGAAGCCAACATGGATCTGCTCAACGACAACAGCGAGCTGGATCTCGGCGATCCCAGCTGGAAGATCTATACCGAAGATGTCAATGCCCTGCCGCAGTACATCCTGAAGGGAGCCAAGGTGAACAACAGCTACATCACCCAGGGCAGCGTGGTCTACGGCACGGTGCAGAATTCCGTGCTGGGCACCAACTGCCTCATCCGCAAGGGGGCAGTGGTCCGGGATTCCGTCATCCAGCCGGGTGCGGTGGTGGAGGACAATGCCCGGGTGACCCGCTGCCTGGTCGCCGACAATGTGCATATCGGCAAAGGCTGCGTATGCGGCTCGGCGGATTCCGAGAACATTACCCTGATTGCCGAAGATGTGCCGGCAAAGGAGGACTGAACATGGACGCCCTTGGCATCATCAATTTTGAAGACAGTATCGCGGATATCGAAGGACTGGGAACCTACCGGCCGGTACCGGCCATCTCCTTCATGGGCCGCTACCGGATCATTGATTTCATCCTCTCGAACATGACGAACTCCGGCATCGATCATGTGCAGGTCTACTGCAAGGAGAAACCCCGCAACCTGATCGAACATCTGGGCAACGGCACCAACTACGGCATCAACTCCAAGCGGGGCCGCCTGCGGATCCTGTACGGGGAACGGGTGTTTCAGTCTCCCATCTACAACACCGATGCGGCCAACCTGATCCTCAACTCACAGTACATCGAGGCAGATCCCTGTCAGTATGTGATCATCGCCCCGAGCTACTTCGTCTATTCCATCGATTTCAACGATGTGCTGCGCCAGCACATCGAATCGGGTGCCGAGATCTCGGTGCTCTACAAGCCGACCAACGAGGCCAGAAACCAGTTCCTGGGCTGCGACATGCTCACGCTGGACAAGGATCACCGCATCACCGGCATCGACCGCAACCACGGCACCGCCAAGAGCCGGAACATCTCCCTGGAGTGCTACGTGATGACCAAGAAGATCTTCCTGGACTTCGTGCGCAGCGCCTATGCCAGTTCTTCGCTGTACTGGCTGAAGGATCAGCTCAGGGACTCCGCCGGCCAGATGCAGATCATGGGCATCCCGTTCCGCGGGTATGTCGGCTGTCTGAATTCCCTGCGGGAGTACTACCGCATTTCCATGGAACTGCGGGAGCCGGA
Organism: uncultured Erysipelotrichaceae bacterium; assembly: GCA_903789495.1. Lineage (GTDB taxonomy): Bacteria > Bacillota_I > Bacilli_A > Erysipelotrichales > Erysipelotrichaceae > Bulleidia. Next base: position 35,451 of record CAIFEQ010000020.1, on the reverse strand, counting down.
GATGGCCGAGCAGCTCTTCCGGGACGGCTGGCCGATCTATACCCAGACCAACGACTCCGCTCCGACGCGCTATACCGAAACCGCCTCGGCGGAAGACTGCGTGATCGCCAACGGCTGTGTCATCGAGGGCAGCCTGACCGGCTGTATCGTCGGCCGGAATGTGCATATTGCCCGGAATGCCGTGCTGACCAATTCGATCATCATGGCGGATTCGGACATTGCCGAAGAGGTGCATCTGAGCTGTGTGATCGTGGACAAGTATGCCAAGGTCCACGTGGTGCATAATCTGGAAGGGACGGAGAACGATCCGATCTACGTCCGCAGAAGAGACCGGATCTAGAAAGAAGGGGACATGACGAGAATCCTGTTTGCCGCCAGTGAGGGTCTGCCCTTTGTCAAGACGGGCGGACTGGCGGATGTCGTGCAGAGCCTGCCCAATGCCCTGGCCAAGCGCGGCCATGACGTGCGGGTGGTTCTGCCGCTGTATGAGTCGGTGATCCAGAAGTACTACCCGAGTCTGCAGCGCATCGGGACCGTGCGGGTGCACTCCGGCTGGATCGATCAGCCGGCCACCTACTACCAGACCGAGGTCGACGGGGTCATCTACTACTTCATCGAGCACCAGCATTACTTTGAACGGGACGGACTGTACGGCTATCAGGATGACGGCGAGCGCTTTGCCTTCTTCCAGCGTTCGCTGCTGGACATGCTGGGCTATCTGGACTGGTTCCCGGAGATCCTGCAGGCCAATGACTGGCAGACCGGGATGCTGCCGCTGCTGTGCCATGTCTGCTTCAGGGAGGACTGGCGCTACCAGCAGATCAGGCATGTCTTCACCATCCACAACCTGTCCTTCCAGGGCAACTTCGGGGTGGAGATGCTGCCGAGCTGTCTGGGCCTGCCGTACTACTACTTTGACAACGGTTCGATCCGCTTCGACAACGGCATCAGCTTCCTGAAGGCCGGCATCGTCTATGCGGACAAGATCGTCACCGTCTCCCCGACCTATTCCTACGAGATCCTGACCCAGGAGGGCGGGGCCCGCATGGACGGCGTCCTGCGCTACCGCCGGGAGGATCTTTGGGGCATCACCAACGGCATCGATACCGAGATCTGGAATCCGGCGACGGATCCCTCCCTGGTGCGCCGCTATGACGAACATGACTGGGTGCGGGGCAAGAAGGTCAACAAGAAGGCCCTGCAGAAGGAACTGGGCCTGAAACAGGATCCCGCAGTCTGCGTGATCGCCATGGTTTCCCGGCTGACCCGGCAGAAGGGGGTCTATCTGCTCACCGAAAAGCTCAATGACATCCTCAGCACCGCCGTGCAGATGGTGGTGCTGGGCACCGGCGAAAGCGATGCGGAGAATGCCTTCCGCTGGATGGAGAACAGCCATAAGGGCCAGGCGGTCTACTACTGCGGGTATAACGAAGAGCTGGCGCACCGGATCTATGCCGGGGCCGACCTCTTCCTGATGCCGTCGCTGTTTGAGCCCTGCGGCATCTCGCAGATGATCTCGCAGCGCTACGGAACCCTGCCTCTGGTGCGGGAGACCGGCGGCCTGCGGGATACCGTGAAGCCCTTCAATGAGTTCACGGGCGAGGGCAACGGCTTCAGCTTCACAGAAGCCAACAGTTCTGACATGATGTATACGATCCGCTACGCGCTGCGGCAGTATTATGACAACAGAGCAGGCTGGACCGGTCTGGTCCAGTCGGCGATGGAAACCGATGTCTCCTGGGAGAAGAGCGCGCTGCTGTATGAGGAACTCTACAGAATGTGCCTTGGGCAATAAGAACGGAGGAATCAGAATGGCAAAAAGAACGATTGAAGATTTGAACGTCAAGGGAAAGACCGTACTGGTCCGCGTGGACTTCAATGTCCCCCACAAAAACGGAACGGTAACCGATGATACCCGGATCCGGGCGGCCCTGCCGACCATCAATTACCTGACCTCGCATGGGGCAAAGGTCATCCTGTTCAGCCACCTGGGCAAGATCAAGACCGAAGAGGACAAGGCCAAGAATGACATGAGCATCGTGGCCGAGGCCCTGGCCGGCCTGCAGTCCGCGCCGGTGAAGTTTGTCAATGCGACCCGCGGCGCCGAGCTGGAAGACGCGGTGCATGGCCTGAAAGAAGGAGAAATCCTGCTCATGCAGAATACCCGCTATGAGCCGGGCGAGACCAAGAATGATCCGGAACTGGCGAAGTACTGGGCTTCCCTGGCCGATCTGTATGTCGAGGATGCCTTCGGCTCCGTGCACAGAGCCCATGCCAGCACGGTCGGTGTCCCGGCCCTGCTGCCCAATGCCGGCGGCTATCTGATCGCCAAGGAACTGAAGTACCTGGGCAAGGCCCTGGATGATCCGGCCCGGCCGTTTGTGGCCGTGCTGGGCGGCGCCAAGGTCTCGGACAAGATCGGCGTCATCGACAACCTGCTGGAGAAGGCAGACAAGGTCATTGCCGGCGGCGCCATGGCATATACCTTCATCGCCGCCAAGGGCTATGGTGTCGGCACCTCCCTGGTGGAAACCGACAAGATCGAAGACGCCAAGAAGTTCATCGCCAAGGGCGGCGACAAGCTGATCCTGCCGGTGGATACCGTGATCACCGATAACCTGGACAACCCGACCCGCATCGAAACGGTTGACTGCGACAAGATGCCGGAAGGCATGATGGGAGTGGATATCGGCCCCAAGACCATTGCCCTGTTCACCAAGGCACTGGAAGGAGCCCATACCGTCTTCTGGAACGGCCCGATGGGCGTGTTCGAGAAGGAAGAGTTCGCGGCCGGCACCAAGGGCATCTGCGCAGCCGTGGCAGCCCTGCCGGACTGCATGTCGGTCATCGGCGGCGGCGATTCTGCCTCGGCGGCCAAGAAGTTCGGCTATGCCGACAAGTTCACGCATATCTCGACCGGCGGCGGTGCGTCGCTGGAATACATGGAAGGCAAGCAGCTGCCGGGCATTGCCGTCCTGAGTGACAAGGCATGAGCAGAACACCCGTCATCTTCGGCAACTGGAAGATGAACATGCTGCAGAAGGATGCCGAAGCCTTCCTGCAGGAAGTCGACCCGTATCTGACCGGCAGTGAGAACGCGGTCTTCGGCATCTGTGCCCCCTATACCGATCTGGGCGTCTGCGTGCAGCACGCCAGACACCTGCAGATCGGGGCGGAAAACTGCAGTCAGTATGATCATGGTGCCTACACCGCTGAGATCAGCATTCCGATGCTGACGGAAATCGGTGTTAAGTACTGCATCATCGGCCACTCGGAGAGAAGAACTTACTACAGCGAGACCAGTGCCGCCTGTGCGGAAAAGGCCAAGGCCCTGTTTGCCGCCGGGATCGTACCGATCCTGTGTGTCGGGGAGACCGAGGCCCAGTATGATGCCGGACAGACCCAGACCGTCCTGAAACAGGAGCTGCAGGAGTCTCTGCAGGGCCTGACAGCCGAGCAGGTGGCGCAGATGATCATTGCCTATGAACCCATCTGGGCCATCGGCACCGGCAAGAGCGCCGATCCCGGCATTGCCCAGTCCTGCTGCCAGCTGGTCCGCCAGACCGTGCAGGAACTGTTCACACCGGCAGCCGCCGAGGCCGTACGGATCCAGTACGGCGGCAGCGTGAAGCCGGCCAACATCAAGGAATACATGGCCTGTGCCGATATCGACGGCGCGCTGATCGGCGGTGCCTCGCTGAAGGCAGACAGCTTCAAGGCCATCATCGATGCCGTCAGATAAGGAAAGAAGAGGTAAATGAACATGCCTTATATCACAAGTGTCTATGCCAGAGAAGTCCTGGATTCCCGCGGCAACCCGACGGTGGAATGCGAAGTGACCACCGAGAGCGGTGCCTGGGGCAGAGCTCTGGTTCCGTCTGGTGCTTCCACCGGTGAACGGGAAGCGCTGGAACTGCGTGATGGCGACAAGAAGCGCTATGGCGGCAAGGGTACGCTGAAAGCCGTCAGGAACATCAACGAGAAGATCGGGCCGTCCCTGCTGGGCATGGATGTCACCGAGCAGACTGCGATTGATGAGCTGATGATCGCCATGGACGGTACGCCGACCAAGTCGAAGCTGGGGGCCAATGCCACCCTGGCGGTTTCCCTGGCCTGCTGCCGGGCGGCGGCGGATTTCTACGGCATGCCGCTGTACAAGTACATCGGCGGCGCCAATGCCAAGGTCCTGCCGTGCCCGATGATGAATGTCCTCAACGGCGGCAAGCATGCGGACTCCACGGTCGACATGCAGGAATTCATGATCATGCCGGTCGGGGCGCCTTCCTTCAAGGAAGCGCTGCGCATGGGAGCAGAAACCTTCCATGCCCTGAAGACCATCCTGAAGAAGGCCGGCTATGATACCAACGTCGGCGACGAGGGCGGCTATGCCCCGAACTGCACGAAGGGCAATGAAGAACCGCTGGAGCTGATTGTCGAAGCCATCAAGGCCGCCGGATACAAGCCGGGCAAGGATATCTGCATCTGCCTGGATCCGGCTGCCTCGGAACTCTATAATGCCCGGACACACAAGTATGATCTGAAGCGTTCCGGCATGGGTTCCAAGACCACGGATCAGATGATTGATCTGTATGAGTCCTGGGTGGACAAGTATCCGATCATCTCCATCGAAGACGGTCTGGGTGAAAATGACTGGGACGGCTGGAAGAAGCTGACCGAACGCCTGGGCAACAGGATCCAGCTGGTCGGCGATGACCTGTTCGTCACCAACACGACCTATATCCGGAAGGGCATCGAGATGGGCGTTGCCAACTCGGTGCTGATCAAGCTGAATCAGATCGGTACCCTGACGGAAACCCTGGATGCCATCGAGATGGCCAAGCGGGCCGGCTACACTGCCGTGGTCTCGCACCGTTCCGGCGAGACGGAAGACACCACGATCGCGGATCTGGTGGTCGGGGTCAATGCCGGACAGATCAAGACCGGTTCCGCCAGCCGCACCGACCGGATTGCCAAGTACAACCAGCTGATGCGTATCGAAGACGAGCTGGGCGACGAGGCACAGTACCTCGGCAAGGCTGCCTTCTACAACGTCAAGATTCAGTAATCCCTTCACAGGCACGGCGGCCGCTTTCCCGGCCCTGTGCCTTTTGTTGCGGTTCTGCCTCTCAGCAGGCAGGTGTCTGTCTGTAACCCCGGGGGCCAGTTGTGCTACACTGATTCCGGATCAGAAGGAGAAATTATGAACAGTCTGAAACTGAAGGAAAACCTGTACTGGGTCGGCATTGAAGACTTTGATCTGAAGACCTTTGACATCATCATGACGACCAGATACGGCACCAGCTATAACTCATATCTGGTGACCGGCTCGGAAAAAAGCGCCCTCTTCGAAACGGAAAAGACCAGATTCTTTGATGAATATCTGGCCCGGATCGAAGAGGTCAGACCGCTGGATCAGATTGATTACATCATCATGAATCACACGGAACCGGATCATGCCGGCGGGATTGATCTGCTGCTGCGGAAGAATCCGAACCTGACCGTCATCGGTACGGCGGCAGCCATCAGCAACCTGAAGCAGATCTGCAACCGGGAGGACTTCCGTTACCAGATCGTGCGCAACGGCGACACGCTGTCGCTGGGCAGTCTGACGCTGCAGTTCTTCGCCCTGCCGAATCTGCACTGGCCGGATACGATGTGGACCTACTGCCCGGAGCTTAAGGCCCTGTTTCCCTGCGACTGCTTCGGTGCCCACTATGCCAGCAAGGAAGTGCTGCGTTCCAAGGTTACCGATGAGGCAGGGTACTGGGATGCGGCAAAGTATTACTATGACAACATCCTGGGTCCCTTCTCCCGTCCCTTCGTGGTCAATGGCCTCAAGAAGCTGGAAACCCTGGATGTGGACATCATCTGCACAGGACACGGCCCGGTGCTGGACAGCCACATTCCGGAACTGGTGGAGAAGTACAGAGAATGGTCTGCCGCACCGGTCAAGGAGAAGAAGTCCGTGGTCATTGCCTATGTCAGTGCCTACGGCTATACCGGCATGATGGCCAAGGCTCTGGCCGAAGGCATCCGGGAAGCCGGGGATCTGGACGTCTCCCTGCATGACATGCAGAACGATGATCCTGTGAAGGTGACCAGTGAGATTCTGAACTGTGACGGTCTGCTGGTCGGTTCGCCGACCATTCTGGGTGAGGCTCTGCCGCCGGTCTACAACCTGCTGACCGGTCTGCACGCCGTCCAGGTACGCAATAAGCCGGGCCTGTGCTTCGGCAGCTTCGGCTGGAGCGGCGAAGCGGTACCGCATCTGAGCGAGCGCATGAAGCAGCTGGGCATGAAGGTCCAGGACGGCGTGACAATCAGATTCA
>CAIFEQ010000020.1:0-29112 GCA_903789495.1 uncultured Erysipelotrichaceae bacterium | reverse complement strand
GATCTGGCTGCTCTGAAGGAGAAGGGCAGGGCCTTCGGCGAACTGGTTCTGGGCACAGGGAAATAAATGAAGAGGATTTTCAGCCTCCTGCTGGGGATCTGCCTGCTGTCCGGCTGCGCCGGTACGGCGGCGGAAACCAGTGCTTCAGCAGAGACCACGGCCAGCGCCTCTGCCAGTGCTTCGGCCGTTCTGACAGACAGCGAACGCTTCAGCGAACTTTATCCCGACGTGCCGGCAGACAACGTGTTTGTCTTTGCCGACCAGGATTCCCTGATGACCATGCTGGAACATGGCACCGGCGTCATCTACCTGGGTTTCCCGGAATGCCCGTGGTGCCAGGCCTATGCACCGCTGCTGAATGAGGCCATGCAGGCATCCGGCATCACCAGAGTGCTGTACTACAACCTGTATGCCGACAAGACGGAAGATCCCGGCTACTACAGTCAGGCTGCGGAGTATCTGGAAACGCTGAGTACGGATCTGGTGCATTATGACAACGACGGCAACCGCAAGGTGCTGATGCCCCTGGTGCTGTTCGTGCAGAACGGCACGCTGATCGGCTATGATGATGAAACCTGCGACATCAGCAGTGATGACATCGCTCCGGAAGATTACTGGACCGATGAAAAGAAAGCTGCGCTGCTGAGCAGGCTGGAAGCGCTCGGCACCCAGACCGCTGAAGCCCAGCAGGCCAATGACGCCGAAGGCTGCGACAGCGGCTGCAGCGTCACAGGATAGGAAAGAAGGAAAACCGGAAGTTCCGGTTTTCCTTTGGAACGGCAGTATTCGTGCATGAAGCATATACTCAGTAAAACGAAAGAGCACATGCATGGGCATGTGCTCTGACGCACCGGCGAAAACGCCAGTCAGGGGGAGAATTCTTACATCTTGGAGGCAATATCCTGAGCAACCAGGTTGCCCTCCGTCATATAGTAGGACAGTGAGAAACCGCCCATGTAGTACTCGGAGAACAGCTGACCGGTGGAGATTTCCCCGACAGCATACAGGTTCGGGAAGTACGTGCCGTCTTCCTTTTCCGCCAGCATCTCCCGGTTCGTGTTGACACCGCCCATGGTGCCCCAGGAACCCGGCATGGTGTAGACCGCATAATAGCCTTCCTCACCGGTGTATTCCTGCAGATAGGCCGCATCCTTGCCAAAGTCTTCATCTACGCCGCTCTGGCAGAAGCCGTTGTAGCGGTCGACAGTGGCCTGCAGTGTATCCGGATCAATGCTCAGTTTCTGTGCCAGTTCTTCAATGTCTGCGCCGGTGACATAAACGCTGCTGTCTTCCTCCAGGGCATCCAGCTGCGCCCTGAAGTCGGCGTCCATGTCGACCGCATCATACAGGATGTAGTAAGCACCGGAGCCTTCTTCGAGCATCTTTGTGGTCATCATGCCCCGATCAAACGGCCATTCGCTGTAGAAACGCTCGCCGTCCGCATTGATGATGATGGTGGAAGCCGTTTCCGGCTGGTTGGCCCAGGTGATGTAGAGGGAATCGGCGAAATCATAGAAGCCGTTCTTGTACACATCATGGCCGTCAAAGGAAGCCCCGACCGCTTCCAGCATGTCATAGCCGTCGCCGGTATTGCCGACATTGGCTTCGTTGTAGACATGCACATTGGCAAGCGACGGTGTCACCTCTTCGAGCAGGTCTTCCTTGGTATAGGAAGCACCGCCGGTGGCGATCACGACATAGTCGGCACTGACCGTGAAGGAACCATTCTCGTTTTCAGCTGTCAGGCCGACGGCGGTATCGCCATCCATGTTGATGCCGGTCACGGTGACACCGGTCAGGATCTGGCCGCCGTGATCCAGGACATACTGAGCCAGCGTATCAGCCGTTGCGGCACCTCTGCTGAAACCGGCCCGCATATAAGGATCAGGCGCGGTGAAAGTCACTTCCGTACCGGTCATATCCAGCATTTCATCGAAAGCCGGACCGGACTGGGACAGCAGGTATTCCACGAAGTCTTCATCAATCGGGTTCTGGGCATCAGTGTCGTCATTCAGCTGATGGACCCAGGCCATGATGTTCTCCAGGGAATCGTCACCCATTTCATCGGTGACGTGTTCGGAATTGGCAATGGCAAAGCCGCCGCCCGCATAGCGCAGCGATCCGCCGACCACATCATTCTTTTCCAGCACGATGACCGGAATGCCCCGTTCGGCCGCAAAGGCAGCCGTGGACAGGCCGCCGATGCCGGCCCCTGCCACCACGAGTGTGGTTTCCATATCAGAATAGGTCGTGACTTCTTTTTCATACGGCTGGGCTTCCCAGGCAGCGCTGTCGCCGCCGGCCTGATCAATGGCGTCGGCCACGGCAGCCAGCACGGCTCTTGACGTAACAGTCGAACCGGTGACCGCATCGACCGCCAGCGTCTGCTGGGAAACGATCTCTTCCGGAATATGCGTCATGGCATAGTCTGCCACATTGGCCGTTTCCTGATTCGAGGTCACCTCAACCGCGGTGATCTGATTATTCTGTACAGTGACAGAAACCGTCAGCGGTCCGCCATGTCCGTTGGCTGTTCCCTCGTAGGTGCCATCCGGAATCGACAGATCGGCAGTCTCCTGGACGCCCATCGCCTGGTTCAGGGCATCCTGGACGGCTTCCTGGACGCCGTTTGAGGTGTAGGTTGCACCGGTCACACCGTCGATGTCGGCAGACTGGCTGTCCAGAATCTGCTGGATCAGCTCCTCACCGGCGGCCTGACCGATGCTCGGGGTCTCGTTGTCCAGACCCAGCTCGACAGCCGTGATTTCATCTGTGTCCACTGTGATTGTTGCCGTGACTTCTCCGTTCATGCCCGTACCGGTGCCCGTATAGGTGCCGGCCGTGTACTTTCCCGAAGAAGAAGAGGAACAGCCGGCCGTCAGGGCCAGCAGAGCGGCGGTGCACAGAACAGGGATGCGCCGTCTCAGGTTCATTCTTTTCCGCACAAGCATTCTCCTTCGCAGCAGGACGCTGCTTTCAGAAAAAAGTATAAAAAAGGAAGCCGGCGCAAAGAATTTCAGATTGCTTCAGCAGTGTTAACACCAGGTTAATACTGTATAATGAACCTGCCATGAACATGAAGCTCTTTCAGCCGAACATCGAAACGTTTCTGAAGTCCGCCGAGACCGGCAGCTTTTCCAAAGCCGCGGCCCAGCTGTACATCTCCGTGCCGGCGGCGGCCCGGCAGATCAATGTGCTGGAGAAGGAACTGGGTTTTCCGCTGTTTGTCCGCACGCACCGCGGCCTGAAGCTGACCCCGGCCGGACAGTCTTTCTACACGGACATGAAGAAGATTCTGAGCAGTACGGACCTGGCCGTTCAGCGGGCGCGGGAAAAAGCGGAGTTACAGCCCAGCCGGATCCGGCTGGGGATCTCGATGCTGGCACCGGGAACATCCCTGATCTCGGAATTCCCGACTCTGCGGCAGAAAGAGCCCTGGATGGAGCTGGAGCTGGTGGATTATCGCAACAATGTCGATAATGCCCACAGCATCCTGGCGAATCTGGGAACCGGCATTGATGTGGTGCAGGCCTTCTATGACCAGCAGCTGCTGGAGCGGACCGGCTGCCAGGCCTATTTCCAGAAAAACATGCCCCTGCGGCTGGCCGTACCGGTACGCAATCCGCTGTCGGAAAAACAGGAACTCTGCCTGGAAGATCTGCGGGGTTCGGCCATTCTGATGCCGGCTGAAGGACTCTTCAAAGAGATGGATGCCGTCCGGCAGGAGGTCCGCCGTCATTATCCGGAGATCCGGATTGAAGACTTTTCCGTTTTCGGCATCAGGATCTTCTCGCGCTGTGAGAATGAGAATATTGCCCTGCTGGCGGTGGATGACTGGCAGGAGGTCCATCCGCTGGTGAAACTGATGCCGGTGCGCTGGAACCATACGATTCCCTTCGGCATCCTCTACAGCAGGACGCCTTCGGATCAGGTGCGCTGGTTCCTGAAGGCGCTGCAGCAGGCGGAAACAAAGCGCTGAGTCCGGGGACCGGGTTTACATTCGCGGCGCAGTCCTGTATAATCATGTGGCACGCGGAAGGAGCAGAAAACGATGAATCTTTCACTGCTGAATGCGCTACTGATGGTAGACAGTGCGTTCCTGATTATCCTGGTGCTGCTGCAGAGCGGCAAGGCAGAAGGACTGTCCGGTGCCTTCAGCGGCAACGGCGGTCTGAATCTGTTCGCCAATGTCAAGGAACGGGGATCGGAGAAAGTGATTACCAACCTGACGTTTGTCCTGGGGGTCCTGTTCTTCGTCCTGATCATTCTGATTCGAATCGCGGATTGAGTGCGACAGCCGGCCTGGCCGGCTGTTTTTGTTAAGAGGAGTTTACATGAAAGATAAGATACTGAAAATTGTCGGCAGCAGTCATATCCCGCTGAGCCGCCAGGCGCTGGAACAGGCCCTGGATCTGAAGAGCAGCGCGGATTTCATTGCCTTTGACAAGGCCATGGATGAGCTGGAAGAAGACGCCGAGCTGATCCGGACCAGAAAGAATGAATACCAGACCCGGGAACAGTCGGGTCTGATTGAGGGGACTCTGCATGTCAACCGCCGGGGGCTGGGGTTCATTGACCGCGAGGGCATGAACAGCATTGTGATCCAGGCCAAGGATCAGAAGGATGCCCTGGACGGGGATACCGTGCTGGTGCGGACCTGGGATGAGACCGGCGGAATCGTGGAGCATACTCTGAAACATGCCAAGGATCATTTCATCGGCACCTTCATGGGCACTTCCCGGGGCATGCGGTGCATGCTGGATGACGAGAAGCTGCGCAATCACCTGGTGACCATCCGGGTGCCGCACGACTTCAAAGCCGTGCCGGGCATGAAGGTCCTGCTGAAGGTGGAGGAATACGGTTCGCCGCTGCGCCTGGCGGTCGAGCAGATCATCGGGCACAAGGATGATCCGGGGGTGGATATTTCCAGTGTCCTGCTGGACCATGACATTCCCCTGGAATTCCCGCAGGAGGTGCTGAATGCCGCCCAGGCGGTGCCGCAGGCAGTCACGGAGGCGGAGCTGCAGGGGCGCACCGATCTGCGCGGGGTGGTGACCATCACCGTGGATGGCGATGATTCCAAGGACTTCGATGATGCGGTATCCATCACCGCCCTGGAACAGGGCTGGCAGCTGAAGGTCTCCATTGCCGATGTCTCACACTATGTCACGGAAGGCAGCGTCCTGGATCAGGAAGCCCTGCGCCGGGGCATGAGCACCTATGTGACGGACCGCGTCGTCCCGATGCTGCCGCACGTGCTGAGCAACGGCATCTGCTCTCTGAACCCGCAGGAAGACCGGCTGACGCTGACCTGCGACATGACCATCCGTCCGGACGGAACGGTGCAGCAGTATGCCGTCTATCCGTCGGTCATCAACTCCAACGAGCGCATGACCTACAACAACTTCAATAAGATTCTGGACGGCGATCCGGATACCTGTGCGGCCTATGCCTACCTGGGTTCGCTGTTTACCGACCTGACGGCCTGTGCGGAAAAGATCCGCGCTGCCCGCAGGAGCAAGGGCGCCATCGACTTCGATACCGATGAGGCCGAGATCATCGTGAATGAGAAGGGGCATCCGGTGGACATCCGCAAGCGGGTGCGGGGCCGGGCGGAACGGATGATCGAAGACTGCATGATTGCGGCCAATGTCTGTGTGGCGGACTACATGAATACCCATCACATTCCCTGCCTGTACCGGATCCACGATGAACCGAAGGCCCGCAAGCTGGAACAGTTCCGGCGGACGGCATTCCGCCTGGGTCATCCCTTTGTGATCCCGGCCGGGGAATCCATCACGCCGAAGCGGATTCAGGACTATCTGACCTCCATTCAGGACAGTGCGGAATATCCCATCCTGGCTTCCCAGCTGCTGCGGTGCATGGCCAAGGCAGTCTATGATCCCAAGTGTCTGGGGCATTTCGGCATCGCCGAGGAAGAGTATCTGCACTTCACCTCCCCGATCCGCCGCTATCCCGATCTGGTGGTCCACAGAATGCTGCGGAAGTACGCCTTTGAGGGCTGCGACAGCGCCCGGGAAAAGGAAGCGGACCAGACCCGGATGACGGAACTGGCACAGCAGTGCAACAGCCGTGAACTGCTCACCACCGATGCCGAGTTTGAAGTGGATGACATGAAGAAGGCCGAGTACATGGCCGATCACCTGGGCGAAGTCGCCGACGGTCTGATCAGCGGCGTCACCGGCTTCGGCTTCTATGTCCAGCTGGAGAACACCTGCGAAGGCCTGGTGCATATCGCTTCGCTTGCCAATGACTATTACACCTATGACGAAGAAGAAGGCTGCCTGGTCGGGTCCCGTACCCACCGTACCTTCCGGGTCGGCGAAAAGGTGAAGATCAAGGTGACCGGTGCGTCCAAGGAGAACCGTTCCGTGGACTTCACCCTGGCCAGCCAGAATGTGCCGGATCGTCCTTCCCGTCCCTATGCTCCGAACAGATCGAACACGCATGGCGGAAGATCGGGTAAAATGAGGAGCAGAGGGAGCCATGGCCGGAAATACTGATCAGAAGAAAAACATCGCGGTCAACCGCAAGGCAAGACATAACTATTTCATTGAGGATACGTTTGAATGCGGCATTGTCCTGACCGGTACGGAGATCAAGTCTGTCCGGGCCGGGCATGTGCAGTTTCAGGATGCGTACATCTCCATCCGCAACGGGGAGGCCTGGATCAAGGGCATGCACATTGCCCCGTACCGGTATGGGAATATCTTCAACGTGGATGAAACCCGCGACCGCAAGCTGCTGCTGCACAAGGCCGAGATCCGCAAGCTGTATGACAAGGTCCGTCTCAAGGGCTATACCCTGGTACCGCTGCGGATGTATCTGAGCGGCGGCCGGGCCAAGCTCGAGATTGCCCTGGCCAAGGGCAAGGCCCTGTATGACAAGCGGGAAAGCGATAAGATCCGTACCGCCAAGCGGCAGATGGAAAAAGCCCTGAAGAATAAGTAAGAAGATGGAAGAACTGCTGGAAATTCTGCAGGAACAGGCCCGGAAATACCCGGCCATGCGGCCGCAGGATGCGGTGAAGCTGATTTACCAGAATCACTTCGGATCAGAAGAACCGGACTCTGATGCCGCAGCGATCAAAGCAGCCCTGCAGGCAGAATGGGAAACAGCCGAGCCAGATCCTTCACAGGATCTGACGGAAGAAATCGGCGGCCACCGCGTGCGCATGAACCTGGCCCGGGCCAGAACGCTGTATACCCTGGAACAGGTGGCTGACTGGACGTTCCGCAGCACCCTGGCACCCCGGGGCAGTCTGACGGAATATCTGGAAAAGCTGAAGCTGGTGAAGAAGAACTTTGCGGGCATCGGTTTTCCGTTTTCCGAGGAAGAGTGGAATGCTTTCCTGGCCTACTGCCGGGGCAATGCCTATCCGCGCGTGCAGCACTCCGCGCAGTACCTGCAGGCTTATCATCCGCACTACCGGGTACTCTGGCAGGGGATCTGGGAGGAGTGATTGCAGGCTCCTGTTTCCCGTGCTAAACTGCTTATGCACTTGAGAAACAGTGCGTCAGACGGGGCTGTCCTGGTTTCGACAGGTTTCTGTTTGATTCAGACTGCAGTGGAGCGGCGGCCTAACCGCCAGTACTTGAAACGACAACAATAGAAGTTTTGCATTCGCTGCTTAATTGACTCTAGACGAGTCTGCAGCTGAGCCGGTCTGCTGGTAGGTCGCCTGAAGCAGACTGTGTAACCAGGTGACTAAGGTGAATCGAGTAGTCTGGTAGAGGATCCCGACAATCTTACAGACTGATTCGGTGTTCGGGTGGTTCCCTGTCATGGCACCGTCTTATCAATCAGAGAACTAAACTGTAGACGTCTGAATGTGGAACAATTCCTGGACAGGGGTTCGACTCCCCTCAGCTCCACCAATGACCATCAAGCCGCATGAACCCTGCGGTTTTCTTTTACCCGGGAAATGTAATCCTGCCTGAGTGCGCATGTACGGATGAGCGGAGACAGGGATAGAATGGAGAAAACAGAAGAAAGGAAAGTCTATGCGGATCCTGATCGTACGGCATGGTGAACCGGATTATGCGCATCATACCCTGACAGAAAAAGGGCATCAGGAAGCCCGGGCTCTGGCCGGGTATCTGGCAGAAAAGCAGATCACGGCTTTCTATGTCTCACCTTACGGGCGGGCTTTGGCTACGGCGGCACCGGTTCTGCAGTCCTGCAGAAAGGATGCCGAAGTGCTCTTCTGGCTTCATGAATTCGACCAGCCGATGCCGCGCAGCTACCGGGGAAGGCAGATGGATATCCCCTGGGACTGGCTGCCGCAGGACTGGACCAGGCACCCGGAATTCTTTGACCGGAATGCCTGGTATGACTATCCGGAGTATGTGCGGACCGGGGTGAAGGAGCGTTATTTCCTGGTCTGCCGGAAACTGGATGACCTGCTGGCCGGATATGGCTATGTCCGTAAGGGTCTGCTGTACCATACAGAGCAGGGGAATCACGACACCATCTGTCTGATCTGTCACTTCGGCATAGAGATCGTGATGCTGTCCCATCTGCTGAATTTCTCACCGGTTCCCTTCTGGCATCAGCTGGAAGCTCAGCCTTCCAGTGTCACGGAAGTCGTCACCGAGGAACGGGTAAAAGGCACCGTTTCCTTCCGGGTGCTGGAATTCGGCGGTATTGAGCACCTGCATGAGCAGGGCCTGGCACCGTCTTTTTCCGGACGTTTTGCGGAATGTTATGAGGACCCGCAGCGGCACTGATAAAATAAGAAAAAGGAAAAGGAGTTCAGGGAAAGATGGATGCGAAAATGAAGAAACACCTGCATGAAGTCACCGCCTCGGTGCTGAAGGACGCCGAAGCGGTCAGCCACGAGATCTGGAGTCACCCCGAAAGCGGGGATCATGAATTTCACGCTGTAGAGTATCTGACCGGCCGTCTGCAGGAGGCCGGTTTCCGGATCAGGAAACCGCTGGCCGGTCTGGAGACGGCCTTTGAGGCAGACTACGGGAAAGGCAAGCCTCGCATTGCCCTGCTGGCCGAATATGATGCCCTGCCCGGTTTCGGTCCCAATCAGGATCAGTGGGGACATGCCTGCGGGCATAACTGGATCGCGGCCAATACCTATGGCACGGCCATGGTCATGAAAAAGCTGATCGATGAAGGACTGATCAAGGGTACGATCTGCTATATGGGCTGCCCGGCAGAGGAAACCACCGGCGGCAAGATCCCGATGGCAGAGCAGGGCGTCTTCGACGACATGGACCTTGCCATGCAGATTCATATTACGGGCGGCACCCAGTCGATGGTCGGCGGGCAGGCTCTGGCCCTCAACGGCATTGAATTCACCTTCCATGGTGTTTCCAGCCATGCGGCTGCGGCACCGCAGAACGGCATCAATGCCCTGGATGCCTGCTATCTGATGTTCAACGGCATCAATGCCCTGCGCCAGCATGTCACCCCGGATGTCCGCATGCATGGTGTCATCATCAACGGCGGCCTGGCGCCTAATGTCGTGCCGGCTCTGGCGGTCAGCCGCTGGGAAGTGCGGGCCGCGGAACGGGAAAGCGTGGACATGCTGGAAAAGAAGGTCCTCAATATCGCCCAGGGGGCCTGCCTGATGACCGGCGCCACCTACGAGTGGAAGTACTTTGAGAACCGCTTTGACAACTGTGTCTTTGATTCGAAGCTGCTGGATGTCCTGCAGGAGGGCATGAAGGAAGCGGGCGTCAAGGACATCATCCGTCCGGACGGGCCGGGTGCCGGTTCGACCGATGTGGGCAACGTCTCGCAGGTCTGCCCGACCGTCTATGCCAATCTGGCTGTCGGCAATACCGATGGCTATGGCACGCACCAGGAAGGCTTCCTGCAGCACACCGATTCCAAGCTGGCCTACAAGGCTCTGGAGAAGGCCATCTTTGCCCAGGCCTACACCTGCGTGCAGGCCTGCACCGACAAGGGCATGCAGGCAGAGATCCGCAGACAGAAGCGGGCTCTGAAGAAATAATCAGCGCATACGGAAAAGGAGAGCAGACTGTTGTTCTCCTTTTGTGTCGGGTTCAGGACAGCGGCCAGGCTTCCAGATACGGCTGCAGCTCTTTCTGCAGCGTTTCCTTTTCCGTTTCGGAAAGATCCAGCAGGGGTGAGAGCACGTGTCCGCCTGGCAGACCGCGCATGGTCTGTGCTGCTTTGAAGACTTCCAGCCGGGAACCGGCCTTAAGTCTGACGACCAGATCATTGCACAGCCACATCAGTCGCTGCATCTCGGCCTGGTTCTGCTCCTGATAAGCCCGGTACAGGGCCACGAAGGGTTCGGGGAAGACACTGGACACGCCGGAAACCACCCCGTCGCAGCCCATGGTCAGGGCCGGGACCAGCAGGCGGTCAAAGCCGACCATGACATGGAACTGATGGTTTCTGACCTGCAGGTATTCCAGGGTGCGGTGCAGATCCGCATAGCTGTATTTGACCCCGATGACGTTGGGGCACTGACGGGCAGTTTCCGCACAGGCGGCCGGACTCAGATCGTTCACGGTGCACTGCGGAATGTTGTAGAGATACATCGGAAAGTCAGCCGGAATGGCTCGGGCTATGGCGGTGTAGTAATGAATCATCTCTTCATCGCTCAGGTGATAGAAGGAAGGGGTGATCACACCGATGCCGTCTGCCCCGATATCCGCGGCGTGCCGGGCCAGCTCCAGGGTATCCGCGGTACGCAGGGCACCGACATGGATGAAGACCGGCAGCCGGCCGGCATTGGCCTTTACCACACAGGCCGCGGCCTGTTTCCGCTGTTCGGCTGTCATGAGCATCATCTCGCCGGTGGTGCCGCAGGGGTAGAGGCAGCTGACGCCTGCCTGAATCAGAAATTCGGTCTGCCTGGCCAGGGCTTCCAGATCCACTTCACCCTCGGCCGTGAACGGCGTGGTCATGGCTGTTGTGATTCCATACAGTGTTTTCATGAGGAGTCCTCTTTCTGCCCCCATTTTAGAGGAAACGGGCAGATCTGTAAGCGCTTGTGTGATAAACTGAGCTTAATGATTTCCCCGACTGAAATTCTGGCACAATGGATGAGCAGCACACTCTTCCGGATCCGTCTGGAAGACTATGACCGTTTTCTGATGGTCGGCCCGCATCCGGATGATCTGGAACTGGGCTGCGGAGCTGCGGCGGCCAGGCTGGCGGCGCAGGGGAAGCAGGTTCTTTTTCTGGTCTGTACAGACGGGCGCTATGGCAGAGGCCATCTGCCCAAAGACCTGACCGCAGAGCAGACCATTGCCCTGCGGCAGGAAGAGGCGCGGCGGGCGGCGGCCTGTCTGGGCGTGCCGGTGCGTTTTCTGGACTTTTCCGACGGCGGCTTCTATGAACCCCGGGATCTGTTCCTGGCGATCGGGAAAGTGATGGATGCCTTTCAGCCGCAGGTGCTTTTTGTCACGGACCCGCAGGTGCGCAGCGAGCTGCACCCTGACCACCTGAATGCCGGACGCTGTGTGTCCCGGCTGGCGGTGCAGGCCCGCAACGAAGGTGTCATGGCCCAATATGGCCTGCAGGGCGCTCCGGTAAGACTGCTGCTGTACTATGCGTCCAGTGCCGCCAATTTCCGCTATGATGTCAGCGGCTATACCGGCCGGCAGCGGGCGGCGTTAGGCGCCTATCAGAGTCAGTTCCCGTCGGGCAGTGCCCGGCAGAAGCAGGTCTTCCGCTATGTCCGCGTGCGCCAGAAACTCAACGGGCTGGCGATCGGTGCTGCGGCGGCAGAGGATTTCCGGGCCCTGACGGTGGATATGATGCATGGTCTGCCGGAGGCGGACCTGTTCTAGGCAGTAACTGCAGGAATGCAGGGAGGAGATAAAGATGAAATATCAGAAACTTGGCAAGACAGATCTGAACGCTTCGGTCGTCGCATTCGGCGCCTGGGGCATCGGCGGCGGCAGCGTCTGGTCGGATATGAATCCGGCCGTCAAGGATGTTTCGAATCTGCTGGATGCGGCCAAGGATCTCGGCATCAACTACATTGACACCGCTCCGGTCTACGGCACCGGCATGTCAGAAAAGCTGCTGGGCGAAGCCCTGAAGGGCAGACGGGATGACTTCCTGCTGCAGACCAAGTGCTCGCTGAACTGGCGCAATGACGGCGGCAACTTCCACTATGAGCGCGACGGCTATACCGTAAACAACGACACGAGTGCCAGAGCCGTCAAGAAGGATGTCGAGGATTCCCTGGAACGGCTGCAGACCGATCATATCGATCTGATCGTCGTGCACTATGTATGCAAGGACTGGCCGGTCGAAGAGACCATGGGTGCCCTGCAGGAGCTGATTGAGGAAGGCAAGGTACGGGCCATCGGTCTGTCCAACTCCCAGCCGGCCGATCTGGATGAATATGAGAAGTACGGTACGGTTGCCCTGGTGCAGGAGCAGTTCTCCCTGCTGGCCCCGTATCACGGGATCAGCTACTTCCCGACCGTAGCAAAACACGGCACCACCTTCCAGGTCTACGGCGTGCTGGAGGAAGGCTTCCTGACCGCCCCGGACTATGTGGACCGTACCTTCCCGAAGGGAGATGTGCGCGGCAAGCTGCCGTGGATCCATGATCCGATCCGGACCAATATCCATAAGATGTTCGAAGCCGTCCAGCCGCTGACGGAAAAATATGCCTGCTCCTATGCCAACCTGTTTGAGGCCTGGGCTCTGAAGCAGTATCCGAATCTGAACCTGCTCACCGGCTTCCGCCGTGTCGAAACGATGCGGGATACCTGCAAGTGCCTGGACATCGAACTCAGCGATGAGGATGCCCGGCTGATCTGGGAAGCGGCCAAGCCCGCCCAGGTCCGGGAAATCGACAAGTAAGGATCTGAAACCCGCTGTTCCCGGCGGGTTTTGTGTTGCTCCGGAGAGGCCGGGAGAAAGCCGCCCCGGGCTGTAAGATTACGGTAAAATCTGTTGCACAATTCCGTGAAAGCGTGTATATATGAACTATATTTTCTGGGGGAAAGAAGTGAAAAGACCTTACGGATCGGAAACCGGGAAGTATTCTGTTTCAGTATCAGGGAAGGATACTGCACAGACGAAGAGTCTATACAAAGCGGGACTGGGTGCAGACCGCTTTTTAAGTTACGGGGTTAAGTTTCACCGCTCTGCGGTGTGATTGATAAGGGAGGAAAGAACATGAAGAAGGTAGTACGTGCATTGCTCGCCGCTTCGCTGCTCAGTTCGCTGGCAGCCTGCTCCAGCTCATCAGGCTCTTCGTCTTCCGGCAGTACGGCAGCCGCCAGCAGTTCGGCCGCTTCGTCCGACAAGATCATCGGGGTCATTCTCGTCGGGGATGAAAACGAAGGCTACACGGCCGCGCACATCGACGGCATCAAGGCTGCAGCTGCGGAACTCGGCATTTCGGACGACCAGATCCTCTGGAAGTATTCGGTCGGCGAAACCCAGGACTGCCAGGATGCGGCCAACGATCTGTATGATTCCGGTGCCCGTCTGATCATCTCCAATTCCTATGGTCATCAGACGTTCATGGAAGCAGCTGCTGCCGAGCATCCCGATGCGACCTTCGTGGCCATGACCGGCGATACCGCTGCGGATTCCGGCCTGGACAACTTCAAGAATGCCTTCACCAAGGTCTATGAATCCCGCTATGTGTCCGGCGTGGTTGCCGGCCTGAAGCTGCAGGAAATGATCGATGACGGCACCCTGACACAGGCCAGCATGCCGAAAGCCTTCACGGAGGACGGAGACATCAAGATCGGCTACGTCGGCGCCTATCCGTATGCCGAAGTGGTCTCCGGCTATACGGCTTTCTATCTGGGCGTGCGTTCGATCGTCTCGAATGTGCATATGTACGTGCAGTACACCAACTCCTGGTTTGACATCACCAAGGAAGGGGAGACGGCCAATTCGCTGATGGCTGAGGGCTGTGTCATCATCTCCCAGCATGCCGACTCCACCGGCGCTCCCAGTGCTGTCGAAGCCGCTTTCACGGACAACGGCACGGTTGCCTACAGTGTCGGCTATAACGTCTCGATGCTGTCGGTCGCCCCGGATGTCGCGCTGACCTCGGCCTCCAACAACTGGGCGGTCTACTATACCTATGCGTTTGACTGCTATCTGAACGACGAAGAGATCGCGACCAACTGGGCCGAAGGCTATGAGACCGGTGCCGTGAGCATCACCGAACTGGGCGATGCCTGCGCCGAAGGAACGGCCGAGAAGGTGGCGGAAGTCGAGCAGGGTCTGCAGGACGGCACCATTGAAGTCTTCGATACCTCGACCTTCACGGTGGACGGGGAGACCCTGACCGACGAAGACGGCGTGGATCTGGACTTCGACGGCGAAGCGGATATCTTCCCGGTGCATGACGGTGCCTTCCATGAGTCTGATGTGGCGGACGGCTTCCGTTCTGCTCCGTACTTCAATCTGCGCATCGACGGCATCGAAGAGTCGGGCGCTGAATAATCACAGTATTTCTGACGCAGGAACCGGGGAAGCTGTCCTTCTGACAGTTTCCCCTCTTGTCTTTTTCTCCGCCGCAGGCAAGGAGGTCTTATGGAACAGGAAACAGCTGTCGTCATGCGGGACATCACGAAGACATTCGGATCGGTTGTCGCGAATGATCATGTGAGCATTACCATACGCTATGGCGAGATTCTCTCGATTCTTGGCGAAAACGGGTCCGGAAAGACGACCCTCATGAACATGCTGGCAGGTCTTTACTATCCTGATTCCGGCAGAATCTTTGTCAACGGCAGGGAAGTCTCCATCCGTTCTCCCATGGATGCCTATGCGTTAGGCATCGGCATGGTGCACCAGCACTACCGGCTGATCGAAGTCTTCGATGCCGTGGAGAACATTGTCCTGGGCGAGCATGTGCCGGGGCAGAAATACGATCTGAAAGCTTCCGAAGCCCGCATCCGCAAGATCATGAAGCAGTATGGCTTCAGCCTCGATCTGCACAAGAAGGTCTACGAGATGAGCATCTCGGAAAAGCAGACCCTGGAGATCATCAAGGTGCTCTACCGGGGTGCGGACATCCTGATCCTGGATGAGCCGACCGCCGTGCTGACTCCGCAGGAAACCGAGAAGCTCTTTGCGGTCTTAAGGGAGATGCGCAAGGATAGCAAGGCCATCGTGCTGATCACCCACAAGCTCAATGAGGTCATGGAGGTCTGTGACCGGGTATCGGTCCTGCGGCGCGGGAAATTCATCGCCACGGTGGAAACAAAAGACACGGATGAACACACGCTGACCGAGCAGATGGTCGGCGGGAAGGTGACCCTGAACATCGAACGGCCGCAGCCCGTGGATCCGCAGCCCCGCATCGTGGTGGAACATCTGACGGTGCTGGATGACAACCGGCTGAAGGCCCTGGATGATGTGTCCTTTACCGCCTGCAGCGGCGAGATCCTGGGCGTGGCCGGCATCTCCGGCTCCGGGCAGAAGGAACTGCTGGAGGCCATTGCCGGGCTGCAGGTCTGTCAGCCGGGTTCGCGGATCGATTACCATGATCCGGCCGGTACGGTACGTTCCCTGATCGGCGCCAATCCGCGCCAGATCATGAACTGGGGCGTGCATCTGTCCTTCGTGCCGGAGGACCGTCTTGGCATGGGCCTGGTCGGTTCGATGGGCATGACCGGGAACATGCTGCTGAAGGACTATGACAAGGGCACTTCGCCGTTCCTGAATGTCCGGGATTCTCAGCATCTGGCAGAGGAAGTCCGGGAGGAACTGGACGTCGCGGTGCCGGATCTGAGCACGCCGGTGCGCCGGCTGTCGGGCGGCAACGTGCAGAAAGTGCTGGTCGGCCGCGAGATCGCAGCTTCCCCGACGGTGCTGCTGACCGCCTACGCGGTACGCGGTCTGGATATTCAGAAGTCCTATACGATCTATGATCTGCTCAATCAGCAGAAGAAAAAGGGCGTCGCCATCATCTATGTCGGCGAAGACCTGGATGTGCTGATGGCTCTGTCGGATCGGATACTGGTGCTGTGCGGGGGCCGGGCCAACGGCATGCTGGATGCCCGCACCGCCAGCAAGCAGGAGATCGGTCTGCACATGACCCGCATGGAAACAGAACAGGAGGCCGCCTGATGACAGAGATGACACAGAAAGAACCTCTGGTGCGCCTGGCCCGCCGGGATCAGGTTCCCCGGATCCAGGCCTGGGGCATCCGCCTGCTCTCCTTTGTGCTGGGCATGCTGGTCTGTGCGTTCTTCCTCCACAGCATCACGGGTCTGGATCCCTTGGCCGTGTATGCGTCCATGTTCAAGGGTGCCTTCGGCTCCGAAAGCCGCCTCTGGGTGACCCTGAAGGACACGTCCCTGCTGCTGTGTGTTTCGGCAGCCCTGGCCCCGGCCTTCAAAATGCGCTTCTGGAACATCGGGGCAGAAGGACAGATCCTGATCGGCGGCCTGATTTCCGCCGCCTGCATGATCTATATCGGGGATGCCATTCCCAATTGGCTTCTGCTGGTGCTCATGGCCGTACTGGCCATGGCGGGCGGCGCCTTCTGGGGCTGGATCCCGGCCTATTACAAGGCCCGCTACCGCACCAATGAGACCCTGTTTACCCTGATGATGAACTACATCGCCCTGCAGCTGGTGGAGTTCTGTGTCGACCTCTGGGACAAGAAACAGTCGCACTCGGTCGGCGTCCTGAATGCCAAGACCAGGGCCGGCTGGCTGCCGGCGGCCTTCGGACAGCAGTACGGTCTGCTGCTGGTGATCGTCCTGCTGGTCACGGTCGCCGTCTACATCTATCTGGGCTATACCAAGCACGGCTATGAGATCGCCGTGGTCGGGGAGAGTGAAAACACCGCCCGCTACGCCGGCATGCCGGTCCGGAAGATCGTCTTACGGACGATGCTGCTGAGCGGGGCCATCGCCGGTCTGGCCGGGTTCCTGGAAGTGGCCGGTGTCAGTCATACCATTTCTTCGGCAACCGCCGGCGGGCGTGGCTTTACCGCCATCATCGTGGCCTGGCTGGCCAAGTTCAATACCATTGCCATGATCCTGCTGGCCTTCCTGCTGTCCTTCCTGGACCGCGGAGCAGCGCAGATCGCTTCTGACTTCAATTTCAATAAATACGGCTCGGATATCCTGATCGGCATTCTGCTGTTCTTCATCCTGGGCGGTGAATTCTTCATCAGCTATCAGCTGCGCTTCCGCAGCGGGAAGGAGGAGAAGGCATGACATCCGCATCGCTGATCGCCTGGATCTCGGCTGCCATCACCTTCGGCACCATCATCCTCTACGGCTCGGTCGGAGAGATCCTGACCGAGAAAGCGGGCAACCTGAACCTGGGTGTGCCGGGCATCATGTACCTCGGCGGCATCGCTGCCCTGGCCGGTTCCTTCTTCTATGAAACCGGTACGGCCGAGCCGGTGCCGGCTGTTTCGGCCTGCATTGCCGTGCTCTGTGCCCTGGCTGCTTCGGTAGCGGGCGGGCTGCTGTACAGCTTCATGACCGTCACCCTGCGGGCCAATCAGAACGTCACCGGTCTGACCCTGACCATCCTGGGCGGGGGCATTGCCAATTTCTTCGGCGGTTCGCTGGTCAAGCTGTCCGGCGGGGTCGGTCAGATCCATGTCGAGGCGGCCTCCAGTGCCTTCCGCTTCAAGCTGCCGTTCCTGTCCACCGAACTGGGCGCCGTCAGTTCCCTGTTCTTCTCCTATGGTCTGCTGGCCTATGTGGCCATTGCCATTGCCCTGCTGGCCCAGCATGTGCTGGACAGGACCCGCATCGGTCTGAACCTGCGGGCGGTAGGGGAGAATCCCGGCACGGCGGATGCGGCCGGCATCTCGGTGACGAAGTACAAGTATCTGACCACCATCACCGGAGCCATGATCGAGGGACTGGGCGGTCTGTACTATGTCATGGACTACACCAAGGGGACCTGGGACAACGGCGGTTCCCTGGAGGCTCTGGGCTGGCTGGCGGTGGCTCTGGTCATCTTCACCAGCTGGAAACCGCGCAGTGCGGTACCGGGTTCCTATCTCTTCGGCTTCTGCTACTGGAGCTATCTGTACATCCCGGCCGGTGTCTCTGCCGTGCTGGCAGACTTCTTCCACGCCAGCTCCGTGACCTACATGCAGAACCTCTATGAGATGATTCCCTACCTGGTCACCATCATCGTTCTGGTCGCGGTTTCCAGGAAACGCCGGCGGGAGAATCAGAACCCCGAAAGTCTCGGCCTGTCCTATTTCCGGGAAGAGCGCTGAAACCGCTTGCGTGGCATGTAAGAACTTCGTAAAATATGTCCATACGTTTCTGCAGGAGGGGTACAGGGTATGGATATACTGAAACTCGTCATCGTTTTTGCTGTCATGCTGATCCTGGTGGCCCGGAAGCTGCCGCTCATGATTGCCGCACCGATCGCGGCCGTGGTCTGCTGGATCCTGTTCCAGATCCCGCTGAAGGACGGCTTCATCGCCATCGGGAAGAATCTGACCAAAGCTTCGACCATCCGGCTGCTCCTGATGATGTATGCCATTACCTTCATGCAGAGCATGCTGAAGAAGCGGGACGCCATCAATCAGTCCCAGAAGGCCCTGACCCGGCTGTTCCACAATAACTGGGTGACCTGCACGGTAGCGCCGTTCATCGTCGGCCTGCTGCCGGCTGCCCCGGCCGTCATCATCTCGGGTGATATCATTCAGTCCGCGGTCGGCGACTGGCTGGACAATGAGGAAAAGGCCACGGCCGCTTCCTTCTTCCGCCATATCTCCGAAGCCTTCATGCCGACCTACTCGGCCATCCTGACGGCCCTGGCACTGACCAACATGCAGGCCAGCAAGTTCGTCATCGGGATGCTGCCGGAGATCGCCATGCTGGAGGTGCTGGGCATGTTCTTCCTGTACCGCGGCAAGGTTCCGGCCAAGGCCGAGGGTGTGGAAGAGAGCGTAAGCAAGGCGGCAGATGTCAAAGACTTTTTCCTGGGCATGTGGCCGCTGCTGGCTGCCATCGTCATGATCGTCGGCTTCAGCATGAATGTGCTGATTGCCATCGTGATCGTGATCATTGCCTATTTCTTCATCGGGCATTTCACCCTGGCGGAAATCAAGCCGTTCTGGGTCAGCTCCTTCGATAAGAGAACAACCCTGAATACCCTGGCTGTCTTCCTGTTCCAGGCCATCCTGCTGCAGAGCAATGTGGTCTCGCAGCTGCCGGATTTCTTCGCGCAGTTCCCGATCCCGACCTTCCTGGTCTTCGTGCTGATCTGCTTCTTCGGTGCGATTGTCGCCGGTTCGCTGACGATGACCACCACGATGGTGCCGATTGCCTTCTCCGCCATCCCGAACGGCGGCTATCCGCTGCTGTGCCTGCTGATGAGCTGTGTCTATGCGGCCATGCAGATCTCGCCGACGCATATCTGCCTGACGCTGTCCTGCGAGCACTTCGGTGTCCAGCTGAGCGGCCTGATCAAGCATACGCTGCCGATCATCGCCTGCTTCCTGGTGTTTGCCTGCCTGTACTATCTGGGCTGGAGCGCGCTGATTGCCTGAAATCAACTGGTCCCTGCGGGGACCTTTTTTGTTCTGCGCAGAAATCTGCAGAGAAACCGGATGGGCAGGATGCCGTCAAGGAAAACGGGTCCTGTCACAGAAACGACAGTACCCGTACTGCGGTCATGCAGGGCAGCAGAAAACGGCCGGACCGATTCAGTGCTTTTCAGCGGGGTTTCTTTTCCGGCAGACGTTCCAGATAGGCATGCACGGATTTCAGGCTGCGCAGGAAGTCGTCCTTTTCTTCCGGCGTGAACTGATCAAAGGCCGGTTCCAGGAGATCATAGAGCTGCTGATCGATTCTCTGCATCAGCCGGCTGCCCCGGGCAGTCAGAGAGGCACGCACGCAGCGGCGGTCTTTCTGATCCGTCGTTCTTTTGACGTAGCCGAGGTTTTCCAGAGATTTGATGCTGGCATTCAGCTGCTGTTTGCGCAGACCGAGGTGTTCGGCAAGATCCTGCATCCGGATCGGCTGCTCTGCGGCTACCATGAACAGGATCTGCAGCTGTCCTGGTGTGACGCCTTCGGGCAGACTGGGCTTATAGGGGCTGACGATTTTCCGGTTCAGCAGCGGCAGCAGGGCCATGGTCCGATGGATGATGTCGGTTTCGTGCATGATGTCTTTTTTCCGGGAATGCGGCTGGGCTTTTTTCATATGACTCTATCTTAACGCAGGATGGTGCTTCTGTTTCAAGAAGAAAGAACGGGCAGACCGTATCCGTCTGGACGTCTGAATCAGGGCAGATTCTGCTTTGTGCATGTATTGACAGGCTTCCAGACTGTATTAATATTTATACAGTAATAAATTATTTACTATTTGGGAGGAAACATATGTCGGGAAAGAATTCGGTTTTTCCCTGCCTGCTGAGCGCTGTTCTCTTTCTGAGCGCGCTGACAGGCTGCAGGTCTTCAGATGCGGCGGACAGCGAGACGGTGTACACGGGCACATCGTCCGGCTATGGCGGTGATGTCACGGTGACGGTGACCGTCAGCGACGGCACCATTACCGAGGCTTCGGCCGAAGGACCGGACGAGACGGAAGGAAAAGGTTCGCTGGCCATCGATGCCTTTAATGAGACGGACTACAGCGGCAGGACCATCGACGAACTGTCTTTTGACGGGGTGACCGGCGCCACCGTGACCAGCACGGCCATTCAGAATGCGATCCAGGCGGTCCAGGCGGAAGTTTCCGGCAGCTCTGCTTCGCCGGCCGAAAAGACGGCGATGACGGCCGGCACCTATACGGAAACGGTCTACGGCAATAATTATTCCCGTCCTTTTGAAGTTACGGTGACCCTGGGAACCGATACCATCGAGGACATTGAAGTGACGGATCTGGGCGGCGAGACGGAAGAGATTGCCAGTACCGCGATTGAAAAGCTCATTCCGCGCATCAGGGAATACCAGAGTCTGGCGGTGGATTCCATCACCGGTGCCACGGCAACCTCCGGCGGGATCAAGACGGCAGTCGCCCAGGCCATTGACGAGGCCGGCGGCGACAGCAGCCAGTGGTACACCGAGGTGGCAAAGAGCACGGAGACCGTGACCTATGACGGCTATGATGTCGTGGTTGTCGGCCTGGGCGGTTCGGGCGTATCGGCCTTCCTGAGCGCCACGGATGCCGGGGCCAGGGTCATCGGCATTGATGCGGCGGCGAAAGTCGGCGGTACTTCGGCAACCATCGGCGGCCCGATGGCGGTCAATCCGGAAGACGAGAGCGTCCAGCCGGCCGCAGGTACAGCAGGCTATCCGGTGGATGAAGAAGCCTTCAAGGCACAGTGGAAAGAGGATACCAACGGCGATGCCAGGGAGGCCTGCATTGATCTCATGGTGGACGAGTCCGGCGATACGCTGGACTGGCTCATCGAGGAGCATGCGTTCAGTTTCAGTCCTCTGACCACGTTCATGACATATTCCTATGTGTCCTATGCCAGCTATGACCAGTCCGCAAACACCATTACCCAGCAGTATGCTGCGGCGCTGGATGAGGCCTGTGAAGAGACCGACAGCACCTATCTGACCGAGGTGAAGGGCGAGGAAATCCTGACGGATGAGGACGGAAAGGTCTGCGGCGTGCAGGCGGTCGGTGCCGACGGGACGACGTATACCATCTACGCCAGCAGCGTCATCCTGGCAACCGGCG
This sequence comes from uncultured Erysipelotrichaceae bacterium, assembly GCA_903789495.1. GTDB lineage: Bacteria > Bacillota_I > Bacilli_A > Erysipelotrichales > Erysipelotrichaceae > Bulleidia. The sequence goes on along the minus strand of CAIFEQ010000020.1, from coordinate 7,480 downwards.
GCTTCGGCGGCAGTGCGGAGATGACCGAAGAATACCTGGGCAGTGCCATGGATCTCTACGGCATGTATCAGAATGACGGGACGATGCTGAAGTATGCCATCGAGAATCTGAATGCCGGTACGTATAACATCCATACCGCCGGGATCGCGCATTCCGCCCGGACGACCACGGATCTCAAGAGCACGGAAGTCGAACCGAGTCACCAGAAGGTCCTCGATGCGATTGTCTGCAGTTCCGATGTCCTGCATGTCGATCCGGACGGAAACCGCTTCTGTGCCGGCGACGGAGCGGCGGAAATCACGGAGAATGCCTATAAGGCAGGTGACTTCTTCTACTCCATCGTGACCGACGAATATATCGACGACATCCGGGAGAACGGTCTCAGCGAGGTTTACATGATGCTGAACATCCAGGATGGATCTCAGACCTTTGCACAGCTGATGAATCCGGATGCCGAGACGGATCCCGAAACGGCACAGTATGTGCTGGAGACCGGGGATCCGATCACCGACATCGACAAGATTCTTGAGATCGGCGAAGAGATGGGCATCGTCATCGAGGCCGATTCCCTGGAGGAACTGGCCGAAAAGACCGGGGCTTCAGATCTTGTGGATACCGTGAACAGCTACAATGCCTGTGCCGAAAGCGGCTCGGATCCGGAGTTCGGCAAGTCGGCGGACAACATGAAGACGGTCAGCGGGCAGAAGTACTATGCCATCAAAGGCACCGGGTACTGCTACAGCACCTGCGGCGGCCTGAATGTCAATGAGAACATTGAGGTGCTGGATACCGACGGCAATGTCATCCCCGGTCTCTATGCGGCCGGTACGGATTCGATGGGCGTGCTGCTCAGCGAAGAGGTCGGCTACATCGATTACGGCGGCATCGATCATGGCTGGTGCCTGACCAGCGGCCGGAAGGCCGGTGCCAATGCTGCCGCCTACGCAGCGCAGGAATAAACGTGGTGCAGTCCCTCCCGAAACGGAGGGATTTTTTCATCTGTGTTATAATGATCCGGCTCTTAGAGCAGAGGAATGGCTATGGAACAGTATGATGTGGTGATCATCGGCGGCGGCATCGGGGGACTGATGTGTGCCTATCGTCTGCTGGAGAATCAGCCCCAGACCAGCGTGCTGATCCTGGAACGGGGCAGACCCATTGAGGAACGCCAGTGTCCGATCGTGGCCGGCAGGGTGGAGCGGTGCATCCGCTGCAATCCCTGCGCGATCATGGAAGGGGTCGGCGGGGCCGGGGCCTTCTCGGACGGCAAATACAACATCACGACCGAATACGGCGGCTGGCTGCCGGATTTCCTGAAGGAAAAGACCGTCCTGGACTATATCGAACAGGCGGATGCCATCCTGATGAAATACGGCGCGGACAAGGAACGGTACATGCCGGATGATGCGCTGAAGACGCTCTGTCTGCGCTATGACCTGCATATGCAGCAGGCCCAGGTCAAGCACCTGGGCACGGATGCCAACCTGCAGACCATGAAGAAGCTGATTCATGAGCTGGCTGAGCACGTGACCATCACCACCCTGGCCATCGTCACCGATGTGGACAAGAAGACCCATGTGGTCACCTACCACAAGGACGGCAGGGTCTGCCAGGTACAGGGGGACAAGGTCATCCTGGCGGTCGGCCGCATCGGCAACAGCATGTTCGAGGGCTGGTGCCGGCGCAACGGCGTGCATCTGTCCAACAACCAGGTGGACATCGGCGTGCGGGTGGAGCTGCCCTATCAGGTCTGGGAACACTTCTCGAGCCGGATCTACGAACCCAAGATCTATTACCGGGCCGGGCACTACGGGGATACGACCCGGATGTTCTGCTTCAACGAACGCGGCTATGTCGTCACCGAAAACAGCGACGGCGTGCTGACCGTCAACGGGCATTCCTATAAGGAAAAGAGCCGGCAGAGCGAAAATTCCAACTTTGCCCTGCTGTGCTCGACGCACTTCACCCAGCCATTCGACCAGCCGGTGGAATATGCCCGGTATGTGGCAAGTCTGGCCAACAAGATCTCGGGCGGCTATGTGCTGGTGCAGCGCCTGGGCGACCTGGAAAACGGCCGGCGTTCAGATGCCTCGCGGATCCGCAAGTCCTCCGTGCATCCTACCCTCAATGCCGTGCCGGGGGATCTGAGTCTGTGCATGCCGAAGCGGCAGCTGGACAACATCCTGGAAACCCTGCATGCCCTGGACAAGGTGGCCCCGGGCACGGCCAACTACGACACCCTGCTGTACGGGGTGGAGTGCAAGTACTACAGTGCCCAGCCGGCCTGTCATCACTTCGAACTCGACAATGCCCCGGGCATCTACGCCCTGGGCGACGGGGCCGGCTTTACCCGCAGCCTGTCCCAGGCCGCGGCCAACGGGCTGATTGTCGGGGATATCCTCAGCGGGAAAGACGTGCAGTAAACAGGTCCGGGAAACCGGACTTTTCTGTTGGAAAAAGCGGCCGGAATTTGATCTCAGTCAAGAAATTTCCGGCTCCGGAAACGGCTTGTGAAAATCCGCCCCGGAAGGCGCATAAAATTGGGCAATTCTTCTGCTGAAACGCACTTCGCCATAGGCATTTTATGCTATGATACAAGCGGTCTAAGGGCTTTATCATGCTCTAAATCAGAAGGAGGAAAAATGGAAAGAAAGTTCAAATCAATGGATGGCAACGAAGCTGCCGGGTACGTATCCTACGCTTTCACCGAAGTTGCCGCAATCTATCCGATTACGCCTTCGTCTCCGATGGCAGACCGTGTTGACCAGTGGGCTGCAGCAGGGCAGAAGAACATTTTCGGAACAACCGTCAAGGTTGAAGAGATGCAGGCAGAGTCCGGCGCCGCAGGTGCTGTCCATGGATCTTTGAATGCAGGTGCTTTAACTACAACGTATACGGCTTCTCAGGGTCTGCTCCTGATGATCCCGAATATGTACAAGATCTCCGGCGAACTCCTGCCGGGCGTTTTCCATGTTTCGGCTCGTGCAGTGGCGTCGCATGCCCTGAGCATCTTCGGCGATCATTCGGACGTCATGGCCTGCCGTCAGACCGGCTTCGCAATGATGTGCGAAAACAGTGTCCAGGAAATCATGGACCTGGCACCGGTTGCTCATCTGGCCGCCATTGAAGGCCGCGTTCCGTTCCTGAACTTCTTCGATGGTTTCCGTACCTCCCACGAAATCCAGAAGGTTGCCGTCTGGGACTACAAGGATCTGGCTGACATGGTCGACATGGATGCCGTGAAGGCCTTCCGTTCCAGAGCCCTGAATCCTGAGCATCCGACCATGCGCGGTTCCCACGAGAACGGCGATATCTTCTTCCAGAACAGAGAAGCGGCCAACAAGTACTATGCGGCTGTTCCGGATCTGGTCAAGAAGTACATGGACAAGATCAATGAAAAGCTCGGCACCGATTACAAGCCGTTCAACTACTACGGCGCTCCGGATGCCGACCGGGTCATTGTCGCCATGGGTTCCTTCTGCGAAGTCGCGGAGGAAGTCATTGACTACATGCTGGCCCACGGTGAGAAGGTCGGCATGGTCAAGGTCCGTCTGTATCGTCCGTTCGTGCAGGAATGGCTGAGTGAAGCGATTCCGGCAACCGCCAAGCAGGTTGCGGTTCTGGATCGTACCAAGGAGCCGGGTTCCATCGGCGAGCCTCTGTATCTGGATGTGGTTTCTTCCCTGGCCAACCTGGGCAGAAGCGATATCAAGGTCTATGGCGGCCGCTATGGTCTGGGTTCCAAGGATACCGCTCCGTCTTCTGTCTTCGCGGTGTTTGATGCCATGAAGGATGGCTCGATCGGCCGTCAGTTCACGATCGGCATCGATGATGATGTCACGCATCTGTCCCTGGCTGAGAAGCCGGCACCGGATACTTCGCCGGAAGGCACCGTCAGTGCCAAGTTCTGGGGCATCGGCGGCGACGGCACCGTCGGCGCGAACAAGAACTCCAGCAAGATCATCGGCGACCACACCAACAAGTATGTGCAGGCGTACTTCCAGTACGACTCCAAGAAGACTTCCGGTGTGACTGTCTCCCATCTGCGTTTCGGGGACAAGCCAATCAAGAGTTCCTATTACATCTCCAAGGCTGACTTTGTCGCCTGCCATGTTCCGGCCTATATCACCAAGCACTTCCCGATTGTCCGGGATGTCAAGCCGGGCGGAACCCTGCTGATCAACTGCCAGTGGGATTTCGAGGAGCTGGAGAAGCATCTGGATGCGGAATCCAAGCGCTACATCTATAACAACAAGATCAACCTGTATACCATTGATGCCATTGACATTGCCGCCAAGGTCGGCATGGGCAAGCGCACCAACACGGTTCTGCAGTCTGCCTTCTTCGCACTCGCCAAGGTTCTGCCGACGGAAGATGCGATCAAGTACATGAAGGATGCCGCGACGCATTCCTACCTGAAGAAGGGCCAGGATATCGTCGATATGAACCACAAGGCCATTGATGCCGGTGCCACTGCCTTCAAGAAGGTGGAAGTCCCGGCCTCCTGGGCCAATGCGGTGGATGAGCCGGTCGAAGAGAAGCTGGAAGGTCCGGAGAAGCTGGTCAACATGATCAAGTCGATCCAGGAGCCGGTCGATCGGATGGACGGCGATTCCCTGCCGGTCTCTGCCTTCGTCGACAGAGCCGACGGTACCTTCGAGCAGGGTGCCTCTGCGTATGAGAAGCGCGGCGTTGCCGTGAACGTGCCGGAGTGGAATCCGGATACCTGCGTGCAGTGCAACCAGTGCGCCTTTGTCTGCCCGCATGCCACGATCCGTCCGTTTGCCCTGAATGCCGAGGAAGCAGGCAAGGCACCGGAAGGCACTAAGCTGGTGGACATGAAGACCAACAAGAACTACAAGTTCTCGCTGGCCATCTCGCCGCTGGACTGCATGGGCTGCACGCTGTGCGCCAAGGTCTGCCCGACCAAGTCGCTGACGATGGTTGAGATGGAGACCCAGCTGCCGCAGCAGCCGGTCTTCGACTACATGGTCAAGAACGTCTCCGTGAAGGAAGATACGGTCAAGGATACCGTTCCGGGTTCCCAGTTCCGTACGCCTTATCTGGAGTTCTCGGGTTCCTGCGCAGGCTGCGCGGAGACCTCCTATGCCCGTCTGGTCACCCAGCTGTTCGGCGATCGGATGGTCATCTCCAACGCGACCGGCTGCTCCTCGATCTGGGGCGGTCCGGCAAGCGTCTCTCCGTATACCACCAATCATGACGGCAATGGTCCGGCCTGGGCGAACTCGCTGTTTGAGGATAACGCCGAGCATGGCTTCGGCATCTATCTGGGTCAGAAGAAGATCCGGGATGACCTGGCCGCCAAGACCAAGCAGCTGATTGACGTGGAATACACGGCTCAGGAACTCAAGGATGCGGCCCAGAAGTGGCTGGATACCTATGAGGACGGCGAGACCAACAAGGCAGCTGCCAAGGCTTATATCCAGGCCCTGGAGGACAACATCGTCGAAGGCTGCACCTGCGAGGCCTGCACGCTGGCCAGAGCGATTCTGGAGCAGAAGGATTATCTGAGCAAGAAGTCCATCTGGATCTTCGGCGGCGACGGCTGGGCATACGATATCGGCTACGGCGGACTGGATCATGTTCTGGCGTCCGGTGAAGATGTCAATGTCTTTGTCTTCAACACCGAAGTCTATTCCAACACCGGCGGCCAGGCTTCCAAGGCTTCCAACATCGGTCAGGTTGCACAGTTCGCAGCGGCCGGCAAGGAAATCAAGCCGAAGTCTCTGTCCGAAATGGCCATGACCTATGGCTATGTCTATGTCGCACAGGTCGCCATGGGCGCCAACCAGATGCAGACGCTGAAGGCCATCCGGGAGGCGGAATCCTACCATGGTCCTTCGCTGATCATCGGCTATGCCCCTTGCGAGATGCACTCCATCAAGGGCGGCATGCAGAACTGCCAGCTCGAGATGAAGAAGGCTGTCGACTGCGGTTACTGGAACCTGTTCCGGTTCAACCCGGCAGCCGAGAGCAACAAGTTCACGCTCGACTCCAAGGCACCGGCCGGCGGCTATCGTGACTTCCTGATGAACGAAGCCCGTTACAGCCGTCTGACCCGTGAGTTCCCGGATCGTGCGGACACGCTGTTCACGAAGAACGAGGAAGAAGCAAAGGCTCGCTACGAGCACCTGCTGAAGCTCGTCGAACTCTACAAGTAATCTGCTGAAAGCTTTGTCAGGAGTGCCTCATGCGGCACTCCTTTTTTGGACTTCCTGAGGACGCCGCCGATTGTCAATCGACAGATTTCCGTTATGATGAAAGTGGTTTTCTCAGGGAGGAAACACATATGAGAAACATCAAGTGGTCGGAAATCTTCACTGCCCTGATCTTTGCGGCAGGGGGTGTGTATCTGTATCTGTATCCGGCAACGTCGAATCTGACGATTGCCCAGGCCCTGGCCGTCGTTTCGGCGGTGCTGGGGCTGATCCGGGTGGTCTCGTATCTGGTCATTGACCTTGGCTCGGTACTCTTCCGCAATGATTTCGTGGAGGGCGTGGTGTTCATCATGCTGGGCGGTCTGATCTGGTTCAATGCCAGTGACTTTGCCGGCATGGTGCCCTATCTGCTGTCCGGGCTGATCCTGCTGTCCGGATTCTCCAAGATCCAGGATGCCATCGATGCCCACCGGATGGGCTTCGGCAGGACCGCCTTCTTCCTCATTCTGGCCCTGGTCTGCCTGGTCCTTGGCGGGGTGGTGCTGTTCAACCTGGTGCAGGAAGGCCGGATTCTGTCCACGCTGTGCTACCTGGGTCTGGTATACAGCGGCATCTCGGATCTGATCTGTGCCATCTATCTGTCGGCCAAGATCGCCCGTTTCCGCAAGGATGCCCGTCAGCGTCAGCAGGCGGCGCTGAACCAGCAGAACGAAGCCGAGATCACCAGACGGGTGAATGAACAGGTCGAGGCCAGACTGGCCGAGGAAAAGAAAAAACAGAATGAGGCTTTCCTGGCTCAGCAGGCAAAGGACGAGGTCCAGAAGGAAGTTGTCCAGGTGGAACAGCCGAAGAAGAAATCCCTGTTCTCCTTCCTGCAGGCCGATGAGGATGAGGATCGGGAAGAAGATCATGCCGATCTGAGCCTGAGCCAGCCGGAAGAACAGGCGGTGGAAGAAGAGCCGACTGAAACAGCCGCGGCAGAAGAGCCGGCGGCAGAACCAGCCGCAGAAGGGGGTACCGAAACGGACCAGCCGCAGGAAGCAGCGGAAACCACAGAGGTAACGGCACCGTCAGAAGAACCTGCTGATACCGCTGCTGAACCCACGGCAGATACCGAAGAAGAAACGGTGGATCCGAAAAAGCCGGTCATTACGATGCCGATGCAGGATCCGGCCGAGCATGACAAGTAAATCTGAGCAGACAGTCTCCGGAAACGGGGGCTGTTTTCTTAATGTTCACTGCATTGTGTCATCGTTAAATGAAAATGTCACCTAGGCACGTTAAATGAAAATGTCACCACT
>CAIFEQ010000019.1 GCA_903789495.1 uncultured Erysipelotrichaceae bacterium | reverse complement strand
CATCGCTGCTGGCTTTACCGCTTTTCACTCTGTTTCCTGACTGTCAAACTCCCGATCTGTTTCATGCCGCCATAACGGCTGCCGATGCCGGCTGCCAGGATGACCAGTACTGGTTCAGACATGTAAATAAGGAACTCCTTTCGTGTGGATCCAAACGCCAGTAGTATAGCAGATTCAGGAAATAAAAGCGATTTGCTCTATAATAGCAGCTGAGGATCCGTTTATGAAAAAGGAAATCGTACTGGCTTCTTCTTCGCCCCGGCGCCGGGAACTGCTGGCCAAGACCGGCTTTGCCTTTACCGTCGATCCGGCGGACATCGATGAGAGCATCGATGAGACCGGAGATCTGCAGCAGGAGATCGCCCGGCTGGCCTGGCGCAAGGCCAGTGCCGTGGCTGCCCGGCATCCGCAGGCCATCGTGATCGGCTGCGATACGATCGTGGTCTATGACGGAAAGAAGTTCGGCAAGCCGAAGGATGAGGCGGAGGCGGGAAACATGCTGCGGCAGCTGCAGGGCCGATCCCAGCAGATCATCACCGGTCTCTGTGTCCTGGGCGGTCCGGAGCCGATTCAGGAGACGACGGTGGCGGAGGTGCGCCTGGCGCCGATGAGCGAGCAGGAGATTGCCGAGTATGTGGCGACTGGCGAACCGATGGGCAAGGCAGGGGCCTATGCCGTGCAGGGCATCGGCGGCCGCTATGTCGAAGCGGTGCAGGGCGACTGGTATTCCATCATCGGTCTGCCCCTGCATCGGGTCTATGCGATTCTGCGGGACCTGGAGGAGGAAAAGGCGGAAACGTATTGATTTTGTCCGCTCTTTTTAATACAATGATCAAGCACAGGCCGCTTTAGTATAGTGGCAATACGCATCCATGGTAAGGATGAACGGGCAGTCCGATTCTGCCAAGCGGCACCACCTGTCAATCCAAAGCTGCTCAGCAGCTTTTTTTCTCCTCCGGCAGAAGCGTCCGCCAGAGGGCATTATGGTATAATCGTTTCGATGAAAGGAGCACGCTCTTTTGTCAGGTTATAACATGGGGCTGACCCTGGAGAATATCCGTACGATCGTCTTTGCGTTCCTGGATATTTTGATCATGTGGCTGGTCATTTATTATGCGATACGAATTGTCCGGCAGAACAGCCGTACCATACAGATTTTCAAGGGCATCATCTTCATTCTGATCGTGGACGGCATTGCCAAGGTCCTCGGTCTGAAGACTGTGGCCTACATGGCCGATATTTTTGTCAACTGGGGCTTCCTGGCCATCATCATCATCTTCCAGCCTGAGATCCGCTCGCTGCTGGAACGCCTGGGCAAGTCGAGTGTCTTCTCGAAGATCACCACCCTGACGGGCAATGAGAAGGAACATCTGGTGGACCAGATCGTCACCGCCACCATGATGCTGAGCAAGGACCAGACCGGTGCCCTGATCTCCATCGAACAGTCGCATCCCCTGGATGACTATGTCGCCACCGGCACCCGGATCAATTCCAATGTCAGTGTGGAACTGCTGGTTTCGCTGTTTGTCACCTCGACCCCGCTGCATGACGGGGCAGTGATCATTCAGGGCGACAAGATCGCCTGTGCCAGCGCCTACTTCCCGCCGACCACCCGGGATCTGCCCAGCCGCTATGGGGCCCGGCACCGGGCGGCCATCGGCATCTCGGAGATCACCGATGCCGTGACCATTGTGGTTTCAGAAGAGACCGGCACGGTCTCCATTGCCGAAAACGGCCGCATCTATCCGGTGGACCGCAAGCAGCTGCGTGACTACCTGCTGCGGGTCATCATCGGCGAAGAGACCGAAGTGCATAACACCCCGCACAGCGGCGGTCCCCGGCTGCCGGAGCAGAAGCCGGAAACGGAACAGCCGGCCGAAACAGCCCCGCAGCAGCCTGCTGAAGAAAAGCTGCGTACCGGCAATACCGGCGCCCTGATCATCAACAAGCTGGCGCTGCGCAGACAGAACATCAAGACGGAAAAGATCCAGGCGGAAGAGGTCACCCCGCCGCAGGCGGAGAAGGAACCGGAGCAGCCTGCCGAGCCGGCCGGAACAGCACCGGCGGAGCCGTTTGCCGGCAGCACGAAGGAAACGGATCTGCGCAAGCTGGAAGAAGACGCGGCCCAGATCAAGATGCCGCATCATAAAGTACACAGCACCCCGAGCTACCCTGCCAACGCCGCGGGCAACCGCTTCGAGGCCGAAAAGCGCAAGGCCGCTGCCCAGCCGGAAAGCACGCCGGCCGCAGAGGCACAAGAGCCGCAGCCGGACAGCCCGGCAGAACAGCCGGCCCAGCCCTCTGTCCAGAAGACGGTGCAGACGGATCCGGAAAGCCGTCCGTATTACCGCAATGTGCAGACCAGCAGCCGTATTCCGACCGAAGAGGTCCGGCCGGCCCAGACGCCCCGCAATCCGGAACGGGTGCTGATGGACAAGGAAAAGATGGCCGAGCAGGAACGGCAGTTTGATACCTCAAAGCTGGATATTTCCAAGATTGTCGGTTTCACCGATCAGCTGGATAAGACCTTTGAAATCCTGGATGGCAGGAAAGACCAGGACAGTGACAAAGGAGGTGACAACTGATGGCAGACAGCACGCAGAAGAACAACCGTGCCGATGCGCGCAAGACGGATCTTGCCAATCGGATTGCCAATCAGTCAAAACGGGTCGCCTCGACCGGCCAGCGGGTGGAAGAATTCACCATGCGGGCCGTCCGCGGGATCTCATCCTTCCTGGACAAGACACTGTTCAGTACCAAGCATGCCCGTCTGGTGTCCTTCGTGCTGGCACTCCTGCTTTTTGCCTTCTGCAACTATGACAGCGAGTCCAGTCTGAATGTGACCTCGCTGCAGACCAGCCGTGACCTGAGCAATGTGACGGTCACCGCCCTGTATAACTCGGATACCTTCGAACTGAGCGGTCTGCCGGAAACGGCGAACATCACCATCTCCGGCGATGCCTCGTCCGTCACCGCTGCCGTCAACTCCAACGGCACGGTGGTGGCGGATCTGGAAGGTCTGACCGAAGGCACGCACAACGTCCACCTGCAGGCGCAGGGCTATGGCGAAAACGTGACGGTCAAGATCGATCCCAGCAACGTCATCCTGACGCTCAAGAAGAAAACTACCCAGCAGTTTGATCTGTCCTATGACTTCATCAATACCGACAAGATGGATGCCATCTACAGTCTGGGCACCCCGGAGTTTGAGTACACCAAGGTCAATGTCCGGGCTTCGACGGATACGCTGAGTTCGATTGCCTTCGTCAAGGCCCTGATCGATGTCACCGGGGTAACCGCAGACTTCACGCAGGAAGCCAAGCTGGTTGCCTATGATTCCGACGGCCAGCCGGTCGAGTGCGATATCGTACCTTCAACGGTCACGGTCACCGTCCCGGTCACCTCACCGAACAAGACGGTGCCGATCGCGGTGGAAGTCACCGGAGAAGTGGCAGACGGCCTGGCCATCTCTTCGATCACCATGGACCAGCAGACCGTGACCATCTATGGTCCGGAAAGCGTGCTGAACCAGATCGATCAGGTAGTGGTGACACTGAATGCCTCGACCATCACCAAGGATTCCACGATCCTGCGGCCGATTACCCTGCCGACGGGCGTAACCTCCAGCAGCATCAACCAGATCACGATGAACGTGACGCTGGGCGAGAGTACCGAAAAGACCGTCGACGGGGTGCGGATCACCTACCGCAACAACGTGAACAACTACAAGACCTCCCAGCCGGATAACAAGACCACGACAAGCGTGATCGTGACCGGCACCCAGGAGAACATCGATGCCGTCACGGCTGATGATATCGTGGTCTACGTCGACATGACCGATGCCAAGCCAGGAGTGCAGGACTTTACCCTGCAGGTGGAGCAGCCGACGGATGGTCTGGTGCACTACTCCCTGACAGAGTCCACCTATACCCTGAATGTTTTAGGCGACAGTACAACCGATACAGAGAACAGTGAAGGGACCGGTTCAAACGATGGGTAAGTATTTTGGCACAGACGGAATCCGGGGCGAGGCCAATGTCGGCCTCAGTGCGCAGCGGGCCTTTGAGGTCGGCCGCTACCTGGGTTACTACTTCAGTCAGAACGGCAGACAGCGCATCCTGATCGGCAAGGACACAAGGCGTTCTTCCGACATGCTGGAAGCGGCTCTGGCCGCAGGGATCGCAGCCCAGGGCTGTGATGTCTGTCTGGCCTCTTACTGCCCGACGCCGATGACGGCTTATCTGGTGACGAAGGAAGACTTTGCCTGCGCTGCCATGGTCTCGGCCAGTCACAACCCGTTCTACGATAATGGCATCAAGGTCTTCTCCAAGGAAGGCATCAAGCTGCCGGCCGACATCGAGAACCTGATCGAGGACTACCTCGACGGCAGGACGATGCTGGATTACAGCAGGCGGGAAGCGATCGGCCGGATCGTACCCTATCCGCAGGGCCTGGAACATTACCTGTCCTGGCTGCAGAGCATTTTCCCGCTCGATCTGCATGGCGTCAAAATTCTGGCGGATACGTGTCATGGCAGTGCCTGTTTCACCGCCCCCGAGCTGCTGAAGCGTCTGGGTGCGGACCTCACCGTCATCAATCGGGATCCGGACGGGCTCAACATCAACACCGGCTGCGGATCCACGCATCCCGAGATGATGCAGGCAGAGATGCGGAAGGGCAGCTATGATCTCGGCCTGGCCTTTGATGGTGATGCGGACCGGATGATCATGGCCGATGCGGAAGGCAACCTGCTCACGGGCGATCATGTGCTGTATGCCAGCGGCCGCTACCTGGCCGCCAAGGGCAGGCTGAACAACCGGACCGTGGTCACAACCACCATGGCCAACCTCGGCCTGAGCAAGGCGCTGGCCGAAGAGGATATCCAGGTGGTGCAGACGCAGGTCGGCGACAAGTATGTCTATGAACGCATGTGTCAGGACAATGACGTGGTGGGCGGCGAGCAGAGCGGCCACATCATCTATAAGGAATACGAGACCACCGGCGACGGCCTGGTCACGGCACTCTTCTATCTGCAGATGATGCTGGATACCGGCAGCACGGCTGCCCAGCTGGCGGCAGGGCTGAAGATCTATCCGCAGGTGCTGATCAACGTCCGGGTAAAGGACAAGAATGTGGTCATGCAGGATGCCGAAGTCCAGGCCGCGGTGGCGGCAGTCGCGGCGCAGCTGGGCAGCAACGGCCGGATCCTGGTCCGTCCCAGCGGCACCGAACCCCTGATCCGGGTCATGGCCGAAGCGGAAACCACGGAACTCTGCCAGCAGGTGACCGGCAAGGTTGCCGATCTGGTCCGTCAGAAGTACGGGATCTGAACCTGACAGGAAGGCGCTGTCCTTCCTTTTTTTACCGGCCGGTCTTTATGGTAGAATAGAGGCCGAGGCACAGCATGAAACGTGTGATTGCAGTAGTAGAAGATGAAAAAGATCTGAATGAGCTGGTCAAGCAGTACCTTCAGAAAGACGGGTATGAAGTCCGTTCCTACCTGACCTTTGATGAGGCCGCCCTGCATACCGGGGATGAGGATGTGCACCTCTGGATCCTCGACATCATGCTGGGAGACAAGAGCGGCTTTGATCTGATCGAGGATATCCGGCGTCACAATCCGGATGTGCCGGTGATCTTCATGTCGGCCCGGGACAAGGAATTCGACCGGATCATCGGTCTGGAGAAGGGCAGTGATGACTACATCACCAAGCCGTTCTCGCCCAAGGAACTGGTGCTGCGGGTGAACAACGTGATGCGGCGGACCTACAAGGATCAGAACATGATCACGGAAGTCGACGGCTATACGATCGACGAAGAGAAGCGGGTGGTCATGGACGGCGATCAGCCGGTAGATCTGACCACCAAGGAATTTGACCTGCTCATGCTGTTTGTACACAACCGGGGAACGGCTTTCAACCGGGAACAGATTCTGTCCAAGGTCTGGGAGACGAACTACTTCGGCAGTGACCGGGTGGTGGATGATACGATGCGGCGTCTGCGCAAGAAGATGCCCAACCTCACCATCCATACCATCTATGGATTCGGCTACCGGTTAGGCTGATGAAACGACTGCGGCTTTGGCTGAAAGAACTGAGTCTGACCCAGCAGCTGATCGCCATTGTGGTTCTGGTGATCGGCATTTTTGCCGTGTTCTCATCCCTGTTCATGGTGCCCTCGGTGCAGACCTTCACGGAAACCGAGATGTACCACATGCTGCACTATACGCACCAGTGCACAGCCTACTATCTGGAAGAGGATCAGGAGACCGTTCCCTATCAGGATGACCGCACCAGCGGGATCATCCAGGGCATCTATGACCTGGACACCGGCCAGCTGACCTCTTTCGGCACGGCGGAGTTTGAGGAACAGTCCCTCGCGACCATTGCCGCGCAGGCTGCCCAGGCCACGACGGAGATCTCCGACTACACGGTCACCATCCCCGCCGAAAAGCACTTTGCGGAAGACGTGGTGATCCTGTTCTGCCAGAGCCGGATCAGCGATCATGAGGTCCTGGTTTCCTGCATCCCGTCTGCCTATGAACAGCAGTTCCGGGGTCTGCTGCTGAATGATGTCGTCAACAACAACACGTTCGTGGTGATGATCCTCTTCGTGCTCCTGCTGCTCTGGGTGGCCTCGCTGATCCATCCCCTGAACCAGATCCGCACCTACATCACCCGGATCAAGAATGAGGAAAACGCCGAGCTCAACGTCAACCGGCGGGATGAGATCGGGCAGGTGGCCGATGCCCTGGTGGACATGCAGGCAGAACTGAAGAAGCAGAATCAGGAAAAGCAGGAGATGATCCAGAACATCTCGCATGACCTGAAGACCCCGATTGCCACGATCAAGTCCTACTGCGAAAGCATCAAAGACGGCATCTATCCCTATGGGACCCTGGAGAAGTCCATCGATGTCATCTACGAACATGCCAGCCGGCTGGAGAAGAAGGTCCAGAGCCTGATCTCCCTGAACAAGATGGGATATCTCCTGGATGTGACGCCGGAAGGGGATCATCTGAACATGAACGAAGTCATCGATCATGTCCTGCTGTCCCTGAAGGTCATCCGGCCGGAGATCAGTTTTGACTGTGACCTGCAGCCGGACGTGTATTTCCATGGCGAAGAGGATCCCTGGCGCACCGTCGTCGAGAACCTGGTCGACAACAGCCTGCGCTATGCGGAACACACGATCTGGATCCGTCTGAAGCCGGAGGAACTGATCATCGGCAACGACGGCAGACCGATCGATCCCGGCACGATGGACAAGATGTTCCGCCCGTATGAGAAGGGCAGCGACGGCCAGTTCGGCCTCGGGCTTTCGATCGTGCATAAGGTCGTCACAACCTACGGATACAAGGTGGAGGCGGCCAACCTGGCCAAGGGCGTGCAGTTCCGGATCTACCGCGAGCACAGCCGCCACGAGAAGCGCCAGAAGGAAAAGAAGAACCGCCCGGCAGAAGCCGGCCGGAAAGACTGATATGGGAGTACAATAACCGCATATGGGGACGGAATTCTGCGACTGTCACGGCGTACGCACGGCTTACCGGCAGTCCGGTCAGGGCCGGGATGTGATCCTGATGCATGGCTGGGGACAGAACAAGGATATGATGGGACAGGTCGAGGCACATCTGGCGCCGTCTTTTCATGTCTATAATCTCGATCTGCCCGGTTTCGGCGAATCCGGTCTGCCCCCGGAACCCTGGGGCGTGCCCGACTACCGGGATTTTCTGGCCGACTTCATCGCCCTGCAGGAAATCCGTCAGCCGATCCTGATCGCGCATTCCTTCGGCTGCCGCATCGCCATCCGCTATGCGGCTGCCTATCCGGACCTGGTCTACAAGATGTGCCTGACCGGAGCGGCCGGCATCCGCCCGCCCGTCAGCCGCCGCGCCCGGCTGCGCCAGTGCGGCTATAAGCTGGGCAAGGCCTTCCTGCAGGCCACGCACCAGGACGAAAAACTGGAACAGCTGCAGGAAAAGTACGGCTCCGAGGACTACCGCAATGCAAAGGGGGTCATGCGGCCGACCTTTGTGAAGGTGGTCAACGACGATGTGACGCCGCTTCTGGAGCAGGTCACCTGTCCGGTCCTGCTGGTCTGGGGTGAGTATGACGAGGCCGTGCCGCTCTGGATGGGCCGGGAGATGGAGAAACGCATGCCCAATGCCGGACTGGCCGTCTTTACCGGCGATGATCACTATGCCTACTGGAACGAAGCAGACCGCTTCAACCGGGTGCTGGATATCTTTCTGAAAGGGGATGGCCGTTCCGTATGAACGTTTTCCGTATCCTGTATGTGGTTCTGCTGGCCGCCCTGTATGTGGTGCCGGGCCGGCACGCGCTGCAGATCTACCAGCAGACGCTGTATGAGCTGTCTTCCTATGCCGGCTGGCTGAAGAAGAATTGCGGGGAGGTGCTGAAACAGGCCCGTATCCCGCTGGTGCTTTCGCTGATCTTCTGCCTGCTAGGCCTGCTGCAGGCCGGTCCGGTCTGGCAGAACCTGCTGCTTGCAGTTACGGCCCTGCTGGCCTTCTGGGAAATCCAGCAGGAGCGCAAGGCCGTCTATATCAAGCCCCTGGTACTGACCAGGCGGGTGCAGCGGCAGTGTGCGGTGCTGGTAGTGCTGGCCCTGCTGCTCAATCTTCTGTTTGTGCGTCTCCGGCCGCTCTGGCTGCTGGGCCTGGGCATCGGGGCGGCCTCGCTGCTGCCCTGGGTGCTGGTCTGGCCGCTGGCCTGGATCACCGATCCCATCGAACATGCCGTACATCAGAAATACCTGCAGGAAGCCAGGAACATGCTGCAGAAGAATCCGGATCTGATCCGCATCGGCATCACCGGTTCCTATGGCAAGACGACAACCAAGAACATCGTGCAGGCTATCGTCTCGGAACAGTATCTGTCCCTGATGACGCCGGCTTCCTACAATACCCCGATGGGCATTACCCGCACCATCCGGGAACAGCTCAAGCCTGTCCATCAGGTCTTTGTCTGTGAGATGGGGGCAGATCATGTCGGGGACATCACCGAGCTCATGCACTTCGTGGAGCCGAGCATCGGCATCGTGACGGCCATCGGTCCCCAGCACCTGGCAACCTTCGGTTCCCAGGAAGCCATCACGAAAGAGAAGATGCAGATGATCGAACTGCTGCCGGCGGGAGGAACCGGAATCCTCAACTGGGACAATGCTCTGATCCGCGCTTATCAGCCGGTCAATCCTGTGCGGCTGATCCGCTACGGGATTGAGCGCGAAGACGTGGATTACCGGGCGGTGGAGATCACCTATGGTGCCTTCGGCAGCCGCTTCCGCGTGCAGGCTCCCGATGGGGAATATGACCTGGAAACCCGGCTGCTGGGCCGGCTGAACATCCTGAACATTCTGGCCGGCATCGCGGCGGCCCGGGCCCTGGACATCGACTGGAACCGGATCCGCACCGCCGTGAAGCAGATGAAGCAGGTGGAACACCGGCTGGAACAGAAATACATCAACGGCTACCGCTTCCTGGATGATGCCTTCAATGCCAATCCCAGCGGGGCGGCCATGGCCCTGGATGTGCTGTCCTTCATGCCGGGCCGGCGGATCATCGTCACCCCGGGCATGATCGAGCTGGGCGAGCAGCAGGAACAGATCAACTACACCTTCGGCACGCAGATGAAGGGCAAAGCCGATATGGTTCTGCTGGTCGGGGACAGGCAGATTCAGCCGATCCTGCGCGGTCTGCAGGATGCCGGCTTCGATCCGGCGTCAATCCTGGTGGTCGACAGCATTCAGGAGGCCTTCCGCTGGATCTGGCAGAATGCGGACAAAGACGATACGATCCTGCTGGAGAACGATCTGCCGGATGCCTACAGCCGCTAAGAAACGGCAGAATCTCAGCTGAGTCTCTGCCGTTTTCTGTTTGGCCCGGAACATGAAAAAGAGGCTTTCTCAGCCTCTTATGAGATCAGTCGTCTTCCTCTTCGCGGCGCATTCTTTCTTCGTATTTTTCCGCCGCAAAGTGATTCTTCAGAAACCATGTATAGACGGTGACCACAGCGCAGCCGATCAAGGCGATCCAGGCATTGATGTTGCCGCGCCACCAGGAATAGATGCAGAGAATTGTCATTGGCAGAAAAATCCAGAAGAGCGTCTTGACAATGACTGTCATCGCTTTGCTCATTCCGCAGTACCTCCCTGAAACACCCTCAATTTTAGAGCAACCCCGCGGAAAAGAAAAGAGCAGCGCGCGGACGCTGCTCCCAGGCAAGTCTTACTTCAGCTTGTGGCCGCAGTAAGGACAGTAGGTTTCGTCGCCATCCAGGACGGCCCCGCAGCTTTCGCAGCGGATTTCCTTCTTTTCCAGACTGGCGCCGCAGGAACGGCAGAACTTCGCGCCTGCCTTGTTCTCGGCCCCGCAGTAAGGACAGATGATGGTATCCGGACCCGGTTCCTCATCCGGCTGCGGTCTGACCGCTTCCTCAAACGAATCGGAATGATACGTTTCGATCGGCTCCGAGCCCAGATAGTCCGAGATGAAGTTGAAGATGTCCGAATAGAGGCTGGCCTGCCGCAGAGCACCGAATGTGGTGGTGAAGAGCAGCGGGGAGAAGAAGATTCCCATCGCCATCATGCCGGCCTTGTTCAGCCACTTATCGGCCCCGACGGTGACTTTCAGACGTCTGACGTCCTTGTCTTCTTCCAGACTGACGGAAACCGCGGCATCGGCACCGATGTATTTGGTCCACTCGGCGGTGGCATCACCTTTGCACTGCACCAGGTAGCCTTCCTTGGTCCGCATGGTCTGCGTAATCATATTCTTCTTGACATCCAGAAACTCCGCCAGTGCATAAGCCGTTGACTGTGCGCTGTGGGCGCTGTCCAGAGGGTAAACCTTTGTACTTGCGAATGCTGAATTCTGCATATCTGCCATTTCAATCTCCTTTCCTGAACAATATAGCACGGAAATCTGACCGGTGGTCAAATCACATAATTTTTGACACAATGTTTTCAATTCCGGCACTTCTGTCTCACAGCGGCATGAAAAAAACCGCAGAAACTGCGGTCATCTGCGCTGGAGCAGCTGAGGGGAATCGGACCCCCGTATCCACCTTGGCAAGGTGGTGTTCTACCATTGAACTACAGCTGCGGATGGCGGTTCCGACGAGGATTGAACTCGCGATCTCCTCCGTGACAGGGAGGCATGTTAGCCACTACACCACCGAACCACTTGAATGGCGAAGAAGGAGGGATTTGAACCCTCGCGCCGGGAACCCCGACCTATGCCCTTAGCAGGGGCACCTCTTCGACCTCTTGAGTACTTCTTCAGTCTGCCATTGACTGCTGATTCACAGTGCCTAATTAATATACCATACGGAAATTTGGATGGCAATACCGAAATGGAATTTCCGGCAGGCCCTCAGAACCGCCTGAAAACCGGGCCATCCAGGGATGGTCCGGCAGGCCGTCAGAGGGCTCAGATGGCCGCTTCCAGAGCGATTTCCATCATCTGCGTGAAGGAGGTTTCCCGCTGCTCGGGCGTCGTTTCTTCGTGGGTCGTCAGGCTGTCGGAAATGGTCAGAATGCAGGCCGCATTCTTATGCAGCACATTGGCGTTATGGAACAGGGCAAAGCTTTCCATTTCCACACACAGGCACTGGTTGGCCCGAACGCCCGCCAGGTAGTCCTCGCTGTCGTGGTAGAAGATGTCCGAGGAATGAATCGTGCCGGTGTGCAGGGGAATGTGCAGATCTGCCGCCGCCTTCTGCAGGCGCTGGTTCAGCATCGGGGACGGATAGAGGACATGGGCCGTCTCCTTACCGTTCTGGGTCAGGGCATAGGTAGACTCGGAATAGGCCGCCGTGGCCAGCACGACATCAAAGACATGCAGGTCATCGGTATAGGCACCGGCTGAACCGACCCGGATGATGTTGTCGACATCATAGAAGCGGAAGAGCTCATACGAATAGATGCCGATGCTGGGCATGCCCATGCCGGAGGCCATGACCGAAACCGGCCTGCCCTTGTAGGTGCCGGTATAGCCGCAGACATTGCGGACGTCGGTCACCAGTCTTGGCTGTTTCAGGAAATGCTCGGCAATGAAGGCAGCCCGCCGGGGATCGCCCGGCATCAGGACGGTCCTGGCAAAATCACCTTTTTCCGCCCGGTTATGAGGGGTAGACATGATCGCGTTCTCCTTTTCTCTTATTTCTTGGTGCCCTTGGCTCCCTTGGCGCCGGACGCATTGTAGGAAGCCAGCAGGTTGGTGTCATAGGAATAGGTCATGCGGGACTTCCGTCTGGCCCGTTCCAGGGCGATCTGCACCAGATGATCCATCAGTTCGCTGAACGGCATGCCGGAAGCTTCCCAGAGATAGTAGGACAGGGAACCCGGAATGGTGTTGATCTCGTTGACATAGACGGTTTCGGTCGCGGCATCCATCAGAAAGTCGATCCGGCACACGCCGGTGCAGCCCAGCACCTTGAAGGTCTGCAGGGCATAGTTCTGAATTTCCTTTGTCTTTTCTGCGGACAGCGGGGCCGGCAGGATCCTTGCGGTCGAGGCTATGCCCTTGGAAGGGGCAGCCTTGGACTTGCTGCCCTTGGCAGAAGAGCCGCCCAGGTACTTCCGGTCATAGGAGAGCAGTTCTTCATTGTTGTCCTTGTTGACTTCCTCCAGCACAGAGGCCTGCATGTGGAAGCAGTCGCCGAGCACCGAGCAGTTGATCTCCCGCATCGGTCGGACGACTTTCTCGGTAATGATCTTGACGTCATACTGACGCGCTTCCTCGAAGGAGGACAGGTATTCCTCATCGTTATGGGCGATGGAAATGCCGACCGAGGAACCGGTGCAGGCCGGCTTGAGGATCACCGGGTAGTTCAGCTGATGCACCTTGTTCAGCACGTCCTCCCGGTGGTCATCGATTTCATTGCTGTAGACCCAGAACCAGTCCGTGATGGGCAGACCGGAGTCATGCAGGACGCACTTCTGCAGGACCTTGTCCTGGCCGATGGCCGCGGCATAGAGATCCGGGGAACCGTAAGGCAGGCCCAGCATCTCCAGATACCCGGCGACGGTGCCGTCCTCACCGTTGGTGCCATGCATGACCGGAATCGCCACATCGACGGTGTCCAGCACCTTCTTCCCGAAGAGGGTCTCCCGGACGGGCTTGATGACGACCTGATTGTCCACATTGGCCAGCACGACCTGGGTGGACTTCTGGATCAGGGCATTGAGATCGGTGTAATTGCGGATGTCCCGCAGGGCTTCCCCATAGTAGAATTTCTGTTCCTTGGAAATATAGATCGGTATGACATGATATTTTTCGGGATTCATGGCCTCCATGGCCTGGTGGGCGGAAATGACGCTCACCTCATGTTCCACCGTCTTGCCACCGAAAAACACCGCTACATTCAGTTTCATGACCAACAGTCTCCTTATCTTCTCCATATTATAAGATAAAGCGTATCTGCCTGGGCAGGGTAGGAAGAAGAAATCAGGCGTGCTACAATGAGCTCCGCGGTTTCTGCCGCAGGAAGTGTAATATGATAGGGAGGTAAAAGGATGGAACCGATCGCACGTTTTGAAAAAGTCAGTCCGGCACGTTTTCTTGCCGACTGGCAGAAGACTTTCCCGACCGCTTCCGAAGCGGAAGCCCGGCAGGTCTACGAGCATCTGCAGCTGCCTTCCCGGGCAACGGCCGGTTCAGCCGGGTATGATTTTCATGCGCCGCTGACCTTCACGCTGCAGCCGGGGGAGCAGATCCTGATTCCGACCGGCATCCGGGTGCTGATGCGCAGCGATTATGTCCTGATGCTGTTTCCCCGCAGCGGCCTGGGTTTCCGGTACCGCCTGCAGCTGAACAACACCGTCGGCGTCATTGACAGCGATTACAGCCAGGCTGACAACGAAGGACACATCTTCTGCAAGCTGACCAATGACAGCCGGGATGGCAAGTCTGTGACTGTAGAGGCCGGCTCCGGGCTGATTCAGGGCATCTTTGTGCCCTATGGCCGGGCGGAGAATGATCAGGCAGACGGGGTGCGGCATGGCGGCTTCGGTTCCACCGATCAGAAAGGATGAATAACCGCATGACAGAGGCTGAGGAGATCTTTGCAAAGGAACCGATTCCGGAAGCGGTCCGGGAGAAGATGGAGGAATGCCGCCGACGCGGCCAGGAAGTGCCGGATGAGAAGCTGATCAAACGGCCCGGTCACATCGCCGGCATCCGCAAGGCATGTGCCATCAATACCGCGCTGCTGGATGAGATCAGCAGGCAGATTCATGATGGCATGACCACGCAGGAAATCGATGATCTGGTCGTCGACTTCACGCATGCGCATGGAGCCATCTGCGCTCCGTATCACTTTGAGGGCTATCCCAAGAGTGTCTGCATCTCCATCAATGAGGAAGTCTGCCATGGCATTCCGTCCCGGCACCGCCGTCTCCATGACGGGGATATCGTCAATGTGGATGTTTCCACCATCTATAACGGCTACTATGCGGACGCTTCCCGGATGTTCATGATCGGGGAAGTTTCCGAAGCCCGCCGGCGGCTGGTGGAGGAAACGAAGAAATGCCTGGAAATCGGCATTCAGGCCGCTCAGCCCTGGGCCACGGTCGGGGATATCGGGGCGGCCATCGGCCGCTATGCCCACTCCCGCGGCTACAGTGTCGTCCGGGAACTGGGCGGGCATGGTGTCGGTCTGGCTTTTCATGAGGATCCTTTCGTCGCCCATATCGGCAAGGCCCACACCGGCATGGTGCTGGTGCCGGGCATGGTCTTCACAATCGAACCGATGATCAACGCCGGCAAGGCGGCGGTCGTCCTTGATCCTTATAATGAATGGACCGTTTCCACCCGGGACGGCAAAGACAGTGCCCAGTGGGAACACACGATTCTGATTACCGAAGACGGCAATGAGAGTCTGACATACTGAGAACAAGGAGGAGCATATGGAAAAGCCGATCTGCATCATCGGACACCGGAATCCGGATACCGATTCGATCTGCGCGGCAATCAGTCTGGCCGAACTGCTGAAACAGCAGGGGAAGCAGGTGCTGGCCTGCCGCCAGGGGCCGCTGAATGAAGAGACCAAGTTTGCACTCCGCTATTTCGGGGAAACCGAAAAGGAACCGTTTCTGCTCACGGATGCCCGGCTGACCCTGGCCGAGCTGGATCTGGAAGAACCGGTTCTGATCACACCCGGCACAACGATTCATGAGGCCTGGGAGACGATGATCACCCAGGGCTACCGCTCGCTGATCGTGCTGGATGACCAGCAGAAACCGATCGGCATCTGCACGATGTCCAATCTTTCCGAGTTCCGGCTCAGGGGCCGGGAAGAGCTGCAGCGGCTGATCGCCACCGCAACCCTGGAACAGATTGCCAAGACCATCGAAGGCACCATCGTGCAGGCCAGCGAACCGTTCCATCAGAACGGGGACATCACGATCATCACGCTGGAGGAATCCCAGGCCGCCCCTTATGTGCTGGCAGACGGCATCACCATTCTGTCTTCGGGCGCCGACAAGCAGCACATGATCATCGACCAGGGCACTGCCTGCATGGTCATCACCTGCGGCGTGCATGTGGATCAGAAGGTAAAGGACCACGCAGCCGAAAAGCACTGTGCCATCATCGAAACACAGCTCACTACCATGCAGACAGCGAGGCGGATTTCGGAGTCCTATGATGTCGAGAATGTCATGAGCACCAGTCTCATGTGCTTCTCGGAAAACGAATATGTCAATGACGTGGCCGCAAAAATGGCCAACAAGCGCTACCGCAACTATCCGGTGCTGGATGCCGACGGCTATGTCAGAGCCGTCATCAGCCGTTACAACACGATGGACTACCAGCCCCGGCAGGTGATCCTGGTGGATCATTCCACCAGCACCCAGACCCTGAAGAACATCGAAGAGGCCCATCTGGTAGCCGTCATCGATCATCATCATCTGGGTGATCTGCAGACCAGCTATCCGGTGTACTACCGGAATGAGACCATCGGCTGCACCTGCTCGATCATCGCCCGGATGTATCAGGAAGCCGGACTGCAGCCGGATAAAGGCATTGCCGGGCTGATGCTGTCGGCCATCCTTTCGGATACCCTGGGCTTCCAGTCCACCACGACGACCGATCAGGACCGCCGGATGGCAGAATGGCTGGCCGGACTGGCCGGCATTGATAAGATCGAAGACTATGCCCGGGATCTGCTGGGCGCTTCGGTGGCCCTGATGGACAGCACCCCGGAAGAGATCCTGAACCGGGATCTGAAGAACTACGAGATCGGCCGCTACAGGGTTGCCATCGGACAGACCAACTACAAGAAACTCTCCGAAGTGCAGAAGATTCTCAAGGAATTCCGCCGCACCCTGGAGGCCAAACAGAAGAGCCAGAACCTGGATCTGCTGATCATGTGCTTCACCGATGTCATGGGCGGCGGTTCCTTCCTGGTCTATGACGGACCGATGCGCACCGTCATGCCGCAGATCCTGGAGACGGTCATCGACGAGCACAGCGGCTTTGATTCCCACATCATCTCCCGCAAGCAGCAGCTGGTGCCCAGACTTTCCGATGCTCTGACGAAGCAGTAAGGAAAACATGCAGCCATGAAATATGACAGCGAACTGAAAGAACTCATCAGCGACATCATGGGCGACGATGAGGAGGAGGAAAAAGAAGCAGACGAAAAGAAGAAACCGGCCTCCTTCAATTCTGTGCCGCTGGACGGCAGAAGGGCTTCCGATAAGGCCGTACAGGCCGAAGTGCGCCGGCGTCTGCAGGTCTATCAGACCCTCTACAGCGTCATGGCCTTTGTCTTCCTGTTTCTGGCCATCCGGCTGTTTCAGAAAGGCGAGACCATCGGGGGCATTGTCTTCCTGGCTCTGTGCTCGGTCATCTCCTTTTTCGGCGGAATCATTCTGTCGGCCATGAAGAAGCACTGACTTCAGACAGAAACAGAAAAATTCTGTATCGTTTCTGAAAACACTTATTCCGGTTTGTTCCCTAAGCAGACGCAGTTTTTGAAAAAACTTCAAAAAGGGCCGGAATTCGTGTTTTTTTTGTGGGTTTTCCGGATGTCTTTTTGGATATAATGAACCCGTTGATTATTTTCAGAAACAATTGAAATATCAACTGAAAGAGGACAGACATGGCAAGATCAAAAGAAGAGCTGAAGAGGGATGCCTGCGCTGCAATCGACAGGCACCATGAAGACATCATCGCCTATGGCGAAGCTGTCTATCATGAACCGGAACTGGGCTACAAGGAATTCAGGTCAGCCGCCAGGTTCCAGTCGTTCCTCGACAGTCTGCACATCGCACACAGGGACAACATCGCAATCACCGGCGTCACAGCGAACCTGCCGGGTCGAACTACGAAGCTCCGGGTGGCCATCATGGGCGAGCTGGATGCCGTCCTGGTACCCGGACATCCTGATGCGGATCCCAAGACCAGTGCAGCCCATGCCTGCGGACACTGCTGCATGCAGGCAGCCCTGACCGGGGTTGCCTGGGCCATTCAGGAAGCGCATCTGATGGATGACCTGGATGGCGATATCGAACTGATGGCGGTCCCGGCGGAAGAATATGTGGAACTGGAATACCGCAATCAGCTGCGGAAGGAAGGAAAGATTCACTTTCTGAGCGGCAAGCAGGAATTCATCCGGCTTGGCGTCATGGATGATGTGGACATCATGGTCATGCAGCACACGGCCTCTACCCATGACGAAAAGATCAAGGCCACGGCGGCTTCATCCGCCAACGGCTTTGTCGGCAAGCTGATCCGCTATATCGGGAAGGAAGCCCATGCGGGCGGAGCACCGTGGAACGGCATCAATGCCCTGAATGCGGCCAACATCGGCCTGATGGCCATCAATGCCCAGCGGGAGACCTTCCGGGATGAAGATCATATCCGCGTCCATCCGATCATCACCAAGGGCGGTGATCTGGTGAATATCGTGCCGGCCGATGTGCGGCTGGAGACGTATGTCCGCGGCGCCAGTGTCCAGGCGATCCTGGATGCCAGCGCGAAGGTCAACCGGGCCCTGCAGGCAGGTGCCTATGCAGTCGGTGCCCAGTGTGAGATCACGGAACTGCCCGGCGATCTGCCGATGATCGTGGATCCGGAACTGGCGGACGTGATGTACCGCAACCTGTGCATGCTGTTCGGCGAAGATGCCTGTCAATGCATTGCCCAGGGCAGCGGCGGTTCCACGGATGCCGGCGATATCTCTCATCTGATGCCCACGGTACACGCCTATATCGGCGGGGCCAGCGGCGGGGCACACTGCCCGGACTATCGGATTGAAGACAAGGAGATGGCTTATGTCACCTCCGCCAAGGCACTGATCTGCACCGCCATCGACCTGCTGGCAGACGGAGCAGCCAAGGGCCTGCAGATCAAGGGTGATTACCAGCCGAAGATGACGAAAGAAGAATATCTGCGCGACTGGGGTCATATCGAATAACAATAGGAAAGAAAAGGGGAAAGATTCCAAATGAGTGAAAACGAAATCAAGCAGGAGGATCAGAAGGAGGAGGGATTCTGGTCGGACTGGAAGGTCCAGGTCATGTGCTTCGTGATGTCGATCATCGCGGAGCTGATCGGGGTCAAGCGATTCGATCTGGGATTCATGGCCTTCTCGCTGTTCCCGATGCTGTATGTTCTGATCTTCGGCATCATCATGGGCATCATGAAGGTGGTGCCGCGCAAGATGATGGATACCGCTTCCGGCTATATCGGCATCTGCGTCATGCTGCTGTGCGCCAAGGTCGGCTCTTCGATCGGTCCGCAGCTGAGTGAGATCGTCAAGGCCGGGCCGGCCCTGCTGCTGCAGGAGTTCGGCAACCTGGGCACGGCCGTGCTGGCCATGCCGATCGCCATCTATGTCTTCCATATGGGCAGAGCCTGCATCGGCTGCTCGTTCTCGATCTCCCGGGAAGGTTCGATTGCCATTGTCGCTTCCAAGTACGGCCTCGATTCTGAAGAAGGCGTCGGCGTCATGGGCGGCTATATCACCGGGACTGTGCTGGGCACACTGTTCTATGGCATTCTCTGCTCAGTACTGTGCAACACAGGCTGGTTCCATCCGTATGCCCTGGCCATGGCCTGCGGCACCGGTTCAGCATCCATGATGTCTGCTTCGCTGGCGGCCGTGGTGGAAGCCTATCCGGAGATGACGGAAGAACTGCAGGCCTATGCGGCCACTTCGCAACTGCTGAGTTCGGTGGACGGTCTCTACATGAGCCTGTTCATCGCCATTCCGATGTGCGAGAAGATGTACACGGCCTTTACGAAGAACAACAAGCATTACGTCAATGGCGTACCCATCAGAAAGAATAAGAAGAACAAAGCGGAGGAGGCTGCCTGATCATGAGCAAGAAGGATTGGCTGGTTAATATCAAGGTTCTGGTTGTTTCCTGCATCATTGCCACGATCGGCAACGCCATCTATTCCGCCAAGGCAGGCGATCCGGTTTCTGTCGTCGAAGGCATTCCGGGCATGCTCCTGCTGCTGCTGATCTCGCTGGGCGGCCTGGCCATCTGGGCGGCCGTCAACAAGAACCATGCCAAGCACAACATGCCGGCAATTGCCTACATCTCCCTGCTGGCCATGGTCATGACCATCCCGGGCTTCCCGGGTGCGGAGTTCACCTATGCATCCATCAACAAGATCGGTCTGCTGCCGCTGTGCACCCCGATCCTGGCTTATGCCGGCATCTCGGTCGGCAAGGATCTGGATACCTTCAAGCAGCAGGGTGTCGCCATTGTGCTGGTTTCTCTGTTCGCCTTTGTCGGTACCTACATCGGTTCCGCCATCATTGCCCAGATCGTGCTCTCCATCATGGGCGTGATCTGAAACAATTCTGCTGGACAAGCCGGGTCAGACGATCCGGCTTTTTCTGTATTCCCGGCCGGCCCAGGACTGCACAAGAAAAAGGGCAACCAGACAGTTTGGGGGGGAGAAACCAGACACCAATCCTGGGGCCGGGGCCAGAACTGCGGGAAATCTGGAAAGCGGCAGAACGTCCATTTTCATGGATCAGTTTCCTGTCCCCAAAGTGTTTGGATGGCCATCATTTTTTATTATTCTGAAAAGCGGTTTTCTGCACTTCTGAAACCAGTGCCTGTGCGGCTGGACTCATAGCGGCTCCGCGCTTATAGAGCAAAGCAAAGCGATCCTGCAGTGCTTCATCCTTTAATGGGAAAAAGGAAAGATTTCCCTTTTGGCTGTCCCTCTCTGGAACCTGGCCAAAGGGCAGAAAAGCAATTCCTTTTCCCTGGGCACTGATCTGCAACGCTGTCTGTCGATTATAGGTCTGGATGACGTCAGGCGCTTTTTCAAAGCACTGCAGCAGATATTCCCTGACGATTTTCTGACGTTCCTGCCGGCCATGCAGGATGAAGGCTTCGCCCTTGAAAACAGCAAGCTTTACGCCTTTTGAAAGCTCTTCTTTTTTCTTCTGCCAGGCTGAACCGAAGTGTTTCGCCAGAATCGGTTCCGGTACGGCAATCCACATCGGTTCTCTGCTGATAACGGTAATTTCTACATCATTTAGGGAGGACGGCAGCAGCAGAAAAATCAGATCCAGCTGATCTTTGTCCAAAGCCTGTTCCAGAGCACTTGAGGAACTTGTTGTCACATTCATTTCAACAAACGGATGTTCAGCCTGGAACTTCTTCAGCAGCTGATTGATGATGGCTGACGCATGTGCATAAGAAACCCCGATGCGCAGCTGTTCCTGCCGGTATCCCTTCAGGGCATCAATTTCCTTCAGCAGCCGCTGATAATCAGCAAGGATGATGCGTGCTTCCTGCTGCAGGCATTCGCCGGCTGGCGTCAGGATCAATTCCTTGTCGCGGACAAACAATGCTGTGCCTAGCTCTTTTTCCAGGCGCCTGATCTGACTGCTGAGCGACTGCTGGGAAACATGGAGCCGGCGGGCTGCCCTGGTAATGTTTTTCTCTTCCGCTGTGACAAGAAAATATTGCAGATTATTGAAATTCATAGATAAAACCTCTCATCAACAAGATAGTCTGCTTTGCCTTCCGCGCCAACATAAATTCTGTAGCAGTACCGCAAAACTTCTGTTTTTCAATTATTTTCCGGCATGGCAGACTGAAAACAGAGTTCCATGCTTCATTTTCAGATCATTCAGAAGGAGGAATTAATCATGATTCAGAACATCCGGGACGTGAAGCTTGTTGTTCAGCCGATTTACATGACCATGCATCATGACTATGTTTTCGAAGGACCCTGCCGCTTCGGTACTCCGGAACAGCTGACAAGCGAATATGACAATATGGTCAACGCCGAAAAATATATCCGGCAGAGTGAAGAAACCATCCGCCGCCTGGGCGATAAGGTACAGCTGAAGGAACCGATCCGCATTGACCGCAACGAGGAGTTCCTGGTCAGTGAGGAAATGATTGAGACCATGCTGAAGGACAGCGAAGATGTGGATCTGTTTCTGCTCGGCGAACTTTCCCGCATGTCCGATCTGGCGCTTGCGCTGGCTGAAAGGACCACCAAACCCATGATGTCTCTTCCTTCCACACGGGCTACGCACACCATTACTTCTGCAGCCCTGCTGTCCAGAGGCTATGAGTTCTACGCTTTTCGGGACTGGGATGATACGCTGCAGATGCTGGAAGTGCTGCGTGTGCGCAAAATCCTGAGCAGACTCAGAATCCTCTGCGCGCCTCGTTACGGCACTGCCCGCACCATCAGCTGCATGGATAATTTCATTGACCTGGAAACCGTAACCCGTGTACTGGGGACTCAGTTCCGTTTTGTCAATCCGCATGAACTGATCGATCAGACGCATATCGGCGAAACGGAAACAAATCCAACCATTCCCGGCCGCCGCGGTCTTAATCCAGGCCCGGAGGAAGTGGAAGCGATGAACAGGCTGACCGATGAACTTATTGCCGGTGCGGATGAATGCGATATGACCCGCGAGGATGTATTCCAGTCAGTTCGTGCTCATTTAACCATTTACAGGCTTCTTGATTATTATGGCTGCAATGCGTTTGCCGCCCCCTGTCCTGACCTCTGTGCGACCAGACGGCTGAATAATGAGCGCTTTACGTTCTGCCTGAATCATTCCCTGCTGGGTGAAATGGGCATTCCTTCTGCCTGTGAATATGATCTGTCTGCCGTTGTTGCCATGGCGATCTTATCCGGTTTTCTGCAGGCACCTGCTTATATGGGCAATACCAATCAGAATCCGCATCTCTGGCATCTTACCGGGCAGCTGAAATCCAGCGGGCCGCTGGGGCTGGATACGGAAATGGAAAGCAAACGGAAAATTCTTGCCGATGATCCGGATAACACCATTTTCTGTTACCACTCTGTTCCCAAGCGCAACTTCAGAGGTTTTGACAGTCCGCTCGCGCATTATGCAATCCGTCCCTTTACAAGCAGCGGCTTTGGTGCCACGCTCCGCTATGATTTCAACCAGGATGCCGGCACGACAGTCACGCTGTGCCGTATTGATCCTTCCTGCAGAAAGATCTTTGTGGCAAAAGGGACCATCTGCGGCGGCCGCGGTTATGGTGCGCCAAGCTGCACACTGGGTGTTTTCATCAAAGTAAAGGACGGCAAGGATTTCTTTGATAAGCAGATCCAGTTCGGCAATCATATACCCCTGGCTTATGGAGACTGTTTTGAACAGATTGTCCAGCTGGGCAGAATGATTGGCCTGGAGGTGATTACGGCATGAGTCCCGATGCAGAGGCATATTTACGCAGGGAAACTGCCGCTGCCCTGAGATCTCTGCAGATCGCTAAAACTGCCTGGCAGGAGAAAAACGCACAGGAACTGGAGAAAGCGCTGCGTGCATATGTTCTGCATCGATTCTCTATCTTTGAAACGGCCGACCCTGCCGAAAATGATATTGATCGGCTGGCAGAACTCAGCATCCAGTTCGTCTATCAGCTCAGCGGCGGGGATCTGGAAGCGGCTGGAATGATTACCGGCTGCGGTTCCTCAACGACGCCGTTATATAAAAAGGTGCAGCTGCTCTTTACGCTGCAGAAGGCTTTTGACGTACACTTTGACCCCGAACGGATTCCTTATCTGCGTACGCTGCCGGATCTGGCGGCAGAACTGATGCGGCTGCTGCCGGCATCTGCTCTGCCGGCCCAGACCCCCTCTGATCAGGATGAAGCTGAAGTCCGATTGATCCGAAATGATTTTCCATGTTTCAGCAGGGATCCGGAGATGCCTGTTTATCTTGATAATGCGGCAACCATGATGGTTCCTGCTGAGGTTCTGCAGGCTGTAGCGCAATTCTATACCGACAGCTATGCCAACGTTCATCGCGGCATCTATCAAAGAGCGGACAAAGCGACCCGCGGCTATGAGTCAGCCAGAACGTATCTGGCTGGTCAGCTTGGCATTTCGCCAGAGGAGCTGATTTTTACCGCCGGTGCCACTGCTGGTCTTAATACAGCCGCCTATGCCTTCCAGCCGAGAATTCATCGCGGCGACCGAATTGTCACAACGGAAATGGAGCACCATTCCAATTATCTGCCATGGCTGGAACTCTGCCAGAGAACCGGCGCCAGCCTGGCAGTGGTACCCGTGAATGCACAGGGAGATCTGGATCTGGATGTTCTGGATGCCCTGCTGAGGCCGCCGACGGTTCTGCTTGCCTTTACACAATGTTCTAACGTAACAGGAGCATTGACACCGGTTGAAGCGATCTGCAGAAAAGCTCATGAGGCAGGAATTTTTACTGTGGTTGATGGAGCCCAGGGCATCCGCCATACCCACGGCAGTCTGCAGAGTCTTTGCTGTGACTGTTATGCGTTCTCAGGCCATAAAGTCATGTCCGGCAGCGGCATTGGAATTCTTTATATGCGCAAAGATGTGCTTGCTGAATTATCTTCGCCGGTTGTAGGCGGCGGAACAATCGAAGCATTTCAGGCTGATGAACCGCTTTATTATGCTGCCCCTGCCGGCTGGGAAGCAGGAACACCGAATCTTGCCGGTGCGATCGCCCTGGAGGCTGCTTTCCGTTATTCCAGCCGGATCGGCCATGAATGGATAGAAAAACGGGAAAATGCCATGCTTGCATATCTTCGCAGAGGATTGGCAGAAATACCTGGCACTGCAATCCTGGGATCGCCGCGGCAGTATGCCGGATGCATCTCTTTTACCATTGAAGGAATGTCCGCTGCTGATATTTCTGCTGTATTGAATCTGAAAAAAATTGCTGTCCGCTCCGGTCATCACTGCGCTATTCCTCTGCATCGCCATTTCCATCAAAGTGCATCTGTGCGCATCAGCCCTGCTTTTTACAACACATACGCTGAATTGGATCAGGCGCTCCAGGCAATCCGTGACATCGCTGTCATGGGAAAGTCCTCCCTTTAATGGCTCTGATCGAGTGCTGTATTACTCATAAAACCGTATCATTGTGCGATATGCCAGTTTGCTGAAAAGACGGCATTTATTCTCCGATATGCCCTGCGCGGCAGAAAATTACAGGCTGGCATTGGCACCAGATTTACTTCGGAAAGCCGGCAGCCAGAAAACCTGACTTTCGGGACACAGTTTGAGAAATAGTGCTGCAGCATAAAAAACCGCTGCAGCGGTTTTCGATGATCTGTTCAGACAATCCTGTTCAGAACAGTTTCCTGGGCCGGCAGAGGAAACAGCAGTGTGGCGCCGGCACAGGCATTGGCAGATATGTTCTTCTGACTGGACTTCCTCCTGGTCTTTTCTTTTGTATCCGTATCATAATATGTGGATACTCGGATATATGGATTGACCGCAGTAAGAGAAAAAGCTGATGCCGAAATTTCAACCAACAGGATGGCCGTCAGACGGTCAGGAGGACGGCCGGAAAGGGGAAAAGTGACAATCGATTCTGACTGCCGAGACCTGTTCCGGCGGCCGGAAAAGGCGCTTCGGACAGGGCTTCCGGAGGAAGTTAGATTTTATTAAATGTTTAATAGGATTTCCATTATTTTTTTCACATAACCGGTATGCTACGGTTTCTGTAGAAACGGCTTACATTGATCTTAATCAAATTTGGAGCGGCATATGAAACAGCATGAATCCGGAAATGCTGTGCGTATGAATAAATGAGGTGAAAGAGTTATGGCGATTCAAGTGGGTATTCCCCAGGCAGCAATGACCTCTCTGATCGACCTGGTTGACAATGTTGCAGAAGTCAAGCCGGGCATGGAAGTTGTCGTTGTTGCGCACAAAGACGGTCTCTACGACGGCCCGAACCTGGTCGACGAAGAGGCTGTATCCTGGATGGCGACGGTCGTGCAGTCCCGCGGCGCGCACTGCTCGATTCTGTGGATTGATGATCCGCAGCCGGAAGGACACTGGCGTTATCCGCCGATCTTCAAGGGTGTGGTGCAGGAAGCGGATCTGGTGCTGTGCACGTCGTTTGAAATCACGACCACCGAGCTGGGCAACTTCCGCCGGCATTTCGAGGATGCCAAAACCTGGATGGTGCGTGTCTTCCCGACCACGGCACCGCTGCTGATGAGCAAGTGGGCCCAGACTCCTTCAGAACTGGTGACGACCATCCGGCATCAGGCGGCAGCACCGTTCATGAAGCACATGTCCAAGTTTGTCCTGACCGATCCCAACGGCACGCATCTGGAAGGCTATACGATGGATCCGCAGAAACGTCCGGGGATTCCGGGCCTGCCTTACGATTCCTACCGCAAGCAGGTGAGACATGTGACCTTCTGGCCGGAATGGGTTCATCCGCCGGTCAACTGCACGGAAGTCAACGGCGTCTATTACTTTGACCGGATGCTGAGCTGGTGGTCCCGCTACATCGGGATTGAACCTCAGTGGAAGGATCTGGTCCGGGTCGACGTCAAGGACAGCCGCATCGTGGACATCACGGGCGGCGAAGAGGCTGTGAAGATCAAGCGCTACCTCCAGAAACTGGAACCGCTGGTCGGCGACGGCATCTGGAAGTTTGATACCTTCCACTTCGGCGTTCATCCGAATGCGGAGATCTCGGAATATGAGTGCCCGAGCCCGCTCTACAGAAGAATCATCAATCATTCCAGCTATCATAACCTGCATGTCCACTTAGGCTCTGCCGGTGCCAATGAGAAATTCCCGTACTATCAGCACATCACCGCTGACATCCAGCATGCCACGCTGACGGTCGGCGATACGCTGGTCTATGACAACGGCTGGCTGTGCGCTCTGGATGACCCGGTTGTCCGGGAAGTCGAAAAGAAGTATCCGGATCGTCCTGGCATTCCGGAAAGAATCAAGTAACCAGAAAGGCTATCAAAGGGGAACTATATGGATCTTTCAGTTATCTCGCTGATTGTTTTAATTGCAGTCATTCTTGTCGCCTATAAGGCGAAAATCAACATCGGTATTCTTGCTCTGGCGGTTGCCATCATCCTGGCCCGGATCGGCGGCATCTCCGACAAGGATATGTACTCCAGCATCAACCTGAACGTCTTCTGGACTCTGGTCGGCATCAACTTCTTCGGACAGTGCATGACGAAGTCTGAGACGCTGTCTCTGCTGGCCAAGAAGATCATGGCCAAGGTGCCGGTCAAAGCCAACATCTGGCCGATCTTCTCCTTCATCTTCACCATGCTGTTTGCCATGCTGGGGCCGACGACACTGCTGTCCCTGACCCTGGTTCCGCTGATCACGATTGAGATTGCCGGCTTCATCGGTGCCAATCAGGAATGCACCATGATCCTGACCATGCTGGGCGGCATCGCCGGCCGGATGACTCCGCTGGGCGGCAACCTGGCCGGACAGCTGGCTCTGGCAGAAGGCTATGGCTTCACGGAAAAGGCGGAAATGACACCGATCTTCTTCTGGAACCATGTGCTGGTCTGCACGATCCTGGCCATCATCTACTACTTCGTCTTCAAGGGCTATGTCAGAACGGATGCGTCCACATCTGACAAGGATGCCATCAAGAAGGTCGAAGTCCTGCAGAACATTCCGCCGTTCTCTGACAAGCAGAAGATCTGCCTGGCCTGCTTCGTTGGCTATATCCTGTTCTATGCCATCTTCCAGTGGCACATCGGCTTTGTCGGCATCATCATGTCGGTCATCATGATCCTGACGGGCTGTGTCTCGCAGAAGGATGTCATCGACAGAAGCAAGTGGAGCACAGTCATCATGGTCTGCGGCAGCGGCATTCTCGCTTCTGTCGTGCAGAGCCTGGGCGGCATCACGATCCTGGCCAACATCATCGGCCTGATCCCGAATATCACGGTTCTGACGGGCGTATACAGTACCATTTCCGGCATCCTGTCCATGTTCACGCATGCCATGTCCGTCCCGATTCCGATCCTCTTCTCGACCGTGGAAGAAACCATCACCAACCTCGGCGGCACCAGACTCGATATGTTCCGCTGCCTGGCTGCCATCGGTTCCGGTGCCTATATCGGCATGACCTGCCCGATGTCTCTGGCCGGCGCCAACGTGTTCTCCTGCTGGACCTCCGTGGTCAACCCGGATGAAAAGACGCAGCAGAAGGAATTCAGCAAGATGATTCTCTTCGCAGCAGTCTCCAGCATTCTGGCCGGTGTCATCAGCAGCATGACGCTGAAGCTCTTCAGCTGAACGAATCAATCTCTCCTTTCTCTTCATGAAAGCGGTCGGAAGGCCGCTTTTTTCAGGCCGGCACCGGCCGCTCCGGAGAAGAAAAAACTGTCCTTTGCGGACGGAATCTGCGGCTGAAACAAAGGACCTGGCACATATATTCCAAAACAGAATATATGAACAGGAATGAGAATTAATCGGTATGATTTTGTTTACTATAATCTGGGTAAAGAAGCATTCATCTGATGACAATTTCATGCATACATGCTATGCATTTCTGTCTGTTGTTTTGCAGCACAATCAGGTTGTTTAAGGGAGGAAAGGATCATCATGAAAAGCAGACTGATTAAAGCTCTAGCATCAACTCTATGTCTGACCATGCTGGCGGCATGCAGCGGCTCTGGCAGCTCGCAGAGCAGTGCCTCCGCAGAAGCCAGCAGTACTTCCGAGACGGCAGAATCCTCTGTGGATGCCCAGACCGGCGAAAATGCCAGCGGCATCAGTGCCGCCAGCACGGTTGCCGAAGTGCAGTCGGATACGATCGACTCGATTTCGGTCGGCATCTCGTCAGACATCGGCGACTTTGCGCCCTGGGGCAATTCCCTGGGCAGAACCAACGCGCTCTGGGGCATCTATGAAACACTGGCCGATGTGATCGGCGATGAGGTCTATGGCGTCCTGATGAAGGATTACAGCATCGCCGATGACTACATGAGCATCGACATCGAACTCTACGACAACATCACCGACTCCAAGGGCAATTCGATCAAGGCTTCGGATGTCGTCTTCTCCTACGAACAGGCCGCTGCTTCGGGCAAGATCACAGCCATCAACAACATTTCTTCGGTCGAAGCAACGGGCGAACTGACAGCCACGATCTATCTGAAGAACAAGCTGCAGCTTGGCAACCTGGATTCCATCTTCGGCAGATGGAACATCGTGTCCCAGCAGTCCTATGAGGAAAGCCCGGACGGCATGTCGCAGGATCCGGTCGGCAGCGGTCCGTATGTGCTGACTTCCTATACCTCCGGCTATGAAGCGGTCTATACCGCCAGAGATGACTACTGGCAGACGGATCCGTCACTGATTCATCTGAGAAATGCCGCCAACGCCAGGGAGATTCATTACTACATCATCAGCGAAGCTTCCCAGATGGCCATCTCGCTGGGCAACGGTACCATCGATGTCTCGGCATCGGTCAGCACGGATGACCTGGCCAAATTCCAGGAAGGCGGAGAATACAGTGATGAAT
Organism: uncultured Erysipelotrichaceae bacterium; assembly: GCA_903789495.1. GTDB lineage: Bacteria > Bacillota_I > Bacilli_A > Erysipelotrichales > Erysipelotrichaceae > Bulleidia. The sequence goes on along the minus strand of CAIFEQ010000019.1, from coordinate 11,151 downwards.
ACTGGGTTTATACCGTACCGGATAACCTGAGCATGACGCTGTTCTGCAACATGTCGGAAGGCAAGGTCACCGAAGATATCAATCTCCGCAAGGCCATCTATTATGCCATCAACAACGAAGCGATTCTGGAGTCCGTCTTCCAGGGCAGAGGCAGCGTGATGTATGACCTGGCCGCCGACTGGGCGATCGGGTACAACGAAGACTGGGAGAACGAAGACAACTACTATCACTATGACCTGGACAAGGCCAAGGAGTATCTGAGTCAGTCTTCGTATAACGGCGAAACCCTGACCCTGATGTGCGAGAGCTCCACCAATGCCAACAATGCCGCCACGCTGATCCTGTCGCTGCTGCAGGAGGCCGGCATCAATGTCGAGATCGAATCGGTCGAATCCACGGTGTTCTCCAGCTACATTCAGGATCCGGACAACTGGGATATCCTGCTGACCAACGAGGCGACGGATACCTATACCGCAGCCGGCTATGACATGCCGCTGGATGCCAAGCGCTACAGCTGGAACGGGACGATCAACTTTGCACAGGATGAGACCCTACAGGAGATGCTGCTGACCTGCATGGATCAGGAAACCTCCACGCAGGAGAATCTGGATGCCCTGCATGAGTATGTCATTGAAAATGCCTATGCCATGGGCCTGGTCAACATGGAGTCCTCCATCGTCGTTCCTAAGGAAATGACGGATGTCATTCTGTCAAACAGGAAGACGATCATTGCCGGCGGCTGTCTCTACGATTTAGACGAATAACCTCTGTAGCCGGCGGGAAGCTTTTCCGCCGGCTGTCTTTCTCTATCTGTCAGGTGGTGTTATGGGAAGATATATTGCCAAAAGACTGTTCATGACCATTTTCGTGGTGCTGGCTACGGCGGTCATGATCTTCACGATCATGTACTTCATCCCCGGCGACCCGGCGAAGATCCTGCTGGGTTCCGAGGCTACGCCGGAACAGATCCTGGCGGAACGGATCGCTCTGGGTCTGGAGGATCCGTATCTGGTACAGCTGGGAAGGTTCATGTACAACACATTCATCCGCTTTGATCTGGGCACGTCCTGGTTCCGCGGCACCAGTGTGGCGGCGGACATCGCGGAGCGTCTGCCCCGGACACTGAAGATCGGTGTCACGGCGATCATCATCAGTTCGCTGGCGGCCATTCCGCTGGGCATCACGGCAGCGGTGCATCGGAATCAGTGGCAGGATCACGTGGCTTCCGTGTTTGCGATGATCTGCATCTCGATTCCGGATTTCTGGCTGTCGCTGATGATGATCATCCTGTTCTCGCTGAAACTCGGCTGGCTGCCGTCCTTCGGTGTCGGCGGTCCGGAGTACTACATCATGCCGATCATCGCGGCCTCCATTCACGGCGTCGGCACGCTGACCCGGCAGACCCGGTCCAGCATGCTGGAAGTCATCAACTCCGACTTTGTCACTACGGCCCGGGCCAAGGGGCAGACGGAAAAGAAGATCATCTGGAAGCACATACTGCCGAATGGTCTGATCCCGGTGATCACCGTGATCGGCGGCAGTTTCGGACACTGCATTGCCGGCACGGTCATCATCGAGCAGATCTTCTCCATCCCCGGGATCGGGACCTATCTGACCTCGGCCATTTCAGCCCGTGACTATCCGATTGTCCGGGGCTGCACCATCATTCTGTCCATCATTACCGCGCTGATCATGCTGGCGGTCGACGTGATCTACGCCGTGGTCGATCCGCGGATCAAGAATCAGTATGTTGCCACGCCGAAACGGAGGAGAAAAGCCAATGTCTGAACTGACATTAAAAGCCGAACCCAAGGCGAAACACTATTCCTCGCAGGTGTTCCGGCGGCTGCTGAAGAATCCGACTGCGGTAGTCGGCATGGTGGTTCTGGCCATCCTGATCCTCGTGGCGATCCTGGCGCCGACCATTTCTCCTTACAGCTATGACGAAATGGATTTCTCGCATATCAATTCCGCTCCCTCCAGCCTGCATATCATGGGGACGGATTCGCTGGGCCGGGATATCTTCAGCCGTCTGCTGTACGGCAGCCGTTATTCCCTGAGTCTGGGCCTGCTGAGTTCGCTGTTTTCGACCGCTGTGGCCATCGTGCTGGGCTCTCTGGCCGGGTACTACGGCGGCACGGTGGACAACATCATCATGCGGCTCTGCGATGTGATTCAGGCCGTGCCGGCCACGCTGCTGACGATCATCATCTCCGTGGCCCTGGGCACCGGGTATGTCAACACCATCCTGGCCCTGGCCATCGGCGGCATTGCCGGCGGGGTGCGGCTGATCCGCGGCCAGATTCTCAGTGTGCGCCGGGATGAGTACATCGAAGCGGCGCAGACCATCAACCTCAGCAATGCCCGGATCATGTTCCGGCATATCCTGCCGAACGTGATCAGTCCGCTGATCGTTTCGACCACGATGGGCATCGGCCAGTGCATCATTCTGGCTGCTTCCCTGAGTGTCATCGGCCTGGGCGTGCAGCCTCCCGAACCGGAATGGGGTGCGATGCTGGCGGAAGGCCGGAACTATATCATGAACTATCCGTGGCGCACCATCTTCCCGGGTCTGTTCATCTTCATCACGGTTCTTTCCGTCAATCTGTTCGGCGACGGGCTGCGGGATGCCCTGGATCCGAAACTGAAGAAGTAGGTGCGGCATATGGATAAGACATTTCTCAGTGTGAAAGATCTTTATGTGGAATATACGTCTGACGAGACGGTGATTCATGCGGTCAACGGTGTCAGTTTCAGCATGACCAAAGGGGAGACCCTGGGACTGGTCGGCGAAACCGGGGCCGGCAAGACCACCATTGCCAAGACGATTCTGCGCATCCTGCCGCCGCAGCAGTCCCGGGTCACCGGCGGTTCCATCACCCTGAACGGGGAGAATCTGCTGGAAAAATCGGAAGAAGACATGCGGAAGGTCCGGGGTTCGGACATCTCGATGATCTTCCAGGATCCGATGACGGCCCTGAACCCGGTCATGACGGTCGGGGATCAGATCGCCGAAGCCATCCTGCTGCATAACACCGGAATCACCAAGGAAGAAGCGGCCGAAAGAGCCATGCAGATGCTGGAGACGGTCGGCATCGTCCGCCAGCGCTATCACGAATTTCCCTATCAGCTTTCCGGCGGCATGAAGCAGCGGATCGTGATTGCCATGGCTCTGGCCTGCAATCCCGAACTGCTGCTGGCCGACGAACCGACGACGGCTCTGGATGTGACCATTCAGGCCCAGATCCTGGAAATGATCAACGGCCTGAAGCAGAAGCTGCAGACCTCGATGCTGCTGATCACCCATGATCTTGGCATCGTGGCGCAGATGTGCGACTACGTGGCGGTCATCTATGCGGGTAAGATCATCGAATACGGGACAAAGGAAGACATCTTTGATCATCCCAGCCATCCGTATACGATCGGTCTGTTTCTCTCCCTGCCCAGCATGGCGGTGGGAGAAAGCCGTCTGCATCCGATCGAGGGACTGCCGCCGGATCCTTCCAGCCTGCCGCCGGGCTGCAGCTTCTGTCCGCGCTGCCGCTTTGCCACTGCCGAGTGCCAGGCGGCAGAAGGCATTCCGGAAACCGAAATCTCGCAGGGGCATATGTGCCGCTGCGTGCATCCAGTCAGGGGAGGCATACAGGAATGGAAACAGCAGTCGAAGTAAAGCACCTTTCTAAGTATTTTGACGTTCCTGCCGGTACGCTGCATGCCGTGGATGATGTCAGTTTCTCGATTGAGGAGGGCACCACGATGGGCATCGTCGGCGAATCCGGCTGCGGCAAGTCAACCCTGGGCCGGACGATCATTCATCTGCTGAGCCCGACCGGCGGACAGATCTTCTTCCATGGCAGGGACATCACGGATGTGGAAGGGAAGGATCTGAAGAAGGTCCGCGAGAAGATGCAGATCATCTTCCAGGATCCGTATTCCTCCCTGAATCCCCGGATGACGATCTCCCAGATGGTCCGGGAACCCCTGCGGGTCTCCCGGCATCTGCCCAAGGCGGAAGCGGAGCAGGAACTGGACCGGCTCATGAAACGGGTCGGCATCGAGAAAAGACTGTATGATGCCTATCCGCATGAGCTGGACGGCGGCCGCCGCCAGCGGGTCGGCATTGCCCGGGCCCTGGCGCTGAATCCGGAATTCATCGTCTGTGACGAACCGGTTTCTGCCCTGGATGTCTCCATTCAGGCCCAGATCCTGAATCTGCTGATGGATCTGCAGGATGAAGACGGGCTGACGATGATCTTCGTCACCCATGACATGTCGGTCGTACGGCACATCTCCGACAGGATCGGCGTCATGTACCTGGGACAGATGGTGGAGATGGCGGAAACGGAGGAACTCTTCGAGCATCCGCTGCATCCCTACACCAAGGCCCTGCTGTCCGCCATCCCGACCATCAATATCCATCAGCCGATGCAGCGGATTGCCCTGAAGGGCGAACTGACATCGCCGATTGATCCCAAGCCAGGCTGCCGGTTTGCGCCGCGCTGTCCGCATGCCTGTGAGAAATGCCAGGCTGCTCAGCAGCTCAGACAGATCCGGGAAGGACATCTCGTCTCCTGCTGCCGGGCCGAAGAACTGCAGTAAGAAAAGAGGCATCTGCCATGTATACACCAGTAAAAGAAATTGATTTTTCCAGCAAGCACAATGTCCTGATTCAGAGTGAAGACGGAACCTATCAGCGCATGGATGAACCCTACCGCAAAGTGACGCAGATCGATCCCAATACCTGGATGATCTTAAGTGATGGGGATCACACCTATTTGGTGGAAGGGGAAAACGAAGCCCTGGTCATTGACAGCGGCTATGGAGCCGGCAATATCCGGGAATTCTGCCAGACGCTGACGAAGAAGCCGGTGCGCCGGATTGCCAATACCCACTTCCATTTTGACCATACGGCCAACAATGGCTACTTTGACTGCGCCTATATGAATGCCTTCACGTATGAGAAGAGAACCACACCGTTCCCCAGCTTTGCCGGCATCGATTTCCCGCGTGACTATCCGGTGCAGATCATCGATGAAGGCTATCTGTTCCATCTGGGCGGCCGGGATCTGGAGACCTTCTCCTTCAGCAACCATACGCCGGCCTCGCTGGCCTGGCTGGACCGCTCACACCGGATTCTGTTCATCGGCGATGAACTTTCGCCGGCGGTCTATGTCTGCCGCTACACGGCGGAACATGGCTACAAGATGGTCGAAAAGATGATGAAGATGCGCCTGGACTATGACACGCTGTGTGGCGGTCCTGGCACCTTCTCCGCCGATCTGGTGGACCGGTATTACGAGGCCTTCCGCTATCTGCTCAGCGGCCACGCAGAGGAGGGCGTACCGCTGCAGGAAGATGCGGAAACCGTCTATGACACCTATGCGGAAAAGACCCATGACGGCATGCCGGTCTATCTGCGTCAGCAGGCCCGGCCCAGCGATCTGCCCAAAGCGACCGATCCGGATCGGAAATACAAGCGGACCCTGGAACATAACGGCGTGAAGATCATGTACATGGTGAACCGGATCTATGATGATGAACAGGACGGAGAATAAGGAAAAAGAATACGTCCACAGTTCTTCCTATCACAGTTTTTTCGAGGACTGGGCTGAGAAGGAATGGTTTGACCGTTCAGCCCGCCGGCACATTGAACGGGTCTATACGGGCAGACGATACACCCCGGCACTCAGCTCAAAAGAACTGCGGCAGAAACGGCGGCGGATCGGTCTGCTGTACGTCGGTGCTTTTGTGCTGTTTCTGACAGCAGGGCTGCAGGATTCCGTGCTGAATCACAGCCGCTGGCCGGGTCTGCTGAACGGCATCTCGCTCATTGTCATTGCCCATCTGGCGGTTTATGTCATCACGTTTATGACAGCGCCGGCAAAGATGGAAGTCAGACAGTACCGCGACTGCACGGAGCGTTTCCACAAGAATGCGGTGACCGCTCTGGTGTGCCTGGCGGCTCTTGGGGTGGCCGGGCTGGTCTCTGCCATTACCGAGCAGACCGGTTTCCTGGGCTTTGGCGCCTGGATTCTGCCGTACGGGCTGAGCTGGTTCTGTCTCTATCTGCTTTTCCGGCTGCAGAAGGAGATTCCCTATGACAGCGAAAAGCCCGCTGCCAGACCGGCACCGGACAGTTATCAGATTCATTACTACCAGGAGTTCTGAGGCTCAGGCGCTGTCAGGAAAGACCAGCTGCAGGAAGTTCTGCACGTATTCGTTCTGCCCGCCGGACGCATACAGCAGCAGGATGGTGCTGTAGACCTTCGGCCGGATGGCCACCAGGGAAACGCCTTTGTTCCGGCTGCGGCGCAGATCGGCCCGGGCGGGTCTGTTCATCAGCAGGTAGAACTTGTTGCGGTCGTGAATGATGTCGATGATGGCATCTCCGCCCAGATGCGAATCCGCGATCTGCAGGGAACGGGAGGTGTGCATCTGTGTGCGGACCGCAGCCTCCACGTAGTTGCTGCGGCTGTAGAGTTCGCCGGCCCTGGTCAGTTCATCCAGGCTGATGGATTTCCGGGCCGACAGGGGGTTGTCGGAAGAGATCGCTGCCACAATGTAATCCCTGGTGTATGTGACGGCTTCAAAGCCTTCCGGGAGTTCATTGCTGACGTCATGGGCAAAGGCAATATCGCATCTGTGGTCCGCAATCATCTTCCAGATGGTCTCACTGGTTTCCTGATACAGATGCAGCGTGCACTGGGGATACTTTTTCTCGAACTGCTGAATCAGTTCGGGAATGCCGTAGGCACTCATCGGCGGAATGGCTGCGATGCGCAGCGTATTCTGATTCCTGTCCATCTGATGGCTGAGCCTGTCCAGGCCCTTCTGGTAAGATGCACAGATGGCTTTGGCATAGGGAAGGAAATCCTTCCCGTAGGAACTCAGCCGGACGGAGCGGGTGGAACGGTCAAAGAGCGGAACCCCGAGTTCCTTTTCAAGCCGCTGAATGTGTTTGGTCAGCGAACTCTGCGAGATGTACAGCTGGTCGGCTGCTTCCACATAGCTGCAGGTTTCTGCCAGCCTGATGAATTCTGCCAGATATTGTATTTCCATAAATCTTCAGGGAAGGAAAACTGCCATCCCTTTCCAGACTTATCATAACCTGTCGTTTCGGCTGAGGGATCGTAATTTCCTCAAACAGATGGTAAGCAATGGTTTCAGACAGCAGTTCTTCCATAGAAAGGTTCTGTGATGAAAACACTGAAAATTGCTGAGATCGGCTGCCGGCACGTCCATTCTGAGAAGTTCGTCAGAATCGCTGCCTCGCAGCCGGGATGTGAAGTGAAATCTGTATGGGATGAGGAACGGAAACTTTCGGAATTGGTTGCCGCACATATCGGCTGTCAGGCCGTTTCCGGCTGGGAAGAGATCGTGAATGATCCGGACATCGATGCCGTGATCATCTCCGTACCGGCGGCCCGGCATGCCTTCTTCATCAAAGCTGCAGCAGAGAAGGGAAAACATATTCTGGTGGAAAAGCCCCTGTGCCTGACAGCAGAAGAGGCTTTTGTCATCCGGCAGGCTGTCCGGCAGAATCATGTTCATTTCGCCGTTTCCGATCCGATGGTACATGACGGGGAGATCTATGTCCGGAAGTTCATCGAAAGCGGGAAAATCGGTCAGATTGTTTCCGCCCGGGCCAGGATCACCAACAATGATGCCATCCGGCTGCTGCAGCTGAACGGCCGGGATGCCGGCCTGCCTGGCGCTGTCGAGGAACTGGGCTGTCATGCGCTGCATGTGCTGCAGTATCTGTTCGGCCGGCCGGACCGGGTTTCTGCCTGCTATGCCAGCACGACAGAAGCGGCGCTGCGGGAAGGACGGGAAGAGACGGCCGCCGCCATCCTGCATTATCCGAATGGTCTGCTCAGTGTCTTTGAAACCTCTCTGGTCAGTCCATCGGGGACGAAAAGTGTCGAAGTCAATGGCACCAAAGGCTGTATCCGGGTCAGCTATCTGGCCCGTGAAAAGGACAAAGTCATGCGGAATGAGGTGCGCTGGAAACTGGGTGACGGAGCCTGGCAGACCGTGCCGCAGCAGGAACTGCCGGAAAATCCCGTTCAGCATGTGGTGTTCTGGCTGCAGATCATACAGGAAGATCTGCCGGAATCGGTCTTCGTCACGGATGACCGCAGTCGTAACCTGATCGGCCTGGATGATGCGGTGGATATCGCCTGTACGATCGACGCGATCGGCAGAGCTGCCCGGCAGCAGGGCATCCTGCTGAAAACAGAAGATCGATACGGAAATTAAAGGTAACAGAAAAAGCAAAGCAGATTCGGCTTTGCTTTTACTGGTGCCGTGGCCGCAGAAAAAGCGTTTCCTCCTGAGCGCAGGAAGAAACGCTGGATTACTGCCCGGCATTGGGCTGCTGAGCGTTGCCGCGGGCGCGGCTGACCGAGCGGCAGATCAGAATGCTGAGCTGGTAGAGCAGAACCATCGGCACGGCGACCATGATCTGGGAAACCACATCCGGCGGCGTGATGACCGCAGCCAGGATGAAGATCACCAGGATGGCATATTTTCTTGCCCTGATCAGATATGCCGGCTTCAGAATGCCTAGACCTGCCAGCATGGCAGTCAGCACCGGCAGCTCGAAGATGACGCCGAAGACCAGCAGCATGTTCAGCACGAAACTGATATAGCTGTCGACGGAGATGCTGGCGGAAACCGAAGAAAGGCTGTTGTATTCCGCCAGAAACCGCAGCATGAACGGCAGTACGATCCGATAGCCGAAATAAATCCCCAGCAGAAAGAAGACAAATCCACCCAGCAGACAGCGCCGGATCACCGCTTTTTCCCGCTCCGTGAGGGCCGGTCTGGCAAAGGCCCATCCCTGATAGACAATAAACGGAGCATCGGCTGCCAGCGCGAGGACAAGAGCCAGGCGCATATAGCACATCAGCAGCTCAGAGGGTGTCAGATAGACAAAGTGGAAGGCCTGTGCCAGCGACAGCAGATGCTCCACAACCGGCTGCACATTCAGGAAGCACAGCACCGCCAGCACGCCATACAGAGCCAGGGCGGCCAGAATGCGTCCGCGGGCTTCCTTCAGATGTTCCAGCAGCGGCCGGGCCGGATCGGCCGGATTTCTTTCCGGCAGGGTTCCGGCCGCGTCGGTTTTGGTCACTGACATGATGCTTTCACATCAGTCAGCGCTGCCGGAGGAATGCGTCTTTGCCGACGCTTCCGCCGCAGCTTCCGGCGTATTTTCGCCGTCGGAAAGGCCCTTTCTGAAGCCGGCAATGGATCTGCCGATGTTGCGGCCCATTTCCGGCAGTGCCTTGGGGCCGAAGATCAGCAGGGCGATAATCAGGATGACAAACAGTTCAACAGGTCCGATTCTTGACATGATCTCAATTTCCTTTCCGTGTTAATGATCCGCAGCTGAATCGGCAGAAATCGATTCCGGTGTTTCCGCTTGTTCAGCCGGAGCGGTTTTTGCAGCGGGCTCCGGCTTGCTGAGTTCGGTGTTGATTTCTGCCAGCTGTTCATTGGTTTCATTCATGTAATGACGCATCGTGCCGGCGGCTTTGCCAAGAGATCTGGCGGCAGCCGGCAGACGCTCCGGTCCGACGACCAGCAGAGCGATGATCAGAATGACGATCAGCTCGCCAGCCCCGATTCTGGCAAACATACAGCATCTCCGTCTGTCCTAAAGGACATTGTTCAGGAGCCACTGGTCGACGTAGCCTTCCTCACGGGCATTGACGTCGCCGTATTTCTCCGGATCGTTGGTACTGCCGCCATGCGTCATGCCCTCGATGAAGACGATATCCTTCTTGGCCGCAATGGACTTTTCATAAATCCATTCGGCAACCTCAAATTCAGAGCCGTCCGTGCGGCCCACGCAGAGCGTCGGGACGCTGATATAGCGGGAGTTGCCGTCGGCACTGGAGAAGTTGTCGTCATCGACGCCATAGAGGGTTGTTGCATCATAGTGGAACTCATCGGCATCGACATGCATGCCAAGATAGAGGAATTCACTGACTGTCGTGTTGTAGCAGCGGCTCATGGATTCAAAGTTTGCGGCCGGCTTCTGCGGTCCGTGCAGACTCTTGACGACCTCTTCCGTGATCGTGCCATCCGGATGGAGAATCGGCCAGGCATTCTTGGTGGAGTTGTAAAAGCGGCGGTCGTGTTCATAGAGCTGGTAGTTGTTGACATTGCCGAAGCCCATGACGACACAGAAGGGCTCATCATCGGAGAACATGCCTTCGCCGGCATCGATCTTGGCCTGGCGGTCAACCGCCCGCTGCAGCAGCCGGTTGTAGCGCTCGGCCTGTGCCTTCCATGTCTTCTGCAGGAATTCGTCGCTGTAGAGGGCTTCGCCGGTTTCCGGGTTGCAGCCATTTGCTTCGGAGCTGGGATCCATGGTCGGATCGCGCTGCATGACGGAATCATCATCCAGCAGATTGGAAGCAAGGGAGGCCAGCACATTGACCATGAAGCCGTGATTGGCATCAAAATGCATGATCGCATCAGCCGGCGTAAGCGTCATATCCGGAATCTTCTTGAACATCTTGTCCGTCTGGAAGGTGGCAGCGCCGTTTTCGGCAATCCGCTGATAGGCGGAATTCAGATTGCAGCCGCGGCTGTTGCCCCAGAGAACGATTTTTTCCAGACCCTCGACATTTTCCTTCAGCCAGTCAATCACGTCGCTCAGGGCCTGTACCTGGTCAATGAAATAGCCGGTGCGCGGAGAGCAGTTGCAGGCCCGGTAGCCCATCTCGGCATAGGGATAGACGGTATTGGTGTCCGGCAGGACATCAGCCGAACGCGAACTGCCATACATCTTCAAGATGCAGATCCGCGAACGGTCTGCATCGCCTGTACCGGGATCATAGAGAACGAAGTTGGACTGTGCGACGCTGCCCAGGATGGGCTTGATCTCCTTTGCCGCGGCAGATGTTTCGGTTGCCGCTGTCGCAGTGGACGACGAAGCTGCTGTGCTGCTGCCGGTTGAGCAGCCGCTCAGCACGCCGGCTGCAATCGCGGTGGCACCGACTGCGCCGGAAAGTTTGAGAAAATCTCGACGGGTCATTTCTGATTTCATGATGTGAGCTCCTCCTTATCGGTGATTCCAAAAGGCGTCCGAAATGCGGAAACAGACGCCAGCCGGACAGATGAAACAGGATGATGAAC
>CAIFEQ010000018.1 GCA_903789495.1 uncultured Erysipelotrichaceae bacterium | reverse complement strand
GTTTTGATCCTGTGCTGCAGCACCATTTTTCAATCTGTGTCCCGAAAGTCAGGTTATATGCAGGTGAACAAGGGTTTGCAACCAAAACAGTTCCCGGCTGGTGGGCCATTTTTCTGCCTTCCGCAGGATCCATCTGAGCCGGTTTTCAGGTATCTTTTCAGCATTTCTGCAGCCGCTGCGGTCATTCTCTGACAGCGGTCCTTCCCTCTTCAGGATCGCACTCCGTAAAACGGAGAACAGCATGCCGCTGTTCTCCGCTTTGGTCTTTGCCATTGCTGCTGACGGTGCAGATCCAGACAGGTCTCTGCCTGTTCCCGGAATCTGCTCAGTCCTGCACAGCTGCCTTGGAGACTTTCCAGTTCCCCTCCTCATCCTGGGCAAATTCCACCTCAACGTATTTGCCTTCCAGAGGATCGCCTAAGTTCAGCTGCTGTGCAGATACAGAAGTATCACTGGTTTTCGTCCACTGGTACGGATCCAGTCCGCAATACCCGTAACCTCTGGCTTCACTTATCCTGACCAGAATGCCATTTCTGACAGCAAACAAACTCAGAACGGCATCTTCCTGATACAGTGAACTGTCCGCATAGGCGGAAACAAAATTCAATGCCTGTTCCGGTTCCGTATAATTCAGCACTTCATAGAATGAGCAGGACCCTTTTTCTTCCGCTGTACTCCCGTAAACTTCCGAGTCCAGCTGCTCTCCGAGTTCCGCCCCGTATGATTCATTCATGACACTCTCATAGGCTTTCAGAAGAAGTATGATTCCTTCATCATCCAGCGTCTTGACCGGTTCCGGTGAGACATTTGCCGCCTACCAGGCACTTTCATCAGGTGTGGGTGCAGCAGTGAACTCCGCGGGAGAAGCCGCTGCTGCGGTGGACACAGCAGTTTCTTCCGGCTGGAACAGCCGCTGCAGCAGAGGAATATCAGGAGTAAACTGCTCAGATATTTTTGCATTTTCATAAACAGATCCTTTCTTTATCATCTGTCCAACTTCACATTCGGTACGTTCAGAGATACTGCCGGATTTTGATTCCAGATATGATTCATGATTCTGCCGCTGACGAACCTGAAACAGGATATACTGCCTGGCCCTTTCAGGCGGCAATTACCGATGATCGTGCCGCTTCACCCTGAAGACATAGGAGCTTCCTGTTTCGCAATATGTTTTTACGCAAGCAATTTTTTGCATTCGTTGCAGTTTCTTGCACTGTTCGACAGATTACGATTAAGGGACTGATCATGCAGAAAATCACACATCGGGAAGAAGAAGTCCTGAATATTCTCTGGAACAGCAGCGAACCGCTGGCAGCCGGAGATATTCTGCAGGCATCAGGTCATCTCAGCATGCGTACGATTCAGCAGTCCTTGAAAAGTCTGCTGAGCAAGGGACTGATCCGCGTGGAAAGAGTCTGCATGAAAGGCTAGGCACTTGCCCGCTACTTTGTACCTGTCGTGAGCCAGGCAGAATTCATTCAGTCTGCGCTCTCCCGGAAAAACAGTTTCCCGCTCGTTCAGAACTTTGTGGAAAGCAGCTCAGATCCTGACGAACTTGAACAGCTGCAGAAACTGATCGAAGAAAAGAAAAAGGAGTTAGGTGACTGACATGCATGAACTGAGATTCTCTTTTTCTTCCCTGTTCATTGCCCTGGTCATGTCCACCATTCTGAACCTGTTTTTGAATTACATCCTGACTCACAGCAAAAGTTACCGGCTGTTCCGGATTGATGTGATCAGCATACTGGCAGTCCTGATCTGTCTGCGTCTGCTGTTTCCGATCGAGCTGCCTTTTACCGTAACGGTGTGCATCGGTCTGTTCATGAACATGGATCAGTTCCTTGAGATGCCTGTTACAGACAGCTGGACGGCGGAAAACATTCTGCTTTTCATCTGGCTGATCGGCAGTCTGGTCAGTCTGATCCGCTATCTGAGCAGAATTCATTACACCGGAAAAGTATATCGTATGATTCAGCAGCATTCATCACATCATAAAGTTTCTGAATTTATGCCCGTACCGGATAAGGATGACTATGAGGTATGAATTTCAGATATGGTCCGGGATCCCATGGTGCTGGGACTGTATCAGGTGATCATGCTGTCTGATTACCCCTTCACTTCACAGCAGATGCAGAACATCATGGAACACGAAAGCCAGCATCTGCGGAATCATGATCCCCAGACCGCCGTCTATGCGCAGGATCTGCTTGAGCTGCAGCAGATCTGCAGCCGCCAGGATACGCCGCAGGATCATACACTTGCAAACCAGATGATAGCCGATGACAGCAGGACCATGAAATACCAAGAGCAGAAAGAAAATCAACCTGGCGGTCATTACCCTTCTGATTCGCCAAACTATAACTATATTGCCCGTGCCGATGGCGCCTATGATATTGCAGAGATGCAGGAAATGGGTTCCTACATCATTGAGCACAGTGATGGCACCTACAGTTTCTATATGAATGGAGAATATGCGCGGATTTCCGCAGAAGGCGCTGCTGAACTGGCAGAGGATTTCGAAGTCGTGAAAGAATAAAGCCTGTCAGACGGCCTCTTGTTATGTCTTCGATCAGACAGTCAGGAGCACCACCCTTTTACAGAATGAGGTATGGAGGATAAATTTCATCTGCACCGCCATGCATGCATCAGCCGGTATCCGGACTGATCTTGTAAGAAGCCCTCTCAGAGAAACCGGCATTTTTCTGACCATGCTCAGATTTTTTTCTTCCGGCAGGAATGAAAAAGCGGCCGCTCCCTTTCGGAGTCAGCCGCTCAGACATCCGGTTACTGACCGATCTTGACCTTGTTCCAGAGATCGGACAGCGTCTCCCGCAGCACTTCATTATAGCGGAAGACCTCATCCTTCTCATACCCTTCCCGGGGCAGATAGGCAGAGATGCCGCTGTACATGCCGGAACCGCTCGAGAGTTCATCGATGACCTGCTGATTGGCGCTGGTGTAGCCGACCGTCTCGGAAATATCCAGGGCTTCCTCATAGCCGGTCACGAAGTTGATATAGGCATTGGCCAGACCCGGGCAGGATGCGTTGGCCGGGATGACCATCGCATCAGACCAGATGTTGGTGCCCTGGCTGGGTTCCAGATAGGCCATATCCGGGTTCTGGCTCAGCACATAAGCCGCATCGCCGGAATACATGACCGCAATGGCCTTGCTGCCGTTGACCATCTCATCGATGACCTCATCGGTGACATAGGCCGGATCCATGGTCTCATGGACCTGCTGCAGCCATTCATAGGCCGCCTGAATCTCATCCGTGTTGTCGGTATTCATTGAATAGCCCAGGGCCTTGAAAGCAACCATGAAGGAGTCCCGCTGGGAATCATACATGAAGATGTTGCCGGCAAAGTCGGTATCCAGCAGGATATCCCAGCCCTTTTCCTCAATCAGATCCGGATCCACCACGGTGGTGTCATACACCAGACCCACGCTGCCCCAGAGATAGGGAACCGAATATTCTCCGTTCGGATCATAGGTAGCCTGCATGGCCGTCACTTCTTCGGACAGCTGATCCAGGTTGGTCATCTGTTCCAGATCCAGCGGCTGAAGCATGTCTTCGGCAATCAGCTTCTCAATCATGTAGTCGCTGGGAATCAGGACATCATAGGAACTGCCGCCCAGCAGCTTGGTATACATGGTCTCGTTGGAATCAAAGAGATCATAGTTGACCTTGGCATTGTAAGCCGCTTCGAAATCCGCGATGGTATTTTCCCCGATATACTCACCCCAGTTGTAGACGTTGATGACATTGCAGCCGTAAAGCTCCATGGCATCCTGTGCATCGGCATTGCTGGTGCTGCCGCTGCAGGCAGCCAGCGGCAGAGCCAGATCAGCTGCCAGAAGTACCTTCCAGACCCTCTTCTTTGACATGATTGCGTTCCTTCCTCTTCTCCCGGATAACCGGCACGATATTGATGATCAGCAGAACAGCGGTGATGACGTAGACGATGACGGCGGATAAGGCATTGATGGTCGGATTGACACGCTTGACGTTGGCATAGACATAGATCGAGATGTTGTTCACACCCGGTCCGGTCGTAAACATGGAGATGACGAAGTCATCGAAGGACATCGAGAAGGCAACCAGCGCCCCGGCCACGATGCCCTCCTTGATCTCCGGAATGATGACCTTGAACAGCGCCTGGGCCGGCGTACAGCCCAGATCCAGCGCCGCCTCGGCCAGATTGGGATCCAGCCGCCGCAGCCGGGGCATGATGGACAGGATCACATAGGGAATACAGAAGGCAATATGCGCCAGCACCATCGTGGCAAAGCCGGTCTTGATATGCAGCGACGTGTAGAACAGCATCAGCCCGATGGCCGTGACGATATCGGGATTCAGGATCGGCAGGCTGTTGACCTGGGTGATCACTTCCCGCACGATCTTCCGGCTTTTGGACAGACCGATCGCAGTGATCGTGCCGACGAAGGTCGAGACCGCCGTGGCAATCACGGCACAGGCTACGGTATACCCGATACTCTCCATGATCGTCCGGTTGCTGAACATGCTTTCATACCAGCGCAGTGAGAAGCCGGTGAAGTGTGTCAGCGACTTCGTGCTGTTGAAGCTGAAGATGACCACATAGACAATCGGGGCATAGAAGAACAGCAGGATCAGCGCCAGATAGATCCTGTCAGAGGTTCTCTTTTTCTTTTCCATCAGTCGGAGATCGCCTCCTGTCTGCCCTCTTCGGCATCGAGCTTTCTGGTAATCCGCATTGAAATCAGGATGATGACCGCCATGATCAGGCTGATGGCGGAACCGAAGTTCCAGTCACCCGACGAGATGAAGTAATCCTCGATCAGGTTGCCGATCAGCACATACTGTCCGCCGCCCAGCAGCTTGGGAATGAAGAAGCTGGAGACCGCCGGCAGGAACACCAGGGTGATCCCGCTGACCACGCCGGACAGCGACAGCGGCAGAATGACCTTGCGGAAGGTCTGCTTGTTGTCGGCACCCAGATCATGGGCGGCCACGATGAGGGACGGATCGATCTTGCTCAAGGCCGTATAGATCTCCAGGATCATGAACGGCAGGAAGTTATACACCATGCCGACATAGACCTTGAACTCGGCCGAAACATCCAGGTTGCTTAAGATGCCCCGCCAGGCATAGGTCCGTACCAGCATGTTGATCCACATCGGCAGGGTGATGAGCAGAATCATGATCCGCTGCGAATGCGGTCTGGCCCGGGCGATGAAGAAGGCTGCCGGATAGCCGATGAGGATGCAGAGCAGCGTCGTGAAGAAGGCCATCTTCAGGCTGCGCCAGAGGACGCTGGGAAAGACCGCATCCGAGAAGAAACGCGTGAAGTTGCTCAGGGTGAAGCGGAACGTCAGGACATCATTTCCCTTGGTCGTAAAGGCATACAGCACGATCATGAGCATGGGCAGCACGATCATGATCACCATCCAGACGGCGTAGGGAATGACCAGCTTGCGGAAACTCTTCATCGTTCAGTCCTTCTTGTGCATCACATGGATGTCTTCCGGATTCCACTTCAGACCGACGCGCTGCCCCACTTCGATCTGATCCGTTGTCTCCATGCGGAACTCCCGGCCCTGGGTGGAGAAGGTGATCGGATAGTCGCCCTCGGTGATGTTCTCATCATCGAAGTCATAGCGCACATCCCAGATTTCCACCGGCGAATCGTCTTCCAGGTTCCAGGCCGTCGCATCGGCCCAGCGGATCAGATCCGTATCCAGGGCCACGCTTTCCTTGATCTCATCCACCGTGCGGTAGAAGTCGAAGGCCTGAATGGCTTCCTCTTTGCGCCGGTTTTCCACGGCCTTGGGTTTGACGACATTGATCCGGATCGTCACGCTGGTGCCCTTCTCGGTCGCAAAGCGGCAGGAATAGGTGCCGACCTCTTCCTTCACGTCGTATTCCACGGTGGTCAGGGAGAGATCTTCATTCTGCTCATTCCAGGCCTGGGCATTGGCCCGGGCAATGACTTCGCCAGGCGACAGCGACGGCACATCTTCCAGGTCCATGGTGAAGGAAGAAGCGGAAATGCGTTCATGGGCTTCTTCATTGACCACGTCATGCTCGCCCGTGACATGCATCATGACGGTCTTGGAGGTACCGGAAGTGGTCTCGGCGATGACCTGGTAATGGACGCCCTTGAAGAGGACTTCCTTGACTTCGCCGTTGATCAGGCCCTTGTTCCGGGGCACGATGTCGATATCCTCCGGCCGGATCATGATGTCGACCGGTTCATTCTCCTTGAAGCCCTTGTCCACACAGGCATAGTCATGATCATCGAAGGAAACCAGATAATCCTTTTTCATGATGCCGTCCATGATGTTGGAGTCGCCGACGAACCGGGCACAGTATTCATTGACCGGTTCATTGTAGACTTCCGTCGGAGTGCCGATCTGTTCGATCTCACCGCTGCGCATGATGACGACCTTGTCGGACATCGTCAGGGCTTCTTCCTGATCATGCGTGACAAAGATGAAGGTAATGCCGACTTCCTGCTGAATCTCCTTCAGCTCCAGCTGCATCTCCTTGCGCAGGTTCTTGTCCAGGGCACTGAGCGGTTCATCCAGCAGCAGGAGCTTGGGTTCGTTGACCAGAGCCCGGGCAATCGCCACCCGCTGCTGCTGACCGCCGGACATCAGGGTGACATCCTTGTGCTCGAAGCCTTCCAGGCCGACCAGAGAGATCATGCGCATGACCTTCTGGTTGATGATGTCCTTTGGCATCTTTTTGATCTTCAGGCCGAAGGCAATGTTGTCATAGACATCCAGATGCGGAAACAGAGCATAGCGCTGAAAGACCGTGTTGATGTCCCGCTGATAGGCCGGCACGCCGGAAATATCCTCACCGTCGATGATGATCTGGCCCTGATCCGGCTCCAGAAACCCGCCGATCATCCGCAGCAGCGTCGTCTTGCCGCAGCCGGAAGGGCCCAGCAGGGTGACAAATTCATTCTCATCGATATCCAGTGAGATGCCTTTCAGGACCTGCTGACCGTCAAAGGTCTTGACCAGATTCCTGATCTGAACAAATTTCTTCATCTTCCCCTCCTGAACCGCTCAGAATATGGGCGGTGTGCTGATCCAGAGAACGACCGCCGGCCGTTCCCCCGGGTTATGCAGATAATGTGCCTGATCGCCATTGAGATAGAAGACCTCGCCCCGTTTCACGGGCAGTCCCTTGCGGTTGCTTCCCAGCATCAGACTGATGCGGCCGCTGAGCACATAGCCGAACTCTTCCCCTTCGTGCGGTTCGATGACCTTGGAGTCCGCCCCGCCTCTGAGTTCCAGCACGATCGGCTCCATGGCATTCTTCTGGGCATTGGGTACGACCCAGTGAATGGTCTGTTCCGTCCGTTCATCGGTGAACTCATCTTCGGCGGTGAAGACCACCTTGTCCTCTTCCTCATCGGCGAAGAAGCGGGACATGGTTGTCCCCAGCGCTTCCGTGATGTCCTCCAGCGTCTGGATGGACGGCGATGCCAGATTGCGCTCCAGCTGAGACAGGAATCCCTTCGTCAGTTCGGTGCGGCTGGCCAGTTCTTCCAGCGTCAGCCCGTTCTTGATGCGCAGCTGTCGGATGCGTCTGCCGATATCCATGGCCTCTCCCCCCTTGTTTACAGATACTAAACTGGCAATGTCATGTTATGAAACAGATACATTATAGGGAAATCTGCCTGAAAAGCAATTGTTTTTCAAACTTTTTGTTTAGCGTCATAAAATGCCCTTTCCGGGCAAGAAAAAGGCCGGGAAATTCCCGGCCGGTTCTGCTGCTGAAACTGCGGCTTATTCGGCTGCTTTGACGATCTTCTCCAGGGACTCTTCCGGCTGGAAGCCCAGCGTCTGGGCGGCGATTTCACCGTTTTTGAAGGCGATCATCGTCGGAATGGACATGATCCCGTACATCTCGGCGATATCCGGACAGTTATCCACGTTGACCTTGACGAAGGTCACACCGGGGTGTTTGCCGGCCAGGCTCTCGACCACCGGGGCCACCATCTTGCAGGGACCGCACCAGTCGGCATAGAAATCCACGAAGACCGATTTGTTATCCTTAAGGACCTGTTCGTATTCTGCTTTGTTCTTGATAATCTGCATGTTCTGTTCTCCTTCTGACTTTTCAGTCCATGCTCATTATCCCATAAACGAACAGAGCGGCAAGCAGTTTGCTCAGAGCCTGCTGCAGGCTGCCTCGTCGGCGATGATGATCACATTCTCATGTCGCTGCAGGATCGTGGCCGGACACTGCTCGCTGACCTCTCCCTGCATGACCTGCTGCAGAGCCGCGGCCTTGTTTTCTCCCGAAACCAGCAGCAGGATCTTTCTGGCCCGCATAATATCCGCAATGCCCATCGTGATGGCCTGGGTCGGCACCCGGTCCAGTTCGCCGCCAAAGAAACGCTTGTTGTCCTGGCGGGTCTGCTCCGTCAGCTGCACGATATGGGTCTGACTGTCGAAGGACGTCCCCGGCTCATTGAAGCCGATGTGGCCGTTGACGCCGATGCCCAGCACCTGCAGATCGATCTGCACCTGCTGCAGGGATGCCTCATAGCGGGCGCATTCCGCAGCCAGATCTGCGGCCTCGCCGCTGGGCAGGTGGACATTCTTCTCCGGGATCTCGATGCCCAGGAACAGATTCTCGTGCATGAATGTCCAGTAGCTCTGATCCGCCTGCTTCGGCAGTCCGACATACTCATCCAGATTCCAGGTCAGCACCTGGTCGTAGGACGTGCCGGCCGAGTTATGATCCGCGATCATCTTCTTATAAAGGCCGATGGGACTGGAACCGGTGGCCAGTCCCAGGACCGGCCTTTCGCTGCTTAATGCCTGCTGCATGACCCGGAAAGCCTCGCTGCTGAGCTCACCGTAGTCTCTGACACGTATCAGTTTCATAGGAATTTACCTCTCTGCAATCATGATTATCATAGCATAGCATCCTGCCCGGCACCGGCCTCTCTGGCTTCAGACAGCTATGGTATAATAGCGTCATATTCCGGCATGGCAGGAAAAAAGAAAAAAAGACGGCTGCGGTCCACGATCCGCCGGGCCAGCCGCAAGACCCTCCTGATCATCCTGACCGTCCTGGTGACGGTCATGATTTTCGGCTACTTCGCCCTGCTCATCATCCTCAAGGGGCCGTCCAGCACCTTCAGCGACTATGCCGCCACGACCCTGCTGGAAAGCCGGCGGGGACGCTATCTGGTACGCCTGTTCTACACGGAGGAAGAGATCCAGCAGATCGAATACAAGAACAATCTGGAGATCGAAGATGCGGTCACCTACAACACCGATGAGGAATTCGTGATTCCTGATGATGAGAAGGATGACCTGACCATCGTCGATGTCTCCGGTTCGACCTTCCAGGGCAAGCTGATGATCGTCCGGGATCCTTCCCGGATCTCCCTGGGCGTCAATACCCTGATGCCGGACTACAACAGCTCCGGTTTCTCGGTCCTGGAATATGTCGAGAATGCCGGTGCGGTGGCCGGGATCAACGCCGGCGGCTTTGATGATCCCAACGGCCAGGGGGACGGTTCGATCCCCATGGGCGTGGTCATCAAGGACGGTGAAATGGTTGCCGGCAGCGTGGATGACTGGGGCTGCATCATCGGCTTCAACAGCACCAATCATCTGATCGTCGGCAATATGACGGGACAGCAGGCCCTGGACTGGGGTCTGGTCAACGCCGTGACCTTCGGTCCGGTGCTGATCGCCAACGGCGTGGCCGCAACCGTCACCGGCACCGGCGGCGGTCTGAACCCCCGTACGGTGATCGGCCAGACCAGCGACGGGACCGTCCTCCTGCTGGTCATCGACGGCCGGCAGACCACGAGTCTTGGCGCAACCTATGACGACTGCATTCAGATCATGCTGGAATACGGGGCCATCAACGCCGCCAACCTGGACGGCGGCAGCAGTTCGGTAATGGTCTACAACGGCGAGATCGTGAATAACGTAGTATCCCTGAACGGAGACAGGAATGTTCCGACAGCCTGGCTGGTGCAATGAGCAGCAATCACTCGAAAAGCTATGAAGAACGCATGAAAGCGGGAAAGCAGTTCTACCACTTCCTTTTCCGTCTTTTCCTGACCGCGGCCATTGTCTGCTGTGCCGGCCTGGGCTATCTGTGGTTCTGGCTGGCCCGCTATGAGGCCCGCTCGCCGCAGGGTGCCATCCGCACCTACCTCAGGCAGGCCGTCAGCGGCGAATACGCCAGGCTGTATGAGGAAGCGGATACCTACTTTCTGGAACTCAACAGCGAAGAAGCGATGACCCAGAAACTGGAAGAACTGTTCTCCGGCAGGGATGTGGACAGTCTGACCGACTCCCTCTACTACACCTCCGGCAAGAGCCGCTTCTACCTGATCAAGGACGGTTCCAGCTACCTCTGTGTGCTGGAAACCACCCAGGACGCCAGTGATTCGGAATGGCGGACCCGGCTGGCGCCGGAAACGATGTATGCCTTTGAAACGATGAATGGCGAAGACTTCTCCGTCCGCGGCATCGATATTCCGGACAACTTCAGCAGTGATGTGCGGGAGGCCCCCAGAGGCTTCATCGATCTCGGTCTGAACGACGATCTGACCGATGTGAGCCGCTATGAAATCAGCGGCCTGATCGAGGCCCCGGAAGTCACCTGTGCTTCAGCCGATGACATGGCGGTACTCGATGAACTCAGCCAGACGATCTACATCGGCCCTGCCCCGACCGACGAACAGTATCAGGAGTTCTCGGCCGAGATCGAGGATACGGCTTTCGCGTACTGTGCCTATATCACCGAAGACGGCACCTTCTATGCCCTGAACCAGCATCTCTATCCCGATACGGAGTTCTACAACAACATCTCCGGTTTCGACAACCAGTGGTTCAGCACCCACACTTCGACTTCCTATGAGAATGTCCGCATCTATGATGTGATGCCCCTGGGAGATACGGCCTTCATCGGTTCGATCTCGTTTGACTATGTGGTCACCGCAACCTCGACCACCAGGACCTACAGCAGTGTCTACCAGCTCTACTTTGTCCAGAACAGCCGGGGCGCCTGGAAGCTGACCAACCTGGTCATTCTGAGCGGTACCGAAAGTTAAAAAAAACAGAAGATTCTGCTCAGCCGGCAGAATCTTCTTCGTAACGCAGTCCATAGCCCCAGAAGCGGCCGCTGTTGGTGCGGATGATTTCAATGACGGCATTTTCCGCATCGCCGGCATCATTCTGCGCTTCCTGCAGCCCTTCCCGGCCGACGTAGACCGTCACATAGGCGCTCAGATTCTCGGAGGGCACCACATCGCAGTCCAGCTCCGGATCAACCGCGTAGCGGTAGGGACAGCCGCTGATGGTCTCGGCGCTGGCCGTGGCCTCAGCAGTCGGGGTCGGCGTGGCCGCTTCCGCCGGCAGTTCATAGACATAGATCGTGATGCTCACGGAAGACTCATTGCCGCTGGTATCCACGGCATAGATCTCGCCCGTATAGGTGCCGGCGGTACTGTAATCCACATTACCGCGGAAATAGGTCGTCACCAGGCCGTCCACATCATCATAGGCCGTCACGTTGGAAAAATCGATCGGCGAACCGACCGGCGTATTGAAAACATAGGTACTCAGATTGATATAGGGAGCCACCTCATCATAGGTCTGCACCATCTGCACATCGCTGTTGTCCTGACACCCGCCAAGCATCAGAGGCAGGAGCAGCCAGGCCGCTGTTCTCTTTTTCATCTATCCCATTATACCATCTGAGCCATGCCGGAAACCGGCCGACAGAAAAGCTGCCGTGCCCGGCAGCCTGATTCTTTCTGGCTGTTTCTTCAGCCTTACAGCTTGATGATTTCGCCTTCCGCAGTGCCGCTGATGCCGGCCGCATTGGCCTCATCGGTATCGATGTGCATGGCCAGCTTGAAGTGATCGGAAACCCGGATCACCGTATCCCCGAAGACCAGGGAACGGTTTTCCGTCTGAATCCGGACATTGACGATGTCGCCGTTGGAGACGCCATAGGCCTGGGCATCGGCCGGGGTCATATGGACATGACGCTTGGCCGCAATGACGCCGCTGTCAATCGCCTTCTCGCCGGCCGGACCGACCAGCGTCAGACCGCCCTGGGTGCCTTCCAGATCACCGGACTCCCGGATCAGTGCCGTGACGCCCAGCGTCCGGGCATCGGTCAGCGACAGTTCGACCTGGGTCTTGGAACGCAGCGGTCCCAGAACCCGGACGGACATCTCGCCCCGCGGGCCCTTCAGCGTGACCTTTTCCTCGCTGGCAAACTGGCCCGGCTGGGACAGATACTTCTTGGGATGCAGTTCGGAATCCTTGCCGAACAGCAGATCCATGTCTTCGCGGTTCAGATGAATGTGACGTGCGGAAACTTCAACCAGAAACTTCTCCATCTTCAGTCCTCCATTAAACGACCTTATTATAGGCGTTCCGCCATTTTCCTTCAACGCTTACTCCGCTTTCCGGGCCCCGCGGCGCCGCTGCAGGATGCTCTTCAGACGGACATAGAGATGCCGGAAGGAGCGGAAGGCCAGGCTGTAGAGAACAGCCGTGACTGCCAGCATGCAGACACCCAGGAGCAGGACCGCCAGCACAAAATGCGCCAGACTCCCTGCAGCATATGAGAGCATGTGCTGCCAGACCAAGTAGCCTCCGCCGCCCAGAACCAGCGCCAGCAGCAGTCTTACTCCGACCATGAAGTAATACCGCCGGACCGGCAGATGGAAGACCTCCCGGTAGACCAGGCGCGGATTGTAGAGGAAATCCACGGTCCAGTTGGCGATGGCGGTGGCCAGGATGACGCCCAGCAGACCGAGCTGCTGGATCAGCACGATGGACAGCACGATCTTGACCACGGCCAGCAGGACGGCATTCTTCCGGGCATTGACATAGAGCCCGTTGGCATCCCGGCAGATGATGATCGGCTGCCGCAGGGTCATGTAGAAGATATTCAGCGAGAAGGCCAGACAGATAACCGTACTGACCTCATACATCGGCTTGTTCAGCCAGATATGCACGAACTGGGGCATGACGATGAAGATCACCGTGGCCACCACCGTGGACAGGAAGGCCGCAAAGTTGAAGAACTCCGTGAAGATGCTGTAGGCATCGGCCCGTTTGTCATTGAACAGATTGCCGAACGAGTTCATGGGCGACGTGACCATGGACTGCGTGATCTTGGAGATCGAATCGGTCAGATAGCTGTAGGTCGAATAGACCGATGTCATCTCATAGCCCATGAAAGCCGTGATGACGATGTTGTCGGTCTGGGTCGTCGCCAGTTCGGAAAGCCGCTGGGCCATCGCATAAGGCGCTTTCTTCTGGAATTCATGATTGTTCCGGTCGGCCGGCTTTTCCTTCAGCCAGGGATAGGCCTTCAGGGCGATAACCCGTGCCCCGCCGTTGGCAAAGAGGATATTGCAGGCCTCGATGATCAGGATCCAGACAAAGGGTTTCTGCAGACGGATGGCCACGACCATGAACACCATGCGCAGGATGGCGATCATCTGAATCCAGATGTTGATCCGGTATTCCTTCTGATCCGCCATGATGACAAAGTTCGGTCCCATCAGGAAATAGGAAATCCCGTAAGGCAGGGCCAGCAGCAGGAACGTGCCGGCCGTTTCCGCATAGTTCAGCGGCGAATCCTGGAAGTACGGGAACAGCAGTGCAACCACGACGGAGGCCGCAATGACCACCACACCGGTACGCCGGAAGATCCGCACCGCTCCGTAGTAGATGCGCTTCACTTCTTCCTGATCGTTTTCCGCCAGCGGCTTGAACAGCAGCTGCCGGAACGCCAGGGAGTAGGCCTGCTCGCAGATGTTCAGGAACGTGATGACCTGGGCGATGGTGACCTGCAGGCCGTTCAGGGCCGAGCCGTAGAAGTCAATGAAAAGACGGACTTTGATGACCCCGAGCAGCGGGATCAGAATGGCCGCGATCGTAGAGACCAGGAAGTTATAGAACGAATAACGGGTACGCGTATGTTTCTCCTTAACGGATCTTCCGGTTGAACAGACCGGCTGTGAGAGGATTATACCACTTCAGGAAGAAGCGGTTCCTGGCGGAGAGATTCCGCAGATACGGATTCTTCTTCCAGCCGGGATAGCAGACCGCCATGACATCTCGGGCCCGGCGGTAATAGGTCTTCCAGGAATCGGAACGGATGAAGCGGAACATGCCGTAGAGACAGAGATGCTCCACATGCAGGTATTCGAGTTCATCGTGGTAGGCCTCGGCCAGGCCGGCATCTTCGAACTCCTGCCGCAGCAGGGCCATGATGTCGAAGATCTGCCCGAGCCGGGGATCGCTGGTGTTTGCCATGATGCTGCCGGAACGCTGGCGGTAATGAAACAGACAGTCCGGCACATAGACAATCTGCCGGCTGCGGGCAAAGATCAGCGTGCTCACCGGAATATCCTCATACCAGCTGCCGACCGGATAGCGCAGCTGCCCGGCAAAGAAAAAGCGGCGGTCATAGACCTTGTTCCAGGCAAACAGCGGTGAAAGAAACGCCTGCCTGTTCCGGCTGGCCGCCGGCCAGCTGCTCAGCCCTTTCATGACATGGCAGCGCTGCGCGTCGTCCGGATACCAGCATTCCAGATCCGCCAGACACACATCGCCCCCCTGCTCTTCCAGAGCCCGGACCATCTTTTCATAGCAGTCCGGTTCGATCCAGTCATCGGAGTCCAGAAAGGCCACATACTGTCCCTGCGCCAGCGGCAGGCCGGCGTTGCGGGCATCGCTGAGGCCGCCATTGGCCTTGTGGATCAGCCGGAAGTGCTCCGGATCCGCTTCCGCATAGCGGGCGGCGATCTGCGGCGTTTCATCCGTGCAGCCGTCATCGACCAGAATCACTTCCAGATCCTTCAGGGTCTGGGCCTGCAGCGACTGCAGGCAGCGGTCGACATAGGCCGCCACATTGTACATGGGGACAATTACCGAAAGCTTCATGACAGAACCTCGCTGAAATCATACCACCGGGAACGCCGGCTGCCTCAGTCCGCCTTCTGGCTTGGCTGGAAGGCTTCGCTCATCTTCCGCACGATCCGGGCATAGGCCTTCTCAAAGCGGGCGGGATTCAGCAGAAAACGATCGCTGATCTGCTCCAGGAATGCAGACTTGCTGCGGGAACGGTAATACTTCATCACCGCCTGGCCATGCCGGCTGATCTTCTGCATGAAGGTGCCGAGGTAGTTCAGGATGCTTTCGTACTCCTCCCGAGTTCCCTTCATGTTCCGGCTCTCGTAGAGCAGATACTTGTAGCTTTCAAACATCCGGTACCAGAAGAAGTCCGGTACCTCCGGCAGCCGCTCGGCCTGGTTGACCAGATTCTTGAATACCAGGATCTGGGCATTCATGGCCGCATAGCTGACATCCGTCATCGAATTGCCTTCCCGGTCAATCAGGTAATCGGCCAGGGGTTTGTCGGTATAGATGACCTTGCGGGCCTGCAGGAGACTGAGAAAGAACAGCATGTTGTCGCAATAGCCCACCCGTTCGGTGAAGCGGATGTTCTCGGCAATCTCCTTCCGGTACAGCTTGGCATGCGGCGCCGGGTTGAGGTAGAAGAGATCATCAAAGGCTGCCGTGCCCTTGTTGTAGACCGTATTGCTCTTCAGGCTGACATAGTCCTTATTGTATCCGCAGTCGTAGGTCTTATCCGGACTGCCCTTGCGCAGCACCATCCGGGCACCGCAGGTCAGATCGGCCCCGCTTACTTTGGCCAGATTCAGCAGGGTGGAGATGCAGTCCGGCTCCAGGGTGTCATCCCCGTCGCAGACCAGAAAATACGGAGTCCTGCATTCCCGGATGCCCAGCTGAATCGCCGAGCCCCAGCCGCCGTTTTTCTTCTCAATGCCGGCCATCTTCTCCCGGTTGGCCTCGACATATTCCCGGATGATGTCGCCGCAGCCATCCGGGGAACCGTCGTTGACCACCAGGATCTGCAGATCCGGACAGTCCTGCTTCAGCAGGGAATCCAGACATCTGCGCAGGTAATTCTCTACTTTGTATACCGGAACAATCACTGTGACTTGAGCACTCATCCTTCATTTCCCCCTTCTGAGCCGCCGCAGCCGCAGATACGCCTTCAGCTTCCGCGGACTGGCATAGATCGCATCATGTTTCTGCTGCAGAATCGGATACCGGCAGGCCGGAAACTCCGGCCAGTGTTCCTGCAGAAACGCAAAAGCGGCATCGATGAAGGCATCATCCGCCTTCAGATCCGCGCAGCTTCTGGTCTTTTTCAGACATTCCAGAATATTCACACCGCCGAGGTATTTCAGCTCTTCATAGTACTGCTGATCCAGGCCGAGCGTACGGTAGTCATCCAGAACCATCTGTATCATATCAAAAATCTGATAGGTTCTCTGGTTGAACTGCAGCGTGATGTTCCCCGGCCGGTCGACCAGGTAGTTGTAGTAAGGCTGATGCAGAAAACAGATCCGCTCGGCCCGGGCCAGCAGCCGGTACGTCGTACCAAGATCCTCGTAATAGGACCCGGGCGGATACCAGATGTCGTTTGCTTGGAACAGGGAGCGGGCATAGAACTTGTTCCAGGCCGCATTCTTGAGCCGGACGATGATCTCCGGATGCTGTGCCAGGGTGTAGACCTGCCCTTCCGCCAGGCCGGAGGAGATGATCTCCCGGCTGCCGTCCTGCACATGGTACTGATAATAGTCAAAGCTGATGAAGTCCGCACTGGTCTGGCTGAGGCACTGGTGTCCCGCAGCCAGCAGATCCTTCTCCACGAAGTCATCGCTGTCGACGAAGCAGAAATACTGCCCCTGGGCGGCGCGGATGCCGGTATTGCGGGCCGCGGAC
This sequence comes from uncultured Erysipelotrichaceae bacterium, assembly GCA_903789495.1. Taxonomy (GTDB): domain Bacteria; phylum Bacillota_I; class Bacilli_A; order Erysipelotrichales; family Erysipelotrichaceae; genus Bulleidia. The sequence continues at coordinate 23,637 of CAIFEQ010000018.1, read as the reverse complement.
AGACCGCCGTTGGCCTGGCTGATCCCGTGAATCCGGGGATCCTTCTTTTCATATTCCCGGAGGATCGCCGGACTTTCATCCGTGGAGCCGTCGTTGACCACGACCACTTCATAATCCTCAAACGTCTGGGCCAGCAGGGAATCCAGGCAGCGCGGCAGATAAGCCGCGACATTATAGACCGGAACGATGACGCTGAACTCAGGCATGACGGGTTCTTCTTTCTTTCAGGTGCCGCAGGATCTTCATGGTCAGCTCTTCCCTGGTCAGAATCAGCACCAATCCGTAGATCAGCACGCCGCAGAGGATCTGTATCACCGTGCCCAGCACATCCGCCGGCAGCTGCCAGCCCAGGACGGAGACGATGGCATACATGAGCAGCGAGCCGAGCACATAGATCCGGTAGGAGCGGCTGCGGAAGCCGATCGTGACCTTGTCATGGATCAGGATCATCTGGATCATCATCACCGAGAATTCCGCGGCGACGGACCCGATGATGGCTCCGAAGGCACCATACTCGGGAATCAGGATCCAGTTGATGCAGAAGTTGATACAGCTGCCGGCCACCACGCTGGCTGTGTACTGATTATACATGCCGGTCGGCACCATGTACTGGGTGCCGGTGACATTGGAGGTTGAGATGAAGATGATGATCGGGCAGCCCAGCACGATCAGCTGGGCGACGATCGGCCATTCCGGCAGATACCAGCTGATGAAGTTCGGAGCGATGGCCATCATGCCGAAGCACATCGGAAAGGCCAGCAGCCAGGCAATCTTCATTGTCTGTCGGATCAGATGCTCGGCCTTGGCCAGGCCGTCGTTCTCATTGTAATAGACATTGGTCACCCGTGGCAGCATCACGGAGCCGATCGACGTGATGAAGGTCAGGAACATCTTGACGATGTTCATCGAGGTATTGTAGTAGACCACGTGATCGCTGTTGTACAGTGCCCCGATCATGGTCTGATCAAACATCGTATAGACCGAGATCGCAATGGTGGGGATAAACAGCTGGAAGGTCGCCTTGAAGTGATGCCGGTAGGCATCCCGCAGGGAGATCTTCTCAAAGGTAATGTACTGGCGCAGCTGCACGAACATGATCGCCTGTCCCACCAGCTCGGCCCCGACATTGAAGAGAATATACAGATCCAGGTCATCCGGGGTGTGGCAGAAGTTCATGATCAGCACCACACCCAGGAACTTGACGATGATGTTCCGGATGCTGGCCTTCTTGAAGTCCTCCACGCCATAGAAGAACCAGGTGATGTCCAGCATGGATGCGATCATTGTCAGACCGGTCAGCTTATAGTAGAAGGCATTCTCCGTGACGAAGAAATGGATGAACAGGAAGAAGGCCGCCATGGCGATGAGCATGTCCGTGACCTGCATGGCGAAGATCTCAAAGAAGGTCCGGTTCAGCTTTTCCTTATCGTTGCGTACCTTGGCAATCTCCCGGTTTCCGTATGTATTCACGCCCAGGATGCCGAAGAGGATGAACCAGTTCATGATCGAACCGGCATACTGATAGATGCCCAGGGCACCCTCGCCGATATGCGAGGCGGTATAGGGGACCAGGATCAGCGGCAGGACGATCTTTACGACCTGGTAGAGGATATTGTACAGATAGTTTCTGAGCAGTCTTCTGTCCATATGACGTCTGTCATTATAGCATGGCAGGCAAAAAGAAAAGCCCTGAGGCTCTTCTTAAGATTCAGTCCAGATAGGCTTCACAGGCTTTCAGGGCACTGACGACCGCCGCATCCATGTTGTAGTAGCGGTATTCCGCCAGTCTGCCTAACAGCAGCAGATTTTCCATCCCGGCCACCTGGGCCCGATAGGCTTCATACTGCGCCCGGGAGGCCGCAGTGAATACCGGATAGTACGGCACCCTGCCCTTCTGGCCGTTACGCTGGTAGACACAGGGATATTCGATGGCAATCGTGGTCCTGTCCTTCGGCTGGGTATCGGGCCGCATCAGTTTCTTGTATTCCGAGATCCGCGTGTAGGGATGCTGGGAAGCCGGGGTGGGATAGTTGACCGTGCCCACCGGCTGATAGTCCCCCTCATGGGTCTGGATCTCAAACTCCAGACTGCGGTACGGCAGATCTCCCTGGCAGTACTGCAGCAGTTCATCGATCAGGCCGGTATAGATGAGCAGGCCGTCAAACACCTGCCCGTCCACCAGAATCTTCTGCTGGGAAAGATCAATCCGGATATGTTCGCAGGCTTCGGTATTCAGCTGCACTCGGATCCGCGGATGATCCAGCATCTTCCGGAACATGACCGTGAAGCCTTCGGCAGGCATCTTCTGGAAGCTGTCCTGGAAGTAGCGGTCGTCATAGGAGATATGCACCGGCACCCGGCCCGTCACGGCCGGATCGATCTCTTCGGCCGAATAGCCCCACTGCTTCATCGTGTAGTACTTGAAGACATGCTCGTAGATATACTCGGCCAGCCGGCGCACTTCCGGATCGCTGCTCTGCCGCAGCTGCAGGATGGGCACCTTGGTTTCCCGGCCGTAGCTGTCCGTGAGCACCTGCTTCAGATGTTCTGCCTTCTCCTGTTCAAACAGCCTGTCGATGGAGGTCAGATTGAAGGGAATCGGCACCAGCTGTCCCTCGATATAGCCCAGCACCCGGTGTTCATACGGATACCAGTCCGTGAAGCGGGACAGAAAGTCCACTGCCTGCTGGCTGCTGGTATGAAAGATATGCGGGCCGTACTGATGCCGCCGGACGCCGTTTTCATCGATATAGTCATAGGCATTGCCGGCAATGTGATTCCGTTTCTCCAGAATGGTGACCTGCCAGCCGGCTTCGGCCAGTACCCGGGCCGAGACGCTGCCGGCATAGCCTGCCCCGACAATCAGCGCTTCCTTTTTCATGTCCGATCCTTATACATCCTTTCGTAGTAGGTCTGATAGGCACCGCTGATGATGTTCTGCCACCAGTCTTCGTGCGTCAGATACCAGCGGACGGTTTCCTGAATGCCTTCGGCGAAGGCATGTTTCGGACGCCAGCCGAGTTCCCGTTCGATCTTGCCCGGATCCATCGCATAGCGCAGATCATGACCGGGGCGGTCCTTGACGAAGTGAATCAGGCTTTCCGGCTTGTGCAGCTGGGCCAGGATGGTGCGCACGACCTCAAGATTGCTCTTTTCGTTATGACCGCCGATGTTGTAGATCTCGCCATCCCGGCCCTTCCGCACCACCAGGTCAATGGCTTCGCAGTGATCCGTCACATACAGCCAGTCCCGCACATTCTGCCCTTTGCCGTAGACCGGCAGGGATTCATCATGCAGGGCCCGGATGATCATCAGCGGAATCAGCTTCTCCGGGAACTGATAGGGGCCGTAGTTATTGGAACAGCGCGAGATCGTCACCGGCAGACCATAGGTGCGGTGATAGGCCAGCACCAGCAGATCCGCACTGGCCTTGGAGGCCGAGTACGGGGAAGAGGCATGCAGAGGCGTGTCTTCCCGGAACAGCAGATCCGGCCTGTCCAGCGGCAGATCGCCATACACCTCATCGGTGGAGACCTGATGATAGCGGCCGATGCCGTATTTCCGGCAGGCATCCATCAGCACCTGCACCCCGATGATGTTGGTCTTCAGGAAGAGATGCGGATCTTCGATGGAACGGTCCACGTGCGTCTCTGCCGCAAAGTTGATCACCGCATCGAAGTGTTCTTCGGCAAACAGCTGCTCCACCAGATCCCGGTCGCAGATATCGCCTTTCACGAAACGATAGTTCGGCCGACCTTCGACCTCCTTCAGGGTCTCCAGACTGCCGGCATAGGTCAGCTTGTCCAGATTCACATAGGTGTCTTCCGGATGGGTTCTGACCATTTCCAGAATGAAATTGCCCCCGATGAACCCGGCCCCGCCGGTAACCAGAAATTTCATAGTCCTTCCTCCCAGCGGATCCGTTCCGCTTCCCGATGGATCCCTTCCCGCAGCGAAACCTGCGGGACAAAACCGGTCAGGCGCCGCAGCTTGCCGGTATTCAGCACGATCTGTGCCACCTGGCCGGGATCGGGATGACTGACAACTTTCAGCTTCCGGCCGGTCTCCTGTTCCACGGTCTGCTTGATTTCCAGCAGAGTTGTGCCCCGGCCGCTGCCGACATTGAGAATCTCGTTTTCTGTCCCCAGTTCCAGCAGCCGGTTCAGTACCGCCGAAAGATCGCTGATGTAGAGATAGTCCCGGACCGAGCTGTCCGCCGTGGTCTGCTCGAAGACTTCCCCTTTCAGCGCCTTGCGCAGCAGGATGGGAATCACGCCCTGTTTCTTGGCCGCATCCTGATAACCGCCATAGGGATTGGCCAGCCGCAGAATCAGATACGGCAGGCCGCTTTCCTGCACGGCCTGTTCGCCGATCCTCTTGGAACGGGCATAGAGCGTTTGCGGCTGCAGCGGATCCTCTTCCCTGACCGGAACAGCCGAGGAGCCATAGATCGTGCCCCCGGAACTCAGAAACACATAGCGCCGGGCGCCGCCCTGTCTGAGCACGGCCAGCAGTTCTTCCTGTTTCTGTTTCAGCCGTTCCAGCTTTTCCGCCTCATCGTCCGCCTTCTCACTGCGGGCGATCAGGCCGACGGTATCCACGATCACCGCATCCTGGACGTTCTGGCGGCAGAGTTCTTCCCGGTTCAGCACATTGACCAGCTTAAAAGCCGGCTGCCGGTCACTGTAGGGACTGGTGATGCCCCACATCTCCATGTCAGTGCCGGCCGGAAGCCGGACAGAAAGGTTATAGCCCAGATAGCCGCAGCCCAGAAAGATGACCCGCATCAGCGCCTTTCCTTCTTCGTATAAGTCGTCCTGATACTGCCGGCGGCGATCTTTCTCAGATGCGTTCCGTAGGGGCTGTGGCCATACTGGTCCGCCGCCTCGAGCACCTGCTGCACCGTGATCCAGCCGTTGTAGTAGGCGATCTCTTCCGGTACCGAGATCTTGATGCCCTGCACTTCTTCCACCAGCCGCACATAGTCGCCCGCCTGGGACAGGGAATCAATCGTCCCGGTATCCATGTAGGCAAACCCGCGGCCCAGGACCCGCATGTCCAGTTCCTGGTCATTCAGGTAGATGCGGCAGAGATCCATGATCTCCAGCTCATTCCGACCGCTTGGCTTCAGGGTCCGGGCATACTCAATGACCCGGTTGTCAAAGAAATACAGACCTGTCACCGCATAGTTGGACTTCGGCGCGGCCGGCTTTTCTTCCAGTGACAGCACCCGGCCCGTCTCGTCAAACTCCGCCACGCCATAGCGTTCCGGATCATTCACGTAGGTGCCGAATACCGTGGCCCGGTGGTTCTTTTCCGTATTCTCCACCGCTTCCCTGAGCATGCCGGTGAAGTGGTTGCCGTAGAAGATGTTGTCGCCCAGAATCAGGCAGACATTATCCCTGCCGATAAAGGACGCCCCGAGAATAAAAGCCTGCGGCAGACCGTCCGGATGTTCCTGAACCTGATAGGTAAAGGAAACCCCGAACTGACTGCCGTCGCCAAGCAGTTTTTCAAAGTTCGGCAGATCATGCGGGGTGGAAATGATCAGAATATCCCGGATCCCTGCGAGCATGAGGGTGCTGAGCGGATAGTAAATCATCGGCTTATCATATACCGGCAGAAGCTGCTTGGAAGTCACCCGGGTCAGGGGATACAGCCGGGTTCCGCTGCCGCCGGCGAGAATAATTCCTTTCATGGCCAATTGTTCCTTTCAGTACCGTCTATTCTAACATAGCTTATGTGAAGATAAGCAGGCGGAAGAACGAATAAAAGCAGAACTGCCGGTGAAGGCAGTTCTGCAGATTCATCCGCTGGCGGCTGTGGAAGTGGTTGTGGTGCTGTCCGTCGTTGTGGTTGTATCGGTCGTCGTATCGGTTGTGGTATCGGTTGACGTATCCGTGGAAGTGTCAGTAGACGTATCCGTTGATGTATCCGTTGACGTATCCGTTCCGGTATCTGTGGAGGTGTCCGTGGACGTATCCGACGAGGTGTCTGTCGACCCATCATCGGTGGAGGTCCCATCCGAACTGGTATCCGTGGAACCAGAGTCACTCGTGCCTGGATCGGTGGACGAGCTGTCATCCGTTGTATCAGAAGAGGTACTCGAATCACTGGACGGTGACGAAGAGGAACCGGATGACGTATCGGTCGTCGAATCCGCTGTAGAACTGGCAGACGAATCAGCTGACGCTGAGGATGAAGCGGACGAATCCGTTGTCGTATCCTCCGTCGTCGTATCCGTTGTCGTCGTCGTATCCGTTGTCGTGGTGGTATCGGTGCTCTCCGGATAGTCGTTGCAGGTATCGTTGTACCAGTACTTGCCCGCCGTCAGGCATCCGGCTTCGGTACTCTCAACCGCTTCTGCAGGCACCTCCGATTCGATCTGCGTTTCGGAATAGTAATCCTGCGAGATGACCGGCTCGGAGATGATCCAGTTGCAGGACCATACCACTTCCAGCTCATCGGACGGGGTGGAGGTCATGTCGGTATTGCGCACGATGGCTGCCTTTGTATCATCCAGGGAACCCTGCCACAGCCGGTAGATATACAGCGACAGCTGCAGGCTTTCATCCCACAGACCGGAAGAATAGCCGGTCACCCTGGAGGTGATGATGTCAAAGACATTCTCGACGTGGTTCTTGTCATACAGACGGTTCGACTTCTGAATGGCGTATTTGACGAAGCTGGGCATCGGACTGATCGAGATGTTGGTCTTGATGTTGTCCCCGGCCGCATCCAGCACATCCAGGAAGGTATTGACATCCCGGGTCCGCATGATCTTGGCGATGATCGCCTCGATCACCTGCTGCTGATGTTCCTGACGGGCAAAGTCACCGGTCGCATAGGCATAGCGCTCCCGGGCAAAGGCCAGCGCCTGCTCGCCGTTCAGCACCACATCATCGCCGGCCGGTACCCAGACGGTATAGGTGCCGCGGGTGGAAGAAGAAGTCTGGCCGACAAATTCCGTATCGTTGTCCACGACGATGCCGCCCAGGGCATCGACGATTTCCACGACGCCCTCGAAGTTGGTTTCGACATAGTAGTCGATACTGACCCCGACCAGTTCTTCAATGGTACTGATCAGGCAGTCACGGCTGACCGCGTTGGCAGAGTTCAGCTTGTTGTAGGCCCCGCCATAGCAGGTAATCGGCACATAGGAGTCACGCGCCAGCGAGGACATCGTCACCCGCATGCTGATGGGGTTGACCGAGCAGAGAATCATCGTGTCCGACAGACCGTCCGCGTTGCCGATCAGCAGCACGGTAAACGGTTCCGAGGTCAGATCCTGCTCATCTCCGGCCTCACTGGTCACCGTGACCTCATCCGTGAAGTCTGCGATGCTGGCGGTATTGGCCAGGTAGTCCTGCAGGCCGGTCTCATTGGCAAAGATCGAGGTATAGTTGGTCGGCAGAATGGCACACTGCACTTCGTTGCTCAGCAGGCCGACAATCAGCGAGGAGTAGTCAGTGTACTGCTTGTAGGAAACATTCACGCCGGCCGCGGTGATCTGGTTCTGACCCAGTTCCGCCGTGCTGGTGTCGGTCGCATAGCCGACCGTCTTGCCGTCCAGCTCGGAAATGTCGGTGATGGTCTGCGTCCCGTCCTCGGAATAGACCACCAGACTGGTCGAGACGGATTCGGTGCTGGTCGTGCTCGTCATCTTGCTGACGGCGGAGTTGGCCCGGGTCACCGCATAGGTACCATAGCCGCCGGCCGCCAGGAACAGGCACATGAGGACAATGTTGATCACATAGGTGCTCTTCCTGTGTGACCGGATGGCCAGCATCAGCGAGACATTCATCACCAGCAGCAGCACGATGAGCAGGATGTTGGCCAGCACAAAGGCCCGCTTGCTCAGGTTCGAGTACTGGGTCGTATTGAACAGCACATAGATGACGGCGGCATTGGCCAGAATGGTCAGGACGGTCAGCAGAACATTGTTTCTGACCCGGGAGCCGTTCTTTTTCTTCTTTTCTGCAGTCATTCTTCTACTCCCGGCTGAAACAGATAGATTTCAGCAATCTCATAGCGGCCGTCATTGTTGACGACGACGAAGGTGCCATGATCCACGAAACGGCTCGGATCCAGGACGCTGTCCGCTTCGTAGGTAATCGTCACCGCCACATAGTAGCTGTCCAGTGTCCGGCGGGGATCTTCCAGCTTGACCTCAAAGGAACCATTGTCATAGCTGTCTGTCACTTCCACGGAAGCGACCTGGGGCAGATGATCCCGGCCATACTGGGACAGATACAGATCGAAGTCATTCATATAGTTCCAGCGGCTGTAGTTGTTGAAGGCCACATACTGGGGGCCGTAGATATACTGCAGACCGCCGACTTCATAGGTGCCGTCCTTGTTGCGCCAGGTCAGATAGTCGGCCGCAAACTCCTTGCACAGCGCCTCGGAGATCGCCAGACTGTCGCCGGTTTCCATGGCATCGGTCAGTTCCTGGAAATATTCCTTTTCCAGATCCGTCGGGTTGTTGCCGATGGTGTACTCATCGTTGGACATGGAATTATCCGTATCCAGGGTCAGCGTCGTGTCGGTGCCCGAGGCAAAAACACCGGTCCGCGCAATCCGCACCAGGTTGAAGATCAGTGCGGCCACAACGGCACACGATACCGCCAGCAGCGTGACTTCCAGACGGGTGTTGATCCGGGCCCGCCGGCGTTTCTCCTGGCGGCGGGCGGTCGCCGTTGTCGTATCGGCATTTGCCGTCTTCTTTTCTGCAGTTTTATTGCTCATGTGACTCTCTCCCGATTCAGCTCAGTGGTAAAATTTCCGGATGATGTAACTGGGACGTTTCTTGGTCTCATTATAGGTCTTGCTCAGATATTCCCCCAGAATACCGATGGCACTCAGGATCAGACCGGCAAGGAAGAGAATGACGGACAGCAGCAGGGCTTCGAAGGTGACTGCCCTGCCGCACAGGGCCAGAATCAGCTCCACGATCAGCACCACCAGCATGACCGCGGTGAGCGGAATGCCGGCCCTGGCGGCCAGAACCGCGGGTGCGCTGGTGAATTCGACAATGCCGTCTATGGCATAGCGGAACAGTTTCCAGAAGGACCACTTGGTCTCCCCGGCGGCCCGCTTTACGTTTTCATACTCCAGATATTCGCAGCGGAAGCCGACCCAGGCAAACAGGCCCTTGGAGAAGCGGCCGTATTCCTGCAGGGACAGGATCGCATCGACAACGGGGCGCTTCATCAGCCGGAAATCCCGGGCCCCGTCGACGATCTCCACTTCGGTCCAGCGGTTGATCAGTCTGTAGAACTGCCGGGCGAAGAAGCTGCGGATCTTCGGCTCTCCTTCCCGGGTGACCCGGCGGGTGCCGACGACATCATCGTCATGGGCTTCCATGGTTTCAAACATCTTCGGAATCAGCTGCGGCGGATCCTGCAGATCGGCATCCATGACGATGACATAGTCCCCCTGAGCGGCCCGCAGACCGGCCAGCAGAGCCGACTCCTTGCCGAAGTTGCGGCTGAAGTCGATCACCCGGATCGTGTCCTGATGACTCTGGTACAGTTCCTGCAGCAGAGCCAGGGTGTGATCCCGGGAACCATCGTTCACGAAGATCAGTTCATATTCCTGAGGCAGCTTTTCCAGGACCGGGGTAACCGCGTCATAGAAAAGCTGAACCGTTTCTTCTTCATTGAAACATGGTACGACGACCGACAGCAGTGACATGTCCGACTCCTTCTGATCAGAAGATCCATAGTATTATAGCGTACCGTCGTGTCCGAACACAAACCGGGCGGTGAAATGGCACAATCTTAAAGATTTTCCGGCAGGAAGTGCCGGAACAGCCAGGCAAAGAACATCAGGTTGCCGCGGTTCACGATCCGGAAATAGCGGTTCTTCGCCCCGCCGATGCTGCGCAGGTAGGGATTCTGACGCCAGTGCGGGAAGGTTTCATTCAGCAGGTTCCAGCCCAGCAGGATCGTCTCTTTCCGCTCCTGGCGGTCTTCGATGCGGGCACTGCGCAGGAAATTGCTGCCGAGGAAGGCCCGGATATGGATGTATTCCAGGGCATCGTGGTACTGCGCGAAGGTACCGCTGTCCCGGTAGTCCTGCGTGATGAGTTCAAAGACCCGGATCATGTTGCGTACCTGCTCGTTGCTGGTGTGCGTGATGCTGGCTCCGACCTGATAATAGCGGACATAGGGCCGGTTCATGAAATAAAGCTGATGGACATGCCGGACCAGCCGGTAGAGGAAACAGTCATCCTCATAGCGGCAGCCGTCCGGGAAGCGCACCCCGCTCTGGCGGACGAAATCCGTCCGGTAGATCTTGTTCCACAGGGTGGCAAACAGATGCACCATCATGTCCGGACCGGTCTCATACGGTCCTTCCTTCTCCAGTTTCTCCCCTTTCGAGTTCTTCCAGAAGAAATCGGAGACGACCACTTCGGCCTGACTCTGATCCGCGGCGGCAGTCATCTCGGCAAACATTTCCGGTACGGTCTCATCGTCCGCATCCAGAAAGCCGAGATACTCGCCGCTGACCCGGTCGAGGGCATAGTTGCGGCAGGCCGCGATGCCTTCGTTCGGCTTGGTATAGAGGTGCAGATTCAGATCCGGATGATTCTGCTGGTAGTGCTGCAGCACCGCCATGGTCTGGTCGGTACTGCCATCATTGACGGCGATGATCTCCAGATCCGGCAGGGTCTGTGCCGCCAGGGAATCCAGCGCCCGTTCCACCGTCGCCGCGGCGTTATAGCAGGGCACGATCACACTGAGTTTAGGCCGCATGACGCGCCTCCCGGACCCTGCCCAGCAGCAGGGCAACCAGCAGGGCCGCAAAGCTTGTGGTCAGGAACTGGTCGAGCACATGCCCGCTCAGCCAGGCCGCACCCATGCCGGCCATCAGGGCCACCACCAGCGAAGCATTCTCAAAGGTAAACAGCTGCCGGTGTTTCCGCAGGAACCAGTACAGCCCGTACAGGATCACGGCAATCCAGGGGAACACGCACAGCAGGAAGCCGGCATAGCCCAGCGTATAGATCTGCTGCTTGAAGTCCTTCTCCAGCACGATGGAACCATTCATGAAGGTCGAATAGCCCATGCCCAGGATCTTCTCCGTTCCGGTCAGATTCTGGTACTTGTAGCTGAAGAAGATCTGCTCGATCTGTCTGCCGCTGACCCGGTCAAAGACCGGCATGAAGGTCACATCCACCCAGAACTTCGGGTCATGCTGGTAGGAATAGTATTCGGTATAGTACATGGACGGCACGCTCTGGATATAGCGGGCGTTGATGCCGTAGGTTTCAAACATGTAGACATAGAAGTTGATGTATTCTGCCGTGCCGGGGATCAGATCTTCGGCATTGGCCAGCTCTTCCATGCCGGCCGCGGCCATCCCGTTATGCAGCAGCGCGGTATCATTGACCGCATCCACCTTCTGATTCTGTACCGCCGGGGTCCAGTTCAGCATGCCGCCGAAGACCCCCACGGCGCACAGGCAGAAGACGATCCTGCCCCGGGCCAGCCGGGATGGATGTTCCTTGCGGTGCAGCAGATGATCCAGAGCCCACAGCACCAGCATGCAGGCAGGCATGAGCACGGCTCCGTAGGTCGCCACCCGGGTGGCCAGGATCTGCATGCTCAGGCTCTGCACGAAGATTTCCGTACCCAGCCGCCGCCGTTCTCTGGGATCCTCGCTTCGAAGATAGAAGGCATACAGCAGCGGCAGGATCATGAAGAGCAGAATGCCGATGGTATTGCCCTCATTGAAGAAGAACTTCGAAGCCAGGGTGCGGGGATGATACCAGTCGTAGATCCCGGTGAACCAGGCAAAGAAGTTGGCCACCGTATAGCCGTAGTAGGTGCTCATGCCGAAGACAAACAGATCGCCGAGCAGGATGGGCACCGAGATGATCAGGGAAAGACACTCACAGATCTTCTGCAGTTCCTGCCGGCTGACCTGTTCCCGCACAAACAGATAGATCATGCCGTATGGCAGCACCAGCGTGAGCACATAGGTCAGCTCCTGCCAGGTGCTGAAGTAGAAGTTATCGGTCAGATCCAGCTTTTCCACCAGGGCACTGCACTGCCGGCAGTGGAGGACAAAATACACCCCGAGCAGGAGTCCGTAAACCAGAGCCAGCAGAAAGACCTTCCTGCGCTTCTTTTCCCGCAGGAAAAAGCAGGCCAGGATCAGAGCCGGCAGGATCAGAAACCGGATGATCGTCGAAGGCCGGGGCAGACCGTACTGATCCAGCCAGGTATAGGCCAGATAATCCAGATCGATCAGCGGCTGAATGGCCACAAAGAGCAGGGTCAGCCGATGCAGGATCTTTTCTTTTCCGGAAACTTCTCTGTTCATTTACTGAAGAATCTCCATGAAACGTTCCAGAATTTCCTGGTTGGGGTATTCGTAGTTCTGCAGCTGCTGTTTCATCTCGTGCAGCCGGTCCGGATCCTTAAGAGCCTTCACCAGGCCCTGGTTCAGGGCTTCCTGATTATTGGCGACGATCCAGCCGTGCTCGGGTCTGGTCAGCTGTTCCCGGCAGCCGCCGACACTGGTCATCAGCACCGGGGTATGGGCAATCAGACTCTCATTGACAATGGTCGCAAAGCCTTCGTAGTAGCTGCTCAGCACAAACAGGTCGCAGTGCGCCAGCAGTGTATAGGGATTGGCCAGATAGCCCAGGAAGCGGACGTTTGTCATGTGCAGCGACTGCACCAGATCCCGCAGCTTCTGTTCCTCTTCCCCGCCCCCCACCAGATACAGGGTATGCGGACAGCCGGCTTCCAGCGCCGCCTGACTGGCCAGGATCAGCCGCTCCAGTCCCTTCTGGGGATGGAAACGGGCAATGTTGATGATGGTCAGACCCGGTTCCAGCGGCTGTTCCAGGGGCAGATCTCTGGCCTGCCGTACCTTCCGGTCATCCATCAGGTTATGAATCGTCATGCCGTTGCTCACGCGGAAGACGGTCTCATAGGCGATCAGTGCCTGTTCCGAGTCCGCAATATTCAGATCGATATGCTTCAGGGCCTGCCGGACCAGGTGCATGTGGTTCTTGCTGTAATTGCGCACGCTGTAGTCCGTGAGCACCCAGTTGATCTTCTTCCGGGAATCCCCGCAGGCGGTGAAGATGGTGCAGAAGCCTTCCTTGGCGGCTACTTCCACATCGTAATGTTCCAGGTGCCTGGCGGCCCGTTCCTTCCGGATCCGGCCCCGGATCAGGCCGGTCTTCATATAAAAAAGCAGACGCAGCTTGCGTAGCACCTCTCCCCAGCGGTGACTGTGCAGCAGATCCAGCAGCGTTTCATCCACGGGATGGAAAAAAGCACTGCCTTCGAAAACACGGACATCGTCAGGGATCTCCTTCAGCAGCATGCCTTCTTTATGAAGAACCATCAGGTCGATGTCATAGCGGTCCCGGGGCAGTGCCTGCATGAGGTTGTTCAGCACCCGGGCGACACCGCCCATCTTCATCTCATCGTTGACAAACAGGATCCGGATCTTAGCGGTCATAGATCTTCAGTACCTGTTCCATTTTATCCTCTTTCAGCAGGTGAAAGAGGATCTTTTTCCGGAACGGTGCCTTCCGGCAGGCACTGTCCTTCTCGAAGTCCGGGTAAGACTGCCTCAGACGCGCCATGTTCTGACGCAGATACGAGGCCCGCAGACTGCGGTCATCGAAGTCTCTGATCCGCAGGGTCGTCAGGTCCAGACCATGCACGATATATAAATGATACAGTTCCGTCAGCACGGCCGGTTCATTCCCGTGGCTGCGGACATAGTCCACCACATCATCGATGGCATCGTAGATGTCAAAAATCTTCGGACTGGCCGTATGGGCAATGGAACCGCTGCGCTGCCGGTAGCGGTACAGCGGTGCCGGGACCTTGCAGACCCGTTCGGCCCGGTAGAGCAGAATCGGGATCAGGGCCAGGTCCTCATAGTAGCGGCCGACCGGAAACTGCAGGCCGGCAAACAGTTCCTTCTGATACAGCTTGTTGCAGGCACTGTTGTTGATCGCAATCAGCTGCGGATTCCGGCGGACATCCGAGACGGTGAAGTCGCCGCCGCTTGACGCGCTGGTGTGTCCGTCTTCACAGAAATATTCCATGTCGCTGACGGCGATCTGACTGCCGGTTTCCTCCAGCTGCTTGACCAGGGAGGCCAGGAAGTCTTCCCGCACCAGATCATCGCTGTCGACACAGGCGATATAGCGTCCTCTGGCCTGGGCAATGCCGGCATTGCGGGCATCGCTGAGACCCCCGTTGCGCTTGGAGATGATACGCACCCGCTTGTCCCGGTCGGCATACTGAAACAGGATGTCCGCCGAGCCATCGGTGGAACCGTCATTGACCGCCACGATCTCAAAATCCGGGTCGGTCTGGGCCAGCAGGGAATCCAGACAGGCCGGCAGATAGGCAGCCACATTATAAACCGGTACGATCACGCTTGTTCTCGTCATATTTCCCCTCAACACCAGGATCCCTCATCCTCAGAATTTCCAGGGTCTGATCTGATCTCCCTTGACCAGGTAGGCCTGGCTGGCAATCCGGGCCAGCGGCGTATCACTGCGGGAATCCGAATAGAAGGCATCCACCTTTCCTTTCGGATAGGCCTCATAAAAGCGTCTGACCTTTTCCTCATCATGGCAGTTCAGCCCGCTGATCCGGCCGGTATGGATATCCATCTCGGTGGCCAGACAGTTCTGAATCCCCATGGCCTGGCAGAAACGGCTGATGAGGAAGGTCGGCGAAGCCGAGATGACCAGATCATCCGGTTTCTGCTGGGCCGCATACCAGGGCTTGACGCGGCTGAGCTTGACTTCCACGTAGTGATCCACAAAATGTTCCACATCCGGAATATACCGCAGCATGTGGAACACGTTTTCCTTGAATTCCCGCACGGAGATGACCCGCAGCAGCAGGAGCAGGCCGCTGCCTGCGGTGCGCGGCAGGTTCTTCAGCGTTGCCGGACAGTGCAGCCAGCAGTACGGCACAAACTGTATTTCGGTATCCCCGTAGAACAGGGTTTCATCAAAATCATAGACGTTCATACCGTTCCTCCAGACTGCTGTATTATACAGGACGCCTCGCGAATCCTCAACCGGATGCCAGACAGCGGCCGTTGTATAATGAGGCAATGAGCAGGAAGAAAACCGCCCCCAGAAAAAAGAACCGCAGCCGCAGACGGGTGCGCTGGACCAGAGTCACTGCCCTGTTCCTGCTGCTGCTCCTGAGCGGCTGTCTGATCGTCGGCCTCATCACTCATTTTGCCGGCGGCACGGAAGAGACGGCCGAACAGGAGACCGACACCTCCGGAACAGTCGTGACCGGTTCCCTCAGCCGCTGGTATATTCCCAGCTGGCATGAATATGACGGCTCCCTGAGCGAGCCGGATACGGAGACCGGCTTTGTCAGCGGCTGGTATGCCTCGGCCTCGGATGGCGCCGTGAGTGCCAGCACGGCTGCCGACCGTGCCGATCTGGTCGTTTCCTACAGCGGCCAGGACTTTGATTCCGTCCAGTATTACCGGGATGGCATTCCCTTTGCGGCCGGCTCGGTCATCACGGTCAGCTTTGCGGCCGCCTGCGCTTCCGCGCGGACCATCCGGGTGGAAGCCCTGGATGCGGATACCGCCGAGGTTCTGTATACACAGGATGTGGCCCTGTCCGCCGACCTGCAGACCTATACGCTGAGCTTTGAGCCCGGCAAGACCGGCACGCTCAACGGCCGGCTGTGCTTTGCCCTGGGCAATGACGGTCAGGGAGCGGATGCCTATGCGGAAATCTCGCTGCAGCAGATCCGTGTCGTCTCCAGCCTGCCCTCGCTGGATGTGCATGTGAACCAGATCGGCTACTACAGCAGCGGAGAAAAACAGATCACCGTGCCCTATCAGGGCGGGGATACCTTTGATGTGGTCAATGCGGATACGGGTGAGGTGGTCTATACAGGAGTTCTGCTGGACGGCGTCGATGACAGCAGCACCGGTGAACGGGACTACCTGGGCGACTTCTCCGATTTCACCACCGCCGGCACCTATTACATCCGTACGCAGATCGGCATCGTATCGAACTGGTTCACGATTGCCGATCAGCCTTATGAGGCACTGGAAACCGGTCTGCTGCACATGCTTGCCCTGCAGCGCTGCGGCATTGCGGCTTCGGCTGACTGGGCGGGAGAACTGAGTCATGATCTCTGTCACAGCAGCACGGCCCTGCTCTACGGCACAGATGAAACGCTGGAGGTCAGCGGCGGCTGGCACGATGCCGGGGATTACGGCCGCTATGTCAAGACCGGCACGAAGACCGTCAGCGACCTCCTGCTGGCCTACAGCATGAGTCCGGACAGCTGGAGCGATGACACCGGTTCCCCGGACAGCGGCAACGGCATCCCGGATATCCTGGATGAAGCCCGCTGGGAGCTGGAATGGATGCTCAAGATGCAGGCGGCCGACGGCAGTGTCTACAGCAAGGTGGTCACGGCGGCCTACGCCGGCTTTGAGAGCCCGGCTGCCGATACCGCCCAGCTCTATGTGCTGGGGCCGGATACGGCCACGGCCGGGGACTTTGCCGGGGTCATGGCGCTGGCCTTCATAGTCTATCAGCAGACGGATGCCGCCTTTGCCCAGACCTGCCTGCAGGCAGCGCAAAAAGCAGACAGCTGGCTGGATCAGCAGACGGACGTCATTGTCGTCCGCAATCCCTCCGACTTTCAGGCCGGCACCTATTACGATGAGGATGACGCGGATGCCCGCTTCTATGCCAAGGCAGCCCTGTATGCCGCCACCGGCGATATCGCATACCTGCGCAGTGCCCGCAGCCTGCTGACGGAAAATGCGCAGGCCGACAGCGGGGTCAGCTGGCAGGCCCAGGGCGGCTATGGCCGCTACATCCTGCTCACCCACTCCCGCATCTTTGAGAAGGATCCGGCCTTTGCCCGGCTGCTCAGAGCCAGACTCACGGCCGAGGCCGGAGTTCTGGAAAGCTTCCTGAGCGGCTCTTCCTACCGGGTCTCCGTGACCACCTACGGCTGGGGTTCCAATGGCGACATCACAAACAACGGCATCGTGCTGGCCATGGCATTCCAGATCAGCGGCAGCACGGAGTATCAGAACGCGGCCAGCGAACAGCTGAACTATGTCCTGGGCCGGAACAGTCTGAATTACTGCTTTGTCAGCGGCTATGGCA
Source organism: uncultured Erysipelotrichaceae bacterium (assembly GCA_903789495.1). Classification (GTDB taxonomy): domain Bacteria; phylum Bacillota_I; class Bacilli_A; order Erysipelotrichales; family Erysipelotrichaceae; genus Bulleidia. The sequence goes on along the minus strand of CAIFEQ010000018.1, from coordinate 6,476 downwards.
GCCTCTGTCCGGAGCATGTGCATTCCCGGCTGTCCATCGCGGCCAATGCCCTGTATCCCGGTGCCCTGGTAGGCGGTGCGGACAGCTACCGCGAGGATGAGGTGACTCAGGCCCTGCCGGAAGATACCGCCGACGCCAAGATCTATGCCGACGATGAAAACAGCTATTCCACCAATGAGATTGCCATTTACTGGAACAGTGCCCTGCTGACGCTGCTGGCCATGACTGACAGCTCGGTGCAGCCTTAGGTACGGAAAAAGAACGGACAGGATCTTCTCTTCGAAGAGAGCCCGTCCGTTTTTCTGTGTCTGCCTGCATGGATGTCTGTCAGGGGGCTTCGCTGGTAATCTGACGGACCCGGAACTGTGCATTCTGGTAGAGAATAACTGAGCAGCCGTCCAGGGCCGTATCGAATTCGCTGTTTTCGTAGTAGCGGTCGATCACGTAATCCACATTGTATTCCTGCATGAGACTGCAGGTTTCCTCATACGGAATATCGTCTTCCGGCGGGTCATAGGAGTGATGCCGCCTGGCTATCTGGTAGAGATCTTCGTTGACCCTTGTCCAGGGGTAATACGTATCCCGGGCGGTCACCAGCTGAATGACCTGGGGCAGATAGACCCGGGTGCCTTCTGCCTGCGAGATGACCACCGTCTGCCGGCCTTCGATCGGGTTCTCCGCAAGCTGCTCTTCCAGATACAGGATGGCATCCAGGGCCTCCGGCTGCATCTTCTGCAGTTTCAGATAGTCTGCCTGGGCCTCCTTGTAGTAGAGACCATAGGCGCTCTCCCGGTCGCCCTGGAAGGACAGCACATTGGTCACCGCCAGCGGGACAATCAGACCGCAGGCCAGTACGCCGCGCAGCGTTCTGGTGCGCAGGGCTTCATAGACTGCCACGATGCAGCAGAGTTCGGTAAACGGATTGAAGAGCACCTCCCAGGCCCGGTAGAACACGTTGGAGGCGATGAAATACGCCACCGCCGGGGTGCACAGCGGATTCATGAACACCAGCAGCATCCCGATAAAGGTGTGTTTCAGATAGCGTTCTTCGCTCTTCGCGGCCTTGCGGATGATCAGGATCACGCCTGCCCAGCGGATGACATTGACGATGTTGTCATACCAGGTGGAATAGACGAAGAAGTAATCCTTGACCATGTCGTAGGTCTGATGATTGTTGAAGAAATATGCATAGCCGTACAGGAAATCCGGATGCCGGCGGATGATCACGAAGGAAACCACGGCAATGAAGGCCGGAACAAAGATTCCGAACAGCCGCTGCGGCTTCTTCTCCAGCAGTCGGTCCAGTCCGTTCAGTGCCCGGCTCAGGAAGCCGTTGAAATACAGGATGTAGTAGGCCGCAAAGACCGCCGCCAGTACCAGACCCAGCCGGCCCCTTCTGGCCAGCAGGACACAGGCATAGATGACCAGCGGGATGACGATCTCCGACATCGTGCCGGTCACATTCTGTTTCTTCTCGATCCACAGGTGAGCGGCCAGCAAAGACAGCACGGCAAAGGAAATGAACAGATAGGACGACGAGCAGGCACAGCCGGCAAAGCCGACGATCATCAGCAGATACGGGGCATTCTTCCCCATTTCCCCTTTCTGCCAGCGCCAGATGCTGAACATCAGGAACGTGATCCAGAGGCTGCGCCAGGTATTGCCGTAGAAGCCATAGATCAGCCGCCAGTAGTAGAAGTTCAGATAGAAACAGGCAAACACTGCCATGATGCCTCTGAAGACCTTCCCGGTCGACGGCAGGGCAGAGAGGATGCTGCTGAACAGCATGGTGCTCATCAGGGCATACAGGAGACACATGCCCCAGACCACGGCCTTGAGCGTCTCGACAGGCCGGATCCGGTTCAGCAGCCAGACCATGTAGGAGCAGAAGTGATAATAGCCCTGATACAGATACAGGGCATCCCATTCCTCACCGATCTCGCCGGTGTAGAGATTGAACAGGTTCAGATGATCCGTGTTGATGTTCTGGGCAATGTCATTCAGGTACATTGGCGCATCGGAATATTCCAGATCCACGTACAGCTGGTACAGCACCGCCGCATACACCGCCACGGCCAGCAGGACCAGCAGGGTCCGCTTCTGTTTCACCTGGGCCAGCACCTGTTTCCAGCTGCGCACCAGCAGGCAGATCCCCACCGCCAGAACCAGACTGGTGATGGCGATGATCCAGGAGAACGAGGCGTTGCAGATCTGCACCGGATAGTAAAAAATCTGGCAGACTGCCAGGATCAGGGCAAATCCCAGCGGCGCCGAATAGCCGCGCACCGGGATCTGCAGTCTGTTCTGCAGGTAGAGCCCGTAGGCTTCGCTGATCAGAACAAGCAGGACCAGAAAACAGGCAATTAAGGACATAGCACCTATTCAATATAACACAGCCCTCAGAACGAAAAAAACCGGGAGCGGAATCCTTTTCCGTTCCCGGTATCTGTTTCTTCCGGATTAATAATCCATCGGCTGCTGGGCCGCTGCCGGGGCCTTCGGCTCCGGAATCGTGGTGACAGCCGCTTCGGTGGTCAGGAACATGCCGGAGATGCTTGCCGCATTCAGCAGAGCACTTCTGGTCACCTTGGCCGGATCGATGATGCCTGCCTTGAACATATCGACCCATTCGCCGTTCTTGGCATCAAAGCCGACATTCTTCTTGGCCGCCAGCTGCTGCTCGAAGATCTCTTCGCCGTCATAGCCGGCATTCTCGGCAATCTGCATGATCGGTTCCTTCAGGGAATCCATGACCAGGTTGATGCCTCTCTGCACATCGACGTTGTCGGACTTCAGATCGTCCTTCAGCGCTCTGTAGGCATCGACCAGGGCCAGACCGCCGCCGCTGACGACACCCTCGGCAACGGCTGCCTTGGTGGCATTCAGTGCGTCTTCGATCCGCAGCTTCTTATCCTTCAGTTCGGTTTCTGTGGTTGCACCGACCTTGATGATGGCGACGCCGTTGGTCAGCTTGCCCAGACGCTCCATCAGCTTCTTCTTGTCATAGTCGGAAGTGGTCTTCTCGATGGCTGCCTTGATTTCCGCAACCCGGGCTTCCACATCGGCCTTCTTGCCCTTGCCGCCGATGATCGTGGTCTTATCCTTGGTGACGACGACCTTCTTGGCCGAGCCGAGGTTCTCCATCTTCATGTCCGCCAGGTTCATGTCCAGATCCTTGGCATAGAAGGTGGCGCCGCTCATGGCCGCAATATCTGCGAGCATGTTCTTGGAGTTGTCGCCGAAGCCCGGTGCCTTGGTGGCAACGACATTGAACGTGCCTCTGAGCTTGTTGAGGATCAGGGTGCTCATGACCTCGTTGTCATAGTCATCCGCGATGATCAGCAGCGGCTTGTTGGCCTGGACAACGCTCTCCAGAACCGGCAGGATATCCTGAATGGTGTTGATCTTCTGATCGGTCACCAGGATCAGCGGATTCTCCATTTCGACTTCCATCTTCTCGCGGTCGGTGACCATGTAAGGAGACACATAGCCCTTGTCATACTGCATGCCTTCGGACATCTCCAGATAGGTCTCGAAGGACTTGGACTCATCGACGTTGATGACGCCGTCACGGCCGACCTTCTCCATGGCATCGGCGATGATCTTGCCGACTTCTTCACTGCTGCTGGAAACGGTCGCAATGTTCTGAATATCCTGTGAAGTGGTCACCTGCTGGGCATGTTCCAGCAGATAATCGGCAACCGCCTGCGATGCCTTGTTGATGCCTTCCCGCATCAGCACCGGGTTGGAACCCTTGTCGACAGCCTTCAGGCCTTCGGTGATCATGGCCTGGGCCAGCAGCGTCGCCGTGGTGGTGCCGTCACCGGCGGTTTCATTGGTGTTGTTGGCAACTTCATACACCAGCTTGGCACCCATGTTCTCATACTTGTCTTCCAGCTCGATCTCCTTGGCGATGGTGACACCGTCGTTGGTGATCAGCGGGGAGCCATAGCTCTTCTCCAGAACCACGTTTCTGCCCTTCGGGCCTAATGTGATCTTGACTGCGTCAGCCAGCTTGTTGACGCCGTCCAGCATCTTGACACGGGCATCCTTGCCGTATTTGATATCCTTTGCCATTGTTTTTCCTCCGTCTATTCCTTTACTCAATCACAGCCAGAATGTCTTCGGCCTTGATCAGCAGATAATCCTTCTTTTCGTAAGTAAGATCCGTTCCCGAATACTTCTTGTAGATGACCTTGTCACCTTTCTTCAGTTCGATGGCGATCCGCTTGCCGTCTTCAACCTTGCCCGGTCCGACGGCGACGACGGTACCGACAGACTGTTCATCCTTTGCTTCCTTGGTCGTCAGAATAATGCCGCTCTTGGTCTTGACTTCTTCCTTGACCTTCTCAAGAACAACGTAATCCTGTAAAGGCTTTAGCATGCTCAGTTCCTCCTATTAGCACTCAAGTGCTATGTTTGCTAACAAGACTGAGTATAGCACAGAGTATCACTCTGTCAATAGGAGTGCTAAGTTTTCCTGCGGAATGTGCAAACCTGTCCGGGAAGGCCGCGCATCTCGTCATTCTGGTTTATAATCTGTTCGTTGACCTATGCTGGACACGCTGCGGAATTTCAGTTTTCAGGTATTTGCCGATTCGGAGCTTCTGCCCCTGCTTTTGATCTGTCTGCTGGCCTATGGGCTGCTGAAGCTGCTTTTCCTGCACCTGCCGCAGCGCAAGGTGGAACCCCGTCCGAATAAGGAAGCACCCTTTCCGTTTCTGCAGGCCAGCCGGTACATGCCGGTCTATACACATAAGGACTGGTATTATGTGACCGTCGTGACGGTGCTCTACGGCATCGTTTCTCTCTGGCAGCTGGGCGGTACCCGGATGCCTTCCACCACCTGGCAGCCGACCCAGGAGGTGCCGCAGTCTTTTATCCTGGAACTGACGGACCGGACGGACATCGATGCCATCTATACCATCTATGGCGAAGGGGACAACAATCTGCTGGAGAGTTCCTATCAGCTGGGCTACCATGGCCTGCTGCTGGAAGGCTCCAATGATCTGACCACCTGGGAAACGGTCCATTCCTATGATGAGGAAGGGGCCATCTATCAGTACGACATTCTGGAAGGCAGCTGGAATTACCGCTACTACCGCATCACGGCGATCAATTCCCTGACCACCCTGAGCGAGATCGGCTTCCGGACTTCGGACGATGCCGGCTTTGCGGCCGTGCAGGTCCTCGAAGATGAAGGAGCGGATTCCGACTATCCGGCGGAGCTGGTCATCGATGAACAGGATCAGCTCGTCCTGGAACCGACCTATATGGATGAGAGCTATTTTGATGAGGTCTATCATCCCCGCAACGCCTGGGAGATTGCCAACGGGATCCGGATGTACGCACATGTGCATCCCCTGCTGGGCACCTGTCTGATTGCCCTTTCGATCAGGCTGTTCGGCATGAATCCGCTGGCCTGGCGGCTGCCGGGCGCCCTGACCGGGATTGCCCTGGTGCCGCTGATGTATGCGGTGCTGAAGTCGCTGTTTGTCAGCAGCCGTTCGGCCCTGTTCGGCACCATTCTGCTGGCGGCGGATTTCATGCATGTCACCACTTCCCGCATCGCCACCCTGGAGCCGTTCAGTGTCTTCTTCATCCTGCTCATGTACTGGTACATGATCCGTTTCTTCAAGACCAGTTTCTACGATACCGATGTCCGGGAACAGCTGAAGCTGCTGTTCAGGTCCGGTCTGGCCATGGGGCTGGGTATTGCGACCAAGTGGACCGCCTGCTACAGTGCGGTCGGCCTGGCCGTCATCCTGTTCACCAACCTGATCCGGCGCTGGCAGGAAAAGAAAAAAGCCGTGCGGGAACTGGCGGAGAATCCGGATCTCAGTCCGCTGCAGCAGCAGCAGCTGGCAGCCATCCGGGATCAGTTCGGGCCCTGTTTCCGGAAGATCATCGCCTGGTGTTTCCTGTTCTTCATCGGGATTCCGGTGGTGATCTACTTTGCGGTCTATCTTTTCACACCGGTCTGGTCGGACGGCTGGAGCATCGCCCATGTACTGGAGCAGATTGACTACATCTATCATTACCATATCAACCTGAAGGCCACCCATCCCTATCAGTCCACCTGGTATATGTGGCTGGTGGATGCCCGGCCGATCTGGTACTACTCGGGCACCTTCTTCCCGGTCGTGCAGCATTCCATTTCCTGTTTCTCGAATCCGGCCATCTGCTGGGCGGGCCTGATTGCCATCCTCTATACGATCGTGTCCTTCTTCCGCACCCGTTCCTGGAATGCCTATCTGATTGCCGTCGGCTATCTCAGTGCCTTCCTGCCCTGGATGCTGGTGGACCGCTGTGTCTTTGCCTATCATTTCTATCCGACCAGCTTCTTCATGATCATGGCGATCGTCTACTGGGTGCGCCAGCTGGTGGCGGAAAAGCCGCAGCGCCTGCGCTGGGTAAGGGTCTACACCGTCGTGTGCGTGATCCTGTTTGCCATGTTCATGCCGGCGACCATGGGA
>CAIFEQ010000017.1:24693-40635 GCA_903789495.1 uncultured Erysipelotrichaceae bacterium | reverse complement strand
GGTGCGGCGGCTGGGTCTGGGCAATCCGCCACTGGCTGAAGGCCACGCCGGAGTTGCCGGCCATGCCGATCTTGCCCGAGCACCACGGCTGCTTGGCCAGCCACTCGATGTACTCGTAGCCGACCATGCCGTACGCCCAGTCATGCAGCGTCATGTCGCCATCCGAACGCATGCAGCCGCACGGGTCGGCGTTGGCAACCGCGTAGCCCTGATGGCACCAGTAGCCGGGGTCAGGAGACTCAAACTTGGCCATCGTCGAAACGGTACCGTTCGGGACTCCCATGATCATGTTCTCGGCCATGCCCTCATGCGGACGCTTGCCGAACCAGCTCCAGGCGATGATGACCGGAACCTTTTCATCCGTGTCCGGACGGTAGATGTCGGAATACATCTTGCGGCCGTCGGACATGACGGTCTCGACATCCTGCATGCAGATGATGCCCGGTTCCGGATTGTAGACACGCTGATTGATGGCCGGTGCGGGTCCGTACTTCCAGCGCTCCGAAACCGGCATGGCGGCTAATTCTTCAGGTGTGGCAGGGATCTTCTCCTTGGCATAGATATGCTCGATCTTTTCGCCATCGTAGTCTTCGATGACTACCTTTCTTTCCATGCTGTCGAATTCATCGAGCATGCCCACCTTGGAAAAACGTTCATCGTCCTGCTTTGTGACAACTTCCTTGTCGTTTACTTCTGTCGGCATTGTGAATACTCCTTTCCTTATCGTGCCTTAACTTGCTGCGCCTGCTTACCTGGATCAGCGGTTGCATTCCTGCTCGACGTAAGCGGCGATCCTGCCTAAGCTTTCCTGGCGGCGGAACTGCATGTAGTTGAGGGTGACGTCATACTCATCCTCGATCGCCGTCATGATCTGCATGATGATGATTGACTTTGCATGCAGGTCAGCCTCCAGGCGCGTGTCCTCATTCAGTGTGGATTCGTCGACCAGAAAGAATTTCGCGACGATCTCGCGAACCTTCCTGAAATATTCATTGTCATTCATGATGATCTGCTCCTTTCCGGCGTTTCTGCTCACAGCCTCAAGGTAATTCATTTTCGAGTCGGCTTAAAATAACGTTTCGGTATCGCCGGATAACCCGCAGGAATGGGCAGTGTCTGGATTTGTGAGTTTTTCACCCCGGTGTCACAGCAATTTCAGAAAACATTGATCTGAAATCCTTTATTGATAATTTCTTTTCATGTATGCATAACTTTTCATCATTTTGAATCGGTTTTTCGGGGTGTTAGGTTGAGGGCAGAAAGAAGGGAGCTTAATCATGAGTCAGGCAGATAATGTGCCCAGGAAGTCTACCATCTGGAACAAGAGTTTTATTTTGGTCCTTCTGGTCGGCGTTCTCACCACAACCGTTCTACAGATTCTCAGCGTCACCCTGACGCCGTACGCCAACTACATGTGGAATTCCAAAACCATCGGCGGCTATCTGACGTCGTTTTTCAACGCCGGTTCCATCATCATGTCGTTCTTCAGCGGTCCTCTGGTTGATAAGAAAGGACGCCGCTGGTGTCTGCTTGCGGCGGTGGTTGTCTTCATTGTGCCGACCCTGTTAGGAGCCTTCTCGGATCAGCCGGCTGTCATCATGATCATGCGTGTCTGCCAGGGCATGGCCAAGGGCCTTGTCGGCATTGCCAGCATGTCGGCCATCTCTGATGTCGTGCCGCGGGAACGCATCACCGAAGGCATGTCTCTGAATGGGATTGGAAATACCATCGCCATGGCGATCGGCCCGACCATCGGTCTGAGCCTGACCGCCGACAATCAGTACGGGCGGATGTTCATCGTCTGCTGCGTTCTGTATTTCATTGCCGGTCTGATTGCCCTGGGTCTGGATTATGAAAAGGATCCGGAATACATCAAGGCACACCAGGCTGCCCCGAAGAAGGCGGATCAGCCTGCCGACCCTCAGTACAAGGGGATCTGGGTCATGCTGGAAAAGGCGGCTTTCGTGCCGGCCATCTGCCACACCATCTATTTCGCCTCCTATTCGTGTCTGCTGGTCTATCTGAGCCTCTATGCCCAGGAAGTTCTCGGACTCAATGCGACGCAGACCGGCCTGTTCTATACCATCGCCGCCGTCACCATGCTGATCATGCGGATCTTCGGCGGCAGGATCTCTGATAAGTTCGGTCCGATGACCATTGTCGTGCCCTGCCACATCCTGGTCATCGTCCTCATGCTCATGATGGCGTATGTCGTCAAGGGCAACTACGCTGCCTATCTGGTGAGTGCCGGGATCTACGGCATCATCTTCTCCACCGTTTCGCCTGCCCTGAATGCCGTTGCCGTCGTCGACTCGCCGAAGAACCGGACCGGTGTGGCCAATGCTACATTTGCCTTCTTCATTGACTTCGGCATCGTGTTCACGTCGCCGATCTTCGGCAATATCATCGACAATGCCGCGACCCCGGAGGCGGGCTATGTGCAGATCTTCATGGTCTCCATCGGCATCTGTGTCTTCTCCCTGATCCTGGCCCTCGTTCTGCTCAATGACAAGGCCAGAGCCAGAAGAAGAGCCAGGTACGGTGTGCAGGACCCGCCCAAGAAGAAGTCTGCTGCCGCCCCGGAAAGTACAGGAGACTGAATCTCAGCATGAAGAAGATCTTTGCAATCAATCTGGGCTCCACCTCGACGAAGATTGCCTATTACGAGGATGAAGTCTGTGTCCTGCGGGATTCGATCTCACACGACAGCAATGCCCTGAAACAGTATCCCACCGTGTTTGATCAGAAGGACATGCGGGAACAGACGATCCTGGACTACATGGCCCAGCACAGCATCGATCCTGCCCAGCTGGATGCCTTCGTCACCCGCGGCGGCCAGACCCAGCCGGTCAACGGCGGTGTCTACCGCATCAACGAAGCCTATGTGGAGCAGTCCATGTCCGGTGACTATGGCACGCATGTCTGCTCCGTCGGCAGTGCCATTGCCCTGGATCTCACCAGAGGAACCAAGGCCGTGCCGCTGACCGTCGATACCCCCTGCATGGATGAATTCGAACCCCTGGCCCGCTATTCCGGGCTGAAGGAAATTCACCGCATCTCCTCCTTCCAGGCCCTCAATCAGCGGGCCATGGCCAGGTACTATGCCCGCACAATCAGCCGGAAGTATGAAGACCTGAACCTGGTCGTCGTCATGCTGGGCGGCGGGATCTCCGTCGTCGCGCATAAGAAGGGCCGCATGATTGACGGTCCGGATGGCCTGGAAGGCGACGGTCCGTTCTCCAACAACCGTTCCGGCGGTCTGCCGGTCGGTCCGCTGGTCAAGCTGTGCTATTCAGGGAAATATGACCTGAAGGGCATGATGCATCACATCAACGGCGAGGCCGGTCTGATGAGCTATCTGGGGACCACCGATATCCGCGGCATCCAGAAACAGATCGATGCCGGCGATAAGTATGCGGCTGAAGTGATTGATGCCATGTGCTATCAGACCGCCAAGGATGTCGGGGCCTATGCGACCGTCCTCAAGGGCGAAGTCGATGCCATTCTGCTGATCGGCGGGATGGCCAACAGTGCCTGCATCACGGGTAAGATCAAGGAACGGGTTTCCTTCATCGCACCGGTCGTCGTCCTGCCTGGCGAACGGGAAATGGAAGCGCTGTGCGAGAGTGCCTATGACGCCCTCACCGGCAAGGCCGAGATCCAGGAATTCGTTCCGGTTCCCCGCTCAAAATGATTCTCGGTGTCGGAATCGACGCCGTCAGTATTGCCGAGATGCGGCAGATCATCGAAACATCCGGTACGGTGTTTCTGACCCATACCTTCTCTGTCCGGGAATTGCAAACCTCTCCAAAAACGGCGGCGGAACAGGCTGAATATCTCAGCGGCTGTTTCGCCGTCAAGGAGGCGGTTTTCAAAGCACTGGCCAGACATACACCGGAAAAGGGCTTCGATTTCCGCTGTGTGGAAACCGCCCATCGCCGGGATGGCAGTCCGTATGTGGTGCCGAATGATCAGCTGACTCCGCTTCTGCAGGAAGCAGGGGTCGGAAACCTGCAGATCTCCATTACCAATGAAGGCGGTCTGGCGATTGCCATCGCCATCGCCGAGCCCTGCGTGCATGATGCGTGAAATCAAACGATAAAAAGCCGGGCGGTCTTTCCCGAATGGAAGGACTGCCCGGTTTCTTCTTTCAGACATGAAACATTCCCTGTGTTCTGACAGGGAATGCTGAGAACTGATTCAGCCGGCCGCGCGGGCTGTTTTCTGTTTCTTCTGATGTTTCGGTTCCCGCTTTTCTCTGGCATCGGGTGCCTCGTGGCGCAGGTAGTAGAACCAGGAGGAAGGCACATGATCGGAGGCCCAGCGGGCTGCTTCGGGACCGAGATGGGCAAAGAGACCGAAGCCCAGCCGGCGCAGGCCGTACTCCGGGCCGAACAGCTTGCCGATCCGCAGGGCACCCTTGGTGTCATAGAAGTACTCCGAGGCCCAGTAGAAGGTATCCTGCAGCTCCCAGGACGTCATGTTCTTCGGCAGGAAGGTCACCGTCATCATGTCATGCTTGTCCCAGGTGTCGCCCGGCAGGAGCCGGTGTTCTTTGACAATCTGGTCATAGACCGGCGTCCCGGGATACGGGGTCAGGACGGCAGGCTGCAGCTGGTAGGCATCGAGATCCTTGGCAAACTTCACCGAGCGGTGAATGTCTTCCCGTTTGTCCTCATCCAGGCCCAGTACCAGGGAGGCGATCAGACGGATGCCGTGATCCCGGCAGGCCTTGGCCGCATCCTCGATATCCTGCACCGACTGATGTTTCTCAATCGAATCCAGGGCGTCCTGGTTCAGGGACTCGATACCGATCAGCACCCGGGTCAGGTGCGCATCATGGAGCAGATCCAGCAGTTCCGGGTCTCTGGCCAGATCGGTACGGCCGAAGAAGAAGCTCTCCTTGAAGGTCAGCCCTTCGGCAATCATCCGCCGGCAGATCTCCTTGGCCCGTTCCTTGTCAGCCGTGAAGTTATCGTCTTCAAAGTTCAGGTATTTGAAACCCATTTCCTTATACATGCGGATCTCGGCAATGACGTTGTCCACACTTCTCTTCCGATACGGCGCGAACATCCGTGAGGTGGAGCAGAAGGTGCAGTGGAACGGACAGCCTCTGGTCGAGATGACATTGGCTGCCTTTACCGGTGTCTTCAGGATGGAATAATCCGGGAAGGGCACCTGGTCGAGATCACAGTACTGCCGGCAGTGCACCAGCTTGTCGGTCTTTCTGCCTTCCACGACATCCAGGATGTCCTGTTCGCCTTCGCCGATCATCACCTGGTCAGCGTGTTCCGCGGCTTCCTGCGGCATGACCGACGCGTGCATGCCGCCGATGATGACCCGGGCATGGGAATGCGCATGGATCATATCCGCCAGTTCATAGGCCCGCGGGGCCGTGCAGGTCATCGTCGAGATGCATACGACATCACAGCTGTAGACATACCGGAAATCCACCCGGCCGTTGTACTCCTCATAGGCCCGCACTTCGTGTCCGGCCCGGCGCAGAATGCCGCCCAGAATCAGCGGTCCGGTAATGGAATTGGGCTGTCCGTACAGCTTGCCGGCCTGCCGGTAGATCCAAAGGCGCCGCAGTGTGGTACTGGGCGTAATCATCGCAATTTTCATAAACATTCACCTGCCTCTGTCCATTCCGGGCTTTCCGCCCTGTTCATGTCCATTTAAAATGATTGTATAAAGCAACCCCATTACGGATTTGCCAAAGTGTAAAGAGGTCAGACATCATCGAATGAAAGGTAAAATTCCAGCTGCTACCCGCAATGCCCTGCGTGAGGCTTTCTATGACCTCCTGGATGACATGCAGTTTGAACAGATCCGGGTCAAGGATCTCTGCCAGCGTGCCGGCATCAGCCGGGTCACGTTCTATAACTGGTATGAAGACAAATATGACCTGCTGGATGACATTCTCTCCCAGATGAAACAGCGGGCCGAGAAAGACTTCCAGCACTACCAGAAGACCAACAATCCGGAGAATGATCCGCTCCAGGCCTATGATAATTTCATCGATACGATCTTTGATCTGCAGGAGCAGGAAGTCCGCTTCCTCTCCCATGCCCGGGAAGAGCAGGATCCCTGGCTCAGCTACTGCTACTACATGTTCGTCTACAACGGTCTGAAGAAGTTCATGGACAACTACACCTGGGCCCTGAATCCCCGCTATACCACCGAGCAGACGGCTTCCTTCCTGTGCAGCGGGCTCTGGGGCTTTTTCGGCAGCTGCCGGCGCATGCACCTGAGTGAGGCGAAAATCCGCCGCCAGACCAAAGAACTGCTGGAAACCATCCTGAAAAGCGATGCCTTCCGCAACACGCGGTCCTGAAAAATCAACGTACGATGTGCATGGACTCGTTTGAAAGAAATATGTAACGCTGTTCCTGCGGAAAAATTATGGTATATGCTGGCACGTACAATCCGCCTGACAGGAGATCAGATGACAGACCATATCAGGAAGAGTGTATGAATGAAATGCGAGAACTGTGGCTGTGAAGAGGAAGTCCCGGTAAGCGACCTCGAGACACTCAGGCTGTTTGCCAGTCCGGGTGATACCGAAGACCATCTCCTCTGTCCCTTCTGCCTTCATGACATGTACCGAAAAGATTCCTGTCCCTTCAGGCACAATAACAATATGTTTTGATCATGTCCCGGCTGTTCGGCCGGTTCATTCCCTGTTTTCCGCTGTTTTGCCCGCCGCATTGAAATTCTTATAAAGCCAAAAAAACTCCGGCGGACCGGAGTTTTCAGATTCAGGCGTGCTGGAGAACCGCTTCCTGCTCTTCCATGTTCTTTGAGGCAATCCGTTTCATGGAAGGGATGGAGCAGATACAGACCACGAGGGTCAGGATATCCGCACAGGGCTGCGCCGCATAGATGCCTTCAACGCCCATGAAGTGCGGCAGGATGAGGATCAGCGGGACATAGAAGAGACCCTGACGGATGGTGGACAGGAACAGACCGTACCGGGAATCCCCGATGGTCTGATAGGTGATCGTCATCATATAGCACAGACCGAAGGCCGGGAACAGGATGCTCTGGGATCTCAGCAGACTGGCGCCATAGTCGATGATCACTTCATTCTGGTTGAACAGCATGATCAGCTGTCTGGCACTCAGGCAGTAGGCCGCATCCACAATCAGCGTCAGCAGGAGTGCGCCTTTCAGGGCAAAACGGACACAGGCATGGAAACGATCCTCATTGCCCGCCCCGAAGGCGTAGGAAGCCACCGGCTGATAACCCTGCATGAAGCCCATGACCACATAGCAGCCGATCAGAACCAGTCTCTGCACGACGCCATAGGCAGCGATGATCTCATCCGCATCCGGCAGCGTGGCGGCAGCCATGTTGGTCAGCGAAGAAGCCACCGAGAGGCAGATCTGAATGACCGCAGTCGGGACCCCGATGGCGGCGACTTTCCGGATGAAGTCCCAGGTCGGATGGAAGGCTTCCTTCCGTATCTTGATGATCGAATGACCGCCGAAGTAGTACCAGGCCAGGATCAGGAAGGTCACGGCCTGCGAGACCGAAGTGGCCATGGAGGCACCCTCGACGCCCCGGCCCAGACCCCAGTCAAACATGAAGATCGGATCCAGGACGACATTCAGCAGCGCACCGGTGATGACCGCCACCGAAGAGATCTTCACGGAAGACTCTGCCCGGGCGGCACAGTTCATGCTCTGGGCAGGCAGGTTCACCAGGGCCGCAATGGACATCCAGAAGGCATACTGCTTGGCCATCGGCAGAGTCGCTTCCGAAGCACCGAAGGCTTTCATGATCGGCTCCAGGAAGATGATGCCCGTGACACAGAGCACGACGCCGATGATCATCGAGATGCCGATGATGGTCGTCACGGTGCGGGAAGCACCCTTCTCGTCGCCGGCCCCGAGCTGATGCCCGGCCAGCACGGCTGCTCCGGCCGCAAAGATATTCTCGATGGAAACCATGATCAGCAGCAGCGGGACGGTGACCCCGACCGCAGCCAGTGCCACGTCATCGTTGAGCAGGCCGATATAGATCGTATCGACCAGGTTATAGACCGCCTTGGCCAGCAGGGCGATGGTGGCCGGAATGGCCAGACTGGTGATCGCCTTGCCAGGCGGAGCATCTCTTAAAATGGATTCCGAATTGCTGTTCTTTTCTTTCTTCATGTCTGCTTACCTCTTCTGTACGATGCCGTAGAGCAGGATATCCATCGCTTTCCGGCATTCTTCCTCGCGGCTGCGGAAGGCATCCGCATCTTTGTTCATCTGATAGCGCACGTTGATAAAGTCCTGATACTGGCTGAAATTCTGGATGACTTCCTTCCGGTCCAGACCCGGGCGCAGTTCCGTGCCCGCCAGCATGTTCCGGAAGATCTGCTCGTTCAGCTCATTGAATTCCTGCCGGCATTCCAGAATCTGAGGCCGCAGGTGCTCGGGCGGTGTGATGACCGCGTCGCAGAAGATGCGCTGGAAGAACGGATGTTCGGCGAAGAAGTCAGAACGGACCCGGAAGTAGGCCGTCAGCTGCTGATCCACCGTACCTTCGGGATGGAAGTTTTCCCGGATATACGCGGTCAGGCTGTCGAAGCATTCCCGGACACAGGCCAGGAACAGCTCGTCCTTGCTGCCGAAGTAGTGGTAGACGACGCCCTTGGAAATTCCCTCGCCCGCACAGATCGTATTGATGGAACTGCCGCCGTAGCCATGCGCCGAGAATTCCTGCAGGGCCTGATCCATGATGCGCCTTCGCGCCATCTGATTCCGTACTTCCTGTTTCATCGTTCTTCACCTTTTAGACCACAAAGTCTACATTTGCGATTATATAAAATAAAAATAGACCGTCAAGTCTATTTTTCATACACATACCGGCAATTGTCTGAATCTTCTTACCGGTTCTCCTGGACGGGATCCTTTTCCTTCTCTGCCTCTTCCCGGTTATGGGTATCAGCCGGGTCTACGCCGTTCAGCATGCGGGGATGTCCGGTCAGCCGGAAGCACAGCGACAGCAGCGGATGGAAGCGGGGATTGATCATGCCGGTATATTCGACAAAGATCTCAAAGCTGAAGATCAGCACCAGGATCATGACCAGTCCCGCCTTCGGCCGGAAGAAGGTCAGGATGGCGGCCAGGGCAAACAGGGCCGTCACGGCATACAGGGTCAGTACGGTTCTCTTGTGTCCCAGCTTCAGCTTGAACATCAGGACATGGTGCAGATGTCCCCGGTCTGCCTGATCGAAGCGCTGACCCTTCAGCCGTCTGCGGATGATGGCAATCAGGGTATCGCTGATCGGAATGAACAGCACCAGAATGGGCATGCCCAGGGTAATCAGGGCCGTGGTCTTGAAGCCCAGCAGGGAGATGCAGGCCAGAGTAAACCCCATGAACTGCGCCCCGCAGTCGCCCATGAAGATGCTGGCGGGATAGAAGTTATAGGGCAGAAAGCCCAGGATGGAACCCACCAGGATCAGACAGAGAATGCAGATGTCCCGGCGGCCCATGAAGAAGCCCAGCAGACCGATCGTGCAGGCCACGATGGAGCAGATCCCCGAAGACAGGCCGTCCAGACCGTCAATCAGGTTGATCGCATTGGTGATGCCGATGATCCAGATGAAGGAGATCAGAAAGGTGATGACCCGGTTCGAAATGTCCAGGGACAGGATATGGAAATCCTGCAGGTACAGCTGGCCGATCCACATCGCCGCCAGAGCGCCGATGCACTGGAAGGCCAGTTTCTTTTTCGGCGCCAGATCCACGGCATCATCGATTAGCCCGCCCAGAAACACGATCGAACCCCCGACCATGATCCCGTTCAGCGTGCTGTCCGCTTCCCAGAGGATGGCCAGCGACAGCATGAATGCGAGGTAGATCGCCACCCCGCCGATCCGCACCATCCTGCCTTCATGATGCACGGTGCGCTGGTTTTCCACAGCATAAAGACCCAGTTTCCAGCCGATCCGCTTGGCCAGCGGCACCAGAAGCAGGGAGATCAGAAACGGGACAATAAAATACGGAAAAGCACCTCTGACAAGATTCATGAAATCCTCAGGAATTATAGCATAAGGGGCATCTGCCCGATGCCCCTAGAAGCGGTAGAGAAAGGAAAGCACAAAGGAACCGACTCCGTATGCCAGCGTGATCATCAGCAGGGCATAGAGGAGCCTGGCCTCCGTGACATGCCCCGGTCTGAGCAGTTTCTCATAATCCAGGGCCTGCAGTCCGTAATAACTCAGCAGCAGGGCCAGCAGATAGACCCCGCAGCGGACCAGAAAGACCGTCAGTTCCATAGGCTGTTACTTGGTGCCGAAGATCCGGTCCCCGGCGTCCCCCAGTCCCGGGACAATATAGCCGTTCTCGTTGAGATGATCATCCATCGCGGCCAGGTAGATATCGACATCCGGATGTTCCGCCTGCACAGCCTTGACGCCTTCCATGACGCCGACCAGGCAGACCAGACGGATGTTCTTCGCGCCGTGTTCCTTCAGGACCCGGATCGCGGCGCAGGCACTGCCGCCTGTCGCCAGCATGGGGTCAACCACCATGACAATGGCTTCATCCAGATTCTTGGGGAACTTGGCATAGTACTCATGCGGTTCCAGCGTCTCCTCATCCCGGTACAGACCGACAAAGCCGACCTTGGCCGTCGGAACCAGACGCCGGATGCCATCCAGCAGACCGATGCCGGCCCGCAGAATCGGGACAATGACGACCTTCTTGCTCAGCTCATAGCCGACACACTTCCCCATCGGCGTTTCAATCTCCACCGGCTGCGTAGGCAGATCCCGGCAGACCTCATATGCCATCAGTTCGGCGATTTCATCCAGATTCTCCCGGAAATCCTTTGTTCCGGTATCCTTCTTGCGCATCTGTGTCAGCTTGTGCGTGATCAGGGGATGATTCAGTACTTCGACACCAGCCATAAGTGATTGTACCTCCGTTTTTTCCTTCGTTTATGATAGTAGAACGGTCCCGAAAAGACAAATCGCAATGTTATACTGATTAGGATATGAGAATCCTGCTGGCATTGTCTGCCTGCGGCCATGACCGCGAGATGAATGCGGTGCTGACCCAGAATCTGATTGATGTCTTCCGCCTCAACGGGCACACGGCTGCGGTCTGTGCTGCGGACACGCTGTCCTTTCATCATGCCGGGCGCTATGCCTGCTCCGAACCGGCGCAGAAATTCACCCTGCTGAAGGACCCCAACCAGCCCCGCACCCTGGAGGAAGAACTGTATCAGGACGGTGCCCTGTCTTTTTCTTACCTGCAGCAGGATTACGCGGATCTGGAAAAGGCGATCGAAGAATTTCAGCCCCAGCTGATCCTGGAATGCAAGCGGCCCCAGGCTATCGCCGCCGCCAGCATGCATGGCATCCGCTGCTGGAGTCTGGTCCATTCGGCCATGGTCAGAAGCCGGCGCTTTCCTGCCGATTACATCCGGGAATTCAACCAGTTCCTGTCCTCCATTCAGATGAGTCAGGTTCTGAGTCTGCGGGATCTGCTGCAGAAGGCCGGCCGGCGCATTGCCTGCGGTCCGGATTTCCTGCAGCCTTTTCCCAAAGACTTTCCGGTCGACCGCATCGGCTCGGCCTTCTACGAAAGCAGCGAGCATACCAGAAGCCGGCGGGTCTGCGTGTATGCCGGCGATCTGGACATCAGTCCCCGGCGCCTGCTGCGGATCTGCCGGGAGGCCTTCCAGGGCGCTTCCTATCCGGTCGATCTGTTCCTGCCTCAGGCCCGGCCCGAAAAGCGCGGCAATATCACCGTGGCCAACACCTGGTATGCCGGCGCCCTGAAGAACTGCGGCATCTGCATCTATGACGGCAATGATCTGCTGTACCAGAAATGCCTGTCGCTGGGCATTCCGCAGCTGATCATCAACGATACCTCCTGGAACAAGTCCTGGAACGCCGCCTCGATTGTCCGGAACGGCATCGGGGTTTCCCTGAATCTCTGGGATCTGGACATGATCTCCCTGTATGAGAACTACCAGACCATCCGCAGCGACGATGCCTATCAGGACCATGCCGAACAGGCCGCGGCTGTCATTGCCGGCATGGGCGGTCTGGAGGGTCTGCTGAAATACCTGTAAGCCGGAAAAAACCGGAACCGGTCTGTGATGACGGGTTCCGGATCATTTTTTCTTACCGTTTCAGGACCTGCTCGATCTGTTCCCAGGTGATCGGTCCCTGGCGCAGGATCTGAATCTCCGCCTGTGTGCAGTCGATGATCGTGGAAGCCTGGCCGAAGCTCGGGCTGCCTTCCATCATGCCGTCCAGCAGCGGACAGGACTGTTCAATCTCCTCCAGGCTGGCGGCAGTCGGCATGCCGGACTGATTCGCCGAAGTCATATAGATCGGCTCGCCCAGGGCCTGGATCAGATCCCGCAGCGCCTGGCTGGTCGCCATGCGGATCGCCAGGGTCGGCAGACCGCCGTTGACGAATTCCGGCACGGATTCCTTTTTTTTCAGCACCAGCGTGACCGGGCCGGGCATGAAGGCGCTTATCAGCTTCTGTGCCCGCTCATCCACATAGGCGATGGTGCGGATCTGTGCCTCATCGGCGCACATCACCGGAAAGGCCTTGGTCTTCGGCCGGTTCTTGACCCGGCGCAGGTTCTCCTGCGCCTGCGGGCTCGACATGCGTGCACAGACGCCGTACACCGTATCGGTCGGGGTGCTCAGCACGCCATCCTGTTTCAGAACGGCCGCCATGGCGGCGGTCTCATCCGGTCTGTATCGTTTCATGATTGCCACTTCCTGCGGTTATTGTAGCATTTCTGTGATACATTGAACGTATCAGAAAACGTATGGCCGTTCTGCCGCGGCAGGCCGGCCTGCGGATGTGCAGAGGAAAGCTATGAGCAGAAATTCTTATTTACTGGATGCGGATGAAAACAAGATCTTCCTGCAGAAGCAGGTCCGCAGTCTTCTGGATTTCGGCAGGCAGTTCCCCTCTCCGGCCGGCAGTGCCTACTGGCTGAACGGCGACGGCACGCCGGACAGGGAGCACAATCGGGAAACCTGGATCACCTGCCGCATGGTGCATGTCTACAGCATCGGCACCCTGCTGCGGGTCCCCGGCTGCCAGCAGCTGGCCGAAGCCGGCCTCAGCGGTCTGACGGGCGAACTGCATGATGCGGTGCACGGCGGCTGGTATGAAGGCGTTCACGCCGACGGCACGCCTTATGGGAACAAGACCTGCTACACGCATGCCTTCGTGATCCTGGCGGCCAGCTCCGCTCTGCAGGCCGGGATCGCCGGCGCAGCCGAACTGCTGGCCGAGGCGCTGACGGTCTATCGGGACCATTTCTGGGACGAAGCACATGCGATGCCGTATGACACCTGGGACATGAACTTCACCCAGCTGGATCCCTACCGCGGCATCAATGCAAGCATGCATTCGGTGGAAGCCTTCCTGGCCACGGCCGATGCGACGGGCATGGAAATCTACCGCCGCAGGGCCGGCAAAATCATCTACACCGTCCTCGATCTGGCCTTCCAGAACGGCTGGCGGCTGCCGGAACACTTCAATGAGAACTGGGAACCGCAGCTGGACTACAACATGGAAAAGGCCGACGATCCCTTCAAGCCCTATGGTGCCACACCGGGACACGGCATCGAGTGGGCCCGGCTGGCCCTGCAGTATGACCTGTCCGCCCATCTGGAAGGGTCGTCCGAGCTCATCGTCTCCAAGGCTGCCGAGCAGATGTACAGCAGGGCAGTCGCCGACGGCTGGAATGCCGGCGGGGAACCGGGCTTTGCCTACACGACCAACTGGCAGGGCACGCCGGTCGTCCTGGACCGCATGCACTGGACCCTGGCCGAAGCCATCAATACCTCGGCCGTGCTCTTCCGGGTGACCGGGCAGCAGAAATACGCCGACGACTACAGCCGGTACATGCAGTACCTGGATGAAACGGTGCTCGATCATACCCACGGTTCCTGGTACCATCAGCTGGATGCACACAACCGGCTCAAGGAGACCGTCTGGCCGGGCAAGTGCGATCTCTACCATGCCTTCCAGTGCATGCTCATCCCCTACAGCGATCCGGCCGTCTCCATCTGTACGGCGGTGAAAAACAAGATGGCTGAATGAACCTCCCGCGGGAGGTTTTTTCATGTCAGAAAAATCCCCTGCGTTCTGACGCAGAGGAGATTTCCGGATTTCAGAGATTCTTACGGGCCTGGCGGGCCAGATAGCTGACCGCGGAGATCGCGGCCACATTGCCCTGACCGGCCGACTTGATGTACTGATAGGGCTGACCGGCCAGATCCCCAGCCACAAACACCCCGGGCAGGTTGGTGCACATCTGCAGGTTGGCCTTCACCGCCGTGCCGTCCGTCTCGATGCCCGGGACCAGCTGAGCCGGGAACTGGGCTTCGCGCAGGATGAAGACACAGCTGGTGGGATAGGAATTCTGCTCCGTCTTCAGGGCTTCCACCCGGGTGGTGCCGGTGATTTCGACCGGCTTTTCCCGGATGACCTCAATACCGGCGTGCGTGAATTTTGGCTGTTCCCTGTAAAGGGGCAGATAGCGCACATGCCCGCATACCTCGGCCAGATAGTCGGCCTCGGCTTCTTCGGCCGGACTGCTGGCAATGACGGTGACATCCTTGCCCTTGTACAGCGGTGCATCACAGGTGGCGCAGTAGCTGACCCCCCGGCCCAGGAACTGCTCCTCGCCCGGATAGGGATGCCCGGCCACCACACCGGTCGCCAGGATCACGCTGGAGGCCTCCGCCATCGTATTGTCCGACAGCTGCAGGGCAAAGTAGTCACCCATGGCATAGACGCTGGTCACCCGCTTTTCGGTGATCTCGATGCCCAGGTCCTTCAGCTGCGCCTCGAAGGCAGCGGCCATGGCCTTCCCGCTGGTGCGGGGCAGACCGGGATAGTTCAGAATCTCTTCGGCCGCCTGCATTTTCTGAGAAAGATCCCGGCTGCCGTAGAGGACAATGTTCTTATTGCGTACCTTGGCCGTGATGGCGGCGGAGATGCCGGCCGGACCGGTACCGATGATGGCAATATCTGCACGTGACATATGTTCTACCTCCTGTTCAGGCAGACTCATTATATCTGTTTCCCGGGCAATACCGGTGCAGAATGCCCGGAAAGAAAAAGAACTGGAACTTCCGGTTCAGCAGTTGAAATACACAAACAGCATCCGGTCTTTCCCGCTCATGTCCTTCAGGACCTCATAACGGGCTTCCGGCAGGGTTTCCCCGACCAGCTTTGCGAGCTTCTCGCGCTGGTTCCAGCCCATCTCGAAGGCCATGAAGGCCTTTTCCTTCAGCACTTTCCGGCAGTCCCGGAAGACGACGCGGTAGTACTGCAGGCCGTCCTCACCGCCGAAGAGCGCCACATGGGGTTCATAGTCGACGACACTGGCCTCCATCTGCTCATGGACAGGGATGTAGGGCGGATTGCAGACCAGCACATCCAGACGGATCTGCCGTTCGATCAGCGGCGCCAGCATGTCCCCGACCAGAAATTCGATCTTCGCTTCGTTGAGTGCCGCGTTCTTTTTGGCTGTTTCCACTGCCTTGGCCGAGATGTCTGTGGCCCGCATGACCACCCGCGGTTCTTCCCGGTACAGGGTGATCGCAATGGCGCCGCTGCCGGTGCCGACATCACAGACCTCGATCGGCCCGACAGGAAAGTACTGATCCAGGCGGGAGAGGATATGCCCGCAGAGCTCTTCCGTCTCCGGCCGGGGAATCAGCACATCTTCGTTGACCAGCATCTTATAGCCATAGAACCAGGAATAGCCCAGGACATGCCCCATCGGCTCGCCCTGCAGGATCCTGGCCATGCCGGCCTCAAAGCGCTGCTGCAGACCGGCCGGCATCTCCTCTTCAAAGTGCAGGTAGAGGTTATAGCGCTCCTGACTGCTCAGTTCCACCAGATAGGCCATGACGGTCTCTTCCGGGATGTCTCTGGCGGCACACAG
>CAIFEQ010000017.1:1197-24683 GCA_903789495.1 uncultured Erysipelotrichaceae bacterium | reverse complement strand
TCATAGGACTGCACACACTGATGAAAGGTGGTCATAGCTTCAGGTTCTCCAGTTTCTTCTGTTCCTCGGCGGCCTTGAGCCCGGCAATCAGGTCATCCAGCTTTCCTTCCATGATCCGGTCCAGCTGGGTCAGGGTCAGACCGATGCGGTGATCGGTGACCCGGTTCTGCGGATAGTTGTAGGTGCGGATCTTCTCAGAACGGTCGCCGGTGCCGATCTTGGCCCGCCGTACCGCCCCTTCGGCTTCTTCCCGGCGCCGCTTCAGTTCGTCATAGACCCGGGTGCGGATCAGCCGCATGGCGGTCTCGCGGTTTTCGATCTGGCTGCGGCCTTCCTGACAGTTGACGGTGATCCCGGTCGGGACATGAACAATGCGGACGGCCGAGTCCGTCTTGTTGATGTGCTGCCCGCCGGCTCCGGATGCCCGGTGGGTCTCAATGGTCAGATCTCTGGGATCGATGGTGATATCCTCGGCCTCGACTTCCGGCTGACACAGCACGGTTGCCGTGGAGGTATGAATCCTGCCCTGGGCTTCGGTCTTAGGCACCCGCTGCACGCGGTGCGCCCCGGACTCGAACTTCAGGTCGGCGTAGACATCCGTTCCCCTGATGGAAAAGATGATCTGCGAAAATCCGCCGGCCTCGCTGGGACTGGCTTCGAGCACCTGCACCTTCCAGCCTTTGGATTCGGCATAGCGGGTATACATGCGGTAGAGATCGCCGGCAAAGATATTGCCCTCATCCCCGCCGACGCCGCCGCGGATTTCCATGATCACATCATGATCGTCTTCCGGATCGCGGGGAATGAGCAGATGCTGGATGTGTTCCAGCAGGGCTTCCCGCTTCGGCTGACATTCTTCCAGTTCGGCCCTGGCCATTTCCTGCAGTTCGGGATCTTCTTCCTGCTGCAGTTCTTCCGCCTGGCTGATGCGGCTGTCCAGTTCCTGCAGCTGATGCCAGGCTTCGACGCTGCCCTGCAGCTGGGCCTGTTTCCGGGAGATCTTCGTCAGCTGACGGGGATCACTCAGGACGTCGGGATCCAGCAGCTGCTGCCCCAGACGGTTATATTCTTCTTCGATTTCCTGCAGTTTCTGCCGTACGCCGTCCATGCTCATTCCTTCCAGTCCCGGAAGTCCTTCTTATGGGCAAAGCTGTAATTCAGCCGGCGCAGAGCTTTGGCCTCGATCTGCCGGATGCGTTCGCGGGTGACGTTGCACACCGCCCCGACCTCTTCCAGGGTCTTGGGCTGGTCGTCATCCAGGCCGAACCGCATGCGCAGGACCAGCTGATCCCGTTCCGGCAGTTCTGCCAGCATCTTGTTGATCTCTTCCCGCAGGTAGGCATTGTTGGCATAGTCGCTGGGGTTGATCGAAGACTTGTCCTCGATGAAATCCGACAGCGTGGAGGTCTCCTCATCCCCGGTCGGCTCTTCCAGGGAGACCGGGGCCATGGACATGCGCAGCAGTTCATCCACCTGCTCGGCCGTGAAGCCTTCCAGATGATCCGCGATCTCCTGGCTTGTCGGTTCCCGGTTCAGCTCCTGCATGAGTTCCCGCTGGGCCTGGTGAATCTTGACCAGCTGCTCGTTCAGGTGCACCGGCAGACGGATGTCCCGCGACTGATCCGCGATCGCCCGGGTCATGGACTGCCGGATCCACCAGGTCGCATAGGTGCTGAAGCGGAATCCCTTGGTATAGTCAAACTTCTCCACGGCCCGCATCAGCCCGATGTTGCCCTCCTGGATCAGATCCTGGAAGGACAGACCGCGGTTCATGAACTGCTTGGCAATCGAGACCACCAGACGCAGGTTGGAGTTGATCATCTTCTCCTTGGCTTCCGGATCCCCGGCCGCCACCTTCCTGGCGGTTTCCATTTCCTCCTCGGCACTCATCAGCGGAATCTTGCCGATCTCGGACAGATAGAGCTTCACGGAGTCATTGGTCGAAGGCTGACGGTGTGCATTCTCTTCCAGATCGATCTGCTCTTCGCTGTCTTCCTCTTCCTCGCTGTCCTCTTCGTCCGATTCGCTGCTTTCTTCCTCGAGCTGTTCCTCTTCGCTTTCTTCCTGCTCCTCGGCGGCTTCCGCATCACTCTCCGGAATCAGGATGCCGTTCTCGGTGCAGTAGTCAAAAAGCGCATCGATCTCATCGTCATTCAGATCGGCTTTGGAAATATAATCTGCCAGTTCCTGCTGGCTGATCGTTTCATGGTTTTCGGCCAGTTCCCGGACGTGGGCATAGATGTCTTCCAGGGTTCTGACTTCGGGCTTCGCTTCTGTCTTTTTCTTTTCCTTGGCGGCAGTTCTGGCCATGATTTTTCCTCCCTATACAAACGATACAGCACGGGACGCTGAAAACCCATGATTTTCCATGATCTGCGCGGCTGTATCCAGGCTGTTATATTGTAACGTACTTCCGCTCTTTCCGGGCAGAGAAAAACAGGGTCAGACCCTGTTTCCCGGGAGCGGTTCCTGTTCAGAAGCTGTTTATTTTTCCAGCGGCCGTACGCGCAGCACGGCACCGCAGGAGGCGGCGATTTCCGCCGCTTTCTGCTGTTCCTCTTTGGTGGTGACCTCGTCCACGACCGTCATGACCACCTTGGGGACCACCTGGGCACATTCCGTGGCATATGCCTGCATGGCCGCAAAGGCCTTTTTCCCGTAGATCGGTCTGGTGACCCGGGTATAGTCCTCGGCCGTCACGTCATTGAGACTGATGGACACCACGTCAATCTTGTCCTTGAGCAGCGGGGCGGTATGCCGGCCGTAGAGCAGGTCCGCCAGGCCGTTGGTGTTGATCCGCACCGGGATGGTGTAGTTCTGCTTGATCCAGGCCGCCACTTCCAGCAGATCATCCAGCCGTTCGGTCGGTTCGCCATAACCGCAGAAGACGACCTCATCCTTCTGGGAAAGGTCCCACTGCTTCAGGGAATCGATCACTTCCTGCACCGTCGGCTCCCGCTCCAGCCAGAGGGGATCGCTGCCATAGGCCCCGTCTGCCAGGTTGCGGATACAGAACGTGCAGGAGCAGTTGCACCGGTTGGTCATATTCACATAGACACCGTTTCTGACGCCATAGGTGATGGTCATTGCCTTCTTCATACGCTGTGCCTCCATATTCATTATCGCTGTGCCCGGAAAAGGCGGAAAGACCCAGATGGCTGATATTTTCTATGACCAGGCCAGCAGAAAACCCGCTCGCGCGGGTTTCAGCATCCTTACTTCTCGATCTTCTGTCCGTTCTGATCCAGACCGTACTTCTTGTTGAAGCGTTCGACCTGACCCTGGGCCTGGGCGAAACGCTGCCGGCCCGTGAAGAACGGATGGCAGTTGGAGCAGGTATCGACCTTGATTTCCTTGACGGTCGAACCGGTCTCAAACTCCGAACCGCAGGAGGTGCAGACCACCTTGGTCTTGTAGTACTTAGGATGAATGCCTTCCTTCATAATCAATCTCTCCCTTCATGCCTTAGATCACAGGCGGATCTAAAGAAAGTGCAGGTAAAACATAGCATAAACCGCAGGTTTGATCAATCAGAATCGACTTTTTCCCGGTGGATGCTGGCACCCAGACGGCGCAGCTTGCCGTCGATGTCATCATAGCCGCGGTCAATGTAGTGGACCCCGTGGATCTCGGTCTCGCCTTCGGCGATCAGCCCGGCCACCACCAGCCCTGCACCGCAGCGCAGATCGGTGGCCGTGATCTTGTCCCCGTACAGCTTGGTCGGGCCGTTGATGCTGGCGATGCCGCTGCCCAGCTCGATATCCGCACCCATGCGCTGCAGTTCCAGACAGTTCTTGAAGCGCTCCTTGTAGATCGTATCTTCCACGTGGCTCTGGCCATGGCACTGGGTCAGCAGGGTCGTCAGAGGCTGCTGCAGATCCGTCGCAAAGCCGGGATAGGACTTGGTGGTGACATCCACGGCCTTCAGCTCGCCGCCGCCATGCACCAGGATGGAATCGATGCCGATCTCCATGCGGACGCCCATCTCCCGCAGCTTGGAGGTCAGGGCCTCCAGATGCTTGGGAATGACGTTGGTGATCTCCACATCCCCGCCGGCTGCGGCGGCGATGATCAGGTAGGTGCCGGCCTCGATACGGTCGGGAATGATCTCGTGGAAACAGCCGCTGAGGGTATCCACCCCGTCGATCGTGATCAGGTTCGTACCGGCGCCGTGGATGTTGGCGCCCATCTTGTTCAGCAGGGTGGCCACATCGATGATCTCCGGCTCCTTGGCCGCATTCTCGATCGTCGTCCGGCCTCTGGCATAGACCGCCGCCATCATGATGTTGATGGTGGCCCCGACCGAGGCCACATCCAGGAAGATCTGGGCCCCCTGCAGGTCTTTTGCCTGAATGGTGTAGCAGCCCTTGTCATACTCTACGGTTGCCCCTAAGGCCTCAAAGCCCTTGATGTGCTGGTCAATGGGACGCGGCCCCAGGTCACAGCCCCCCGGCATCTTGATCCGGGCATGGCCGTATTTGCCTAACAGGGCACCCATGAAGTAATAGGAAGCCCGCAGCTTAGTGACCACATCCTGATCCAGATCCGTATTGATCATGTGGCTGGGATCGATGATCAGATGGTCTTCCTTCTCGATCACATCCACATTCAGGATCTGCAGAATCTCCGCCAGTGAGCGGACATCATCAATATCCGGCACGCCGGTGATCGTCACCGGTCCCCCGGCCAGCACCGCCGCCGGGATCAGCGCCACGGTGGCGTTCTTGGAACCGGAGATGGCAATCGACCCGCTCAGTTTCCGGCCGCCTTTGATTTTCAGTATTTCAGTCATGTCTGATTTCCTCTGCTACTGCTGCATAGAACCCGGCAATATCCTTGACGATCCGATCTGCCTGGGACTGATCCTGGCCATACCGGCGATCTTCCCGGGCAATGACTTCCATCCCGGCATTCTTCCCGGCCGCAATGCCCATCGTGCTGTCTTCATAGACGATGCACTCCTGCGGGGTGCGGCCCAGGGCCTTCGCCGCAGCCAGGTAGATATCCGGGGCGGGCTTGGGATGGGTGAACTGGTCACTGGAGGCGATATAGTCAAAGTCCTGATCAATCCCCATGGCCTGCAGACTCTTCAGGATCGTTTCATAGGGCGAAGACGAACAGCAGGCCGTCTGCAGCCCCAGTGCCCGCAGCTTCTGCAGCATCTCGGGCACCCGCGGAAACATGATCTCTTTATAGGGTACAGGGTGCAGCCGGCTGAAATAGTCCTCATTGTTCTTCCGGATGGTTTCCCGGTCTACCTTATGGTCCAGCAGATCATAGAGCAGATCATAGGTGCCGTCCATGGTCGTCCCGATGATGCCGTAGATCTTCTCTGCCGGTCCGGTATAGCCATAGGCCCGCATCTGGTCAATGGTGCCCTCCATATAGAAGTGCTCCGAGTCACAGAGAATGCCATCCATGTCAAACAGAACTGCCCTGATCATTTTTTGCCTGCGGTACTATTCTAAGCCATCGCGCCTGTTCTGACCATGAAAAAAGCCGGCATCTCGGCCGGCATCCGGATCAATACTCGTCTTCGGCAGGAAGTTCGGCTTCCTCTTCTTCCTCGGCATCCTCGTCCACGTCGTCGTCATCCTCGGCTTCGGCCTGGCCGCCGTGCACTTCCTCAAAACTGTGCCGGTCGCGCAGATCCCACTTATTGCCGCTGAGCGCTGCGAAGCGCGGATCCAGCATGAGCTGGGAGTAGAAGGAGGCCTTCTTGCGGGCCAGCTGATCCTCGGGGATTTTCATGGTCTTGGCCACGTCAGCCCAGAGGCGGTTGAATTCCATCTCTTTCTTGCGCTTTGACATGCAGGCATAAGCCGTATCCGTCATCGTCACTTTGGTGCTCATAAATGCTTCAGAAGCTTCCTCCTTATTACATGTGCTCCGGCGCGTTGACCCCGATCAGATCCAGGGCATTCTTCATCGTGATCTCACAGGCCTTCACCAGACCCACACGCTGCCGGGTCAGTTCCGGCTGTGCGGGATCGATGATCTTGGACTCGTTATAGTAGCTGTGGAATGCCTGGGCAAACCGGGCAATATAATTGGTCAGTTTGTGGGGCTGCCGGGATGCGGCCGCGTCGGCCACCAGACCCGTGAACTCATTCATGAGTTTCAGCAGGGTCATTTCCTTCGGCGTGTCTATTAAAGCATAATCTTCCGGGGTGTCAATACCATTTGCCTTTTCCAGGACTGAACACATTCGGGCATGTGCATATTGTGCATAGTAGACCGGATTGTCGTTGGACTTCTTCGTGGCCATGTCCAGATCGAAGTCCATCTGGGTGTCCCCGGCCCGGGAGACGAAGAAGTAGCGGACCGCGTCCACCCCGGCCGTATCCAGCAGATCCCGCAGGCTGATGGACTTGCCGGAGCGCTTGGACATCTTGAATTCCTGCCCGTCCTTGATCATCCGGGCCATCTGGATGATGTCGATCTCCAGCTTGTCGGCCGGGTAGCCGAAACACTGGATGCTGGCCTTCATGCGGGCAATATAGCCGTGATGATCGGCTCCGAAGAGGTCGATCAGCTGGTCAAAGCCCCGGTTCAGCTTGTCCAGGTGGTAGGCAATGTCGCTGGTGAAATACGTATGCTCGCCGTTGCTCTTCATGAGAACCCGGTCTTTGTCATCCCCGTATTCGGTCGTGCGCAGCCAGAGGGCCCCGTCCTTTTCGTAGGTCTTGCCCTTCTCGCCCAGCTTCTGCAGGGCTTCCTGGGCCAGGCCGCGGTCATACAGCGACTGCTCGCTGGTCCAGACATCAAAGTGCACCCGGAATTCCTCCAGGTCGGCCTTCAGCTTCTTCAGCTCGGCCTGCAGGCCGTACTGCTTGAAGTACGGCAGACTCTCGGCCGGGTCGGTATCCGCATATTTATCCCCGATTTCCTGGCGGATCTGGGCGGCAATCTCGATCAGGTCCTTGCCATGGTAGCCGTCGGCCGGCACTTCCGCCTCCCGGCCGCAGGCCTGCAGATAGCGGGCCTGCAGGGATTCGCCCATATGGGTGATCTGGGCCCCGGCGTCGTTGACATAGTATTCGGCGGTGACGTCATACCCGGCCGCCCTCATGATCCGGCACAGGGAATCCCCGATCGCCCCGCCCCGGGCATGCCCCGGATGCAGGTCGCCGGTCGGGTTGGCCGAGACATATTCCACATTGATCTTCTTGCCATGGCCCGCATCACTGCGCCCGAAGGCATCTTTCTTTTCCAGCACCAGCGGGATCAGGACCTGCAGGTTGTCCTTCTTCATGAAGACATTCAGAAAGCCCGGTCCGGCAATCTCCAGATGATCCGCCCCGGCCGCCTCGCAGTCAAAGGCAGCGGCGATCTTCTCCGCCGCTTCCCGCGGCTTCAGACCATGGGCCTTGGCATTCTTCAGCGCCGCATTGCTGGCGTAGTCGCCATGCGCCTTGTCACGCAACATGCTCAGTTCCATGTCTTGGGCCTGCAGCGACGTGCCGAGTGCTTTGTTTACCGCCAGGGCAAACTGTTCCTTCAGGACATCCTCAATCTTGCTCATGTATTTCCTCCCACTGCCAGATCAGCCGGAAGCGGCCGACGGCATCTTCCCCCTGCAGAATTTCGTATTCGGCCTGCAGGGACTGATTCCCTTTTTCCCAGTGCAGCAGTCTGGTACCCAGCCGCAGATCTCCATAGGGAGAATGCACCAGGGCATACCCGGGCTGATCCGGGAACAGGTGCGTTTCACTGGATATTTCCGCCTTCCGGCACAGAACCAGCTCCGAATCCGCAACCCGGATTTCATGCTGTATCGAATGATCCGCAAGTTCATGATAGATCAGGGTCTGTTCCTTCATGATCAGCGGTCCGTCCGCCAGCAGCTGACCGGCCGGATGTTCCGCATCATACTGCATCAGACGAATGCGGTATTCTTCCATACCTCACAATTTTAGAAAAGATCCCGGTCAAGTCAATACGAAAAGGCCGTGAACGCAGGAGATTTCCCCTTTTGCGGCAGATCCGGGCACAGAAAAGGAATGCCACGCAGCATTCCTCATCCATTCTTTCAGAGATACAGTTCGCCGGCACTGAACAGAACCGCCTTGCCGGCCATGAAGACCTTGTCGCCTTCCATCCGGCAGTACAGGGTACCGCCGCGCTTCGATGCCTGATAGGCAACGATCTCCTGCCTGCCCAGCTTCCCGGCCCAGTAGGGTACGATGTGGCAGTGTCCGGACCCGCAGACCGGATCTATTAAGACTCTATCTTTGATACAATGCCTATATGTTCTTATCGTCCGGAAACCGCTTGATTTCAGGGCTTTTCTTTGTTTTGGCTAAAAAGAAAAGGGTGCATTTCCGCCCCGGTGCTGATATACGTTTACAACAGCTGTAGGTAAAAGCGACACCCCTAATCTGTAATCGTTAAAATGTATGGCTATCGTTAAAAAGTGTAATACTAAATAGTTACACCAAAGTGCTCTTCCACAATCCGGTTCAACTGCTCCGCGATCTTCGGAAACTCCTGATTCAGATCCAGTGTTTTCACGGATATTTGATTTCCGCTCATCTGATACACATTATCTGGTACAAGATCTTCATCGGTTTTCGCGTAGAGAAGCATACCGGAAACCTTATGCCCGGTTCCGGCCAGCTGCACTTCCTTGTTCTTCACATAGGTGAAGATCTGGTACATGTTGCCGGAATGAATCGTCTGCACATCGAAATTTGACTGTAATGTCCGTTCGTAATACTTGGCATCAATAATGAGCGTCTGGTTTCCATATATCAGCGTAATATCTGTCTGCATCGCCGGAAGTAATACGTCATACCCATCATCCAACTGCCACGGAATCTGAAGTGCTCTTGAAGAAAAGCCCTTCACTCGCTGACCGAATTCTTGTGCATAGTACTCAAGAATGAACTTCTCATAGAGCCTGCTCATCCGCTGTTCATCCACAAAACTGGCAAGTCGATATTCACCGCTTTCCGTTGTTAAAAGAGAACCCTCGATCAATAGTTGGCAAATAGCAAGCAGCAACTGGTAATTCCGGTTATTTCTTTGAAAGCGAATATCCGACCAATGGACCTGAGATAGCTCTATCACATCTACTTCAGAAAAATAGAGCATCTCCTTTTTCAGCTCTGCCTTGTATTTTTCATCCACATCTTTTTGATGAAGAAGCAGAAAAACCGTTGATTTAAGGATCTGGTTTAAAAGGTTATTTTCTGACAGCTCATCGTAATCGCAAGTCACGATCATTCGGTGTTCCAGTCTGTTTTGGATTGTTCCCGGCATGTCGATTTTTCCGCGAACAACAGGGAGATTCTCTATTCGATTGATATATTCCCGATAAAGTCCCTGTTTAAGCTGCAGCCCGATTCCTTTTGACAGAATTGCTGCAAACAGATTATGGATGTTGTCGAACGGCTCCTTCTGGATATTATCGTAAACGGACTCCTTCAAGGTGGTAAATGCGTAGGACAGCATATAGTAAATATTCTTAATAAATATGCTTTTATCCTTCGTCATTGAAATACTCCATGCAGAATGTTATCCCAACGCTGCACCTTGCTGTCGTCATCGAACCAGTATTCAGAAAGCATCGGAAGAATGTCGTAATCCACTACAGACTGCATCCATTCGTCCGTGCATGTTTCCTTTGTTCTTCCGCAGAAATAGCTATGCCCGATGCAGAAACCTTTTCCCAGTGATTTATCCCGGCTGATTTCATCATTCAATTCAATGACTTTCTGGATGAGTTCATCGAACGTATCGTTCTCGAGTGTCTTCTGATAATCACTGAACCCTTTTGATTCAAAGCCCGGATCAATCTCGAAGAAGCTGAACCTCCGTCTAAGCGCGTAATCAATCATCGCAAGGCTGCGGTCCGCTGTATTCATCATCCCGATGATGTAAAGGTTCTCGGGAACTGTAAATGGCATACCATTATAGGCAAGTGTCGCCTTTGTCCCACGGTAGTCTTTCTCAATCAGCATCAGGAGTTCGCCGAAGATCTTACTAAGGTTTCCACGGTTTATTTCGTCAATAATGAAGAAGAACTTCTTATCTGGCTGATTCTCTGCTTTCTTGCAGAATCTGTAGAAAACACCGTATTTCAGCTCAAAAGAATCGCCAGACGGTTTGTAGCCCATCATGAAATCCTCATAGGAATAATTCTGATGGAATTGCACGAATTCAATCCGGTTGTCATCCTTTTCTCCCATCAGTGAGTATGCGAGTCTCTTTGCGGCGAATGTCTTTCCGACACCCGGCGCACCTTGGAGGATGATGTTCATTTTATTGAGAAGCACTCCTGCAAGCCTGTCATACTTTTCTTCAGTCATATAAACTTCAGACAGGAAATCCTGTTTCGTGTATGAGGGGATCTGCTTCTCGGGATTCAGTGGATTCTCATCACGGATCATGTCCATGATGAACTCATACTCTCCCTTAGTCAGTTTAAAGAAGCTGCCATTCGGATTCTGGAAAAACTCCATTTTCTCCAGCTCCGGACACTCCTTTAATGTCTGATAATCGATCGGATTTGCAAGGGACTCGGTCTTTTCAAAATAGATCTTCTGGCCGTCATTCGCCGCACTGACTTTTACAAGCGCAACGACCTGCTTGACCGGATTTGACTCATATCCGATAACAAAATCACCGGTCTTTGCATCGATGAAATTTTGGAATATACGCCGTTTATTGCCGTTCTCATTGTAAAGTGTATATTCCTGCACTTCACCGACCTGCAAATCAGAAAAACTCCATATTTTGGGATTGGCATTCAGCCACCAGTATCCCAGTTCTTCATCGCCCTCCGATTTAGCATAAAGGTCTACATCACCCAGATCTACCTGATTCAATGCATCTGAGAGTTCACTACGCAGCTTCCATACATAGCTGCCGTCCTCATCTTTCGTGGCATGTCTGCCAATATAGAGAATTGGCCACCATTTGGAATCATCAGAGTCCCCAGACATGACAGGACATCCGGTTTTTTCTGCTACACGCTTCGCCAGGCCAACAGACCCGGCATTATAAAAGTTCTTGCTTTCTCCATATTTCACTGCAAGCTGTGTACACGTAGCCGCTCCACCGTAGTCCTGCATTCTTTTCATTATCTCAAGACTATTTTGTGTGAAAACATTCTTGTCTTCCAGTAAAGCAACCCACTCCGATGTTGTGATTCCAGGGGCGTATTCTTCCGGTGAAGGGAACCACCCATTATCAGAAGATTCAGATTCACCGCGCTTTGAATAATCACGGGAAATATAAAATCCCACATCAAAAGTCAGTGTTTTCAGCTCAGGGTCTGGATAGCAGTCATCTGTCAACTGGCTCTTGAACAAGCTCACGAGTTCGGCATCCTGTTTCAGGCTCTCACAAATCTCATTATAAAAAGCATAGAAGTTCCTGAGGTTTTCCGCATATGCACCCTTCTTAAATCTGTAGTCACTACCCAGTTCATCCGATACGGATTTTGCTTCACTATATTTATATATATAGTATTTATCCGGATAACGAAGCCACAGATATGTTGTGATGGCATTTTCGTACTGATAATGCTGTCCGGCTCCGTTTCCATATTTTTCAAGCAGAATAGACGCCTGCATCTTAAAGGTGTTTATTCGCTCATATACGTCCTTGTTCTCATCAAACAAATCGATGTACATTGAGCGAACTTCTTCAGGGGCAGTCTTGGCAAAACCTATAATCATCCTCGCTGGAAAATTATTCATTGAAGCCAGCAAGTTATAGGTTTTGGAAAGTGAGAGACTAAGCATACCTTCAAAATCCGACGCATTGATATCCCAGTTATCTTGAAAGCACTTGACAGCTTCCCATTTGTATTTTTCATCTTTCCAGTGCTTTGAAAGAAAATCCTTTTTGTATTGAACAAGCACTTCTTTCAAGCGAAATTGATCAAACATTCATCCATCCTCCGTTATGCTTCTCGCAAGCTCTTATATATTTCCTCAGCGAAAATCCCGAGCACTTCATGTTTTATTTCATCGTTGCCGAGAAGCAACGAGAAGAAATCCTGATTCTGATCAAGTCCCTCGATTAAAGCATCGTCTATATTATCGAAATACGAGAATTCAAAGTCCTTCTCACTGTTATTCTTTGCGCTTGTTTTGAGTTTTTCGGACTTGAGCAGGATGTCACGAATCTGCAGCATCGCTTTAACTGCCACATCATTGTCATAGGATTTACCGGTACGTGAATTGATCTCGGCGATGATTTGTGACAGTCTTTCTACTTTATCTTCCGTCAATGAGAAGTTTTCTGCCGTAGCCAACTTAACAACCGGCTGTGCAACCAAGTCGGACTTCACATGTTCTTCTGACTTCTTCTGCACAAAGTTCGTAGCTTTTATTTTTCCATCAAGATTGTATCCGCCGCCCGGATGCTTAATGTTGATATAGGCGAGCACATAGGTTACAAAGTTATATTTCTTATGGAGCTCCACATCTTCAAAAGATGATGCCTGAAGCAAAAATTCATAGAAGCGAACGAAATGCCTCATAGTCGCTACAATCTCGGCTTGTTTAATGAGCTCATATTTCTCGATCAGATTCTTTGTCTTGTTGAAATAAAACGTCAGTTTTTGTTTGTCCTTACCAGTCACTTTCGGCTTATAGAGAATTTCATTTGCCTTGTCAATGTCATCCGGATCAAGCACGGCATAGGCATCCAATTTCGCCTCCAAGTCGTAAATCGCTGTAGGCGTCACAGAGTTGGAGAGCAGCGTGGTTGTGTAATACGGCGCAAATGCCGCCTTGATATCGTCATAGGTATTGACGAAGTCCAGTACAAACGTATGCTTTTCAAACGGCGGACAGATACGGTTCAAACGCGATAATGTCTGCACAGCTGATACGCCTTTCAGTTTTTTAAGCACATACATAGCACAGAGCTTTGGCTGATCAAATCCGGTCTGATACTTATTGGCTACCAATAGTACGTTGTAGTCATCCTTATCGAATTCCTTTGTGAGACGGTCTTCCGGGAAGCCATTCATTCCGGCTTCTGAGTATTCTGTTTCGTCATCCGGCAGCTTCACCTTTCCCGAGAACGCT
The DNA here is from genome assembly GCA_903789495.1 of uncultured Erysipelotrichaceae bacterium. Taxonomy (GTDB): domain Bacteria; phylum Bacillota_I; class Bacilli_A; order Erysipelotrichales; family Erysipelotrichaceae; genus Bulleidia. Next base: position 11,634 of record CAIFEQ010000017.1, on the reverse strand, counting down.
ACGAGAGCATGAATATCGGTATACCCCTTTTTATTGATGTAGTTCTCCAGTGCCTGACGATATTTAACCGCTGCCTGGCGTGATGCGGTCACAACCATCGCCTTTGCCATTCCACCAAGCTCTGTCATCACGCTTGTTCTGAAATGCTCTACAATCACCTCAATCCGCTGCGAGATATTCGTATCATGCAGTTCGACGAAACGCGCAATCTGGCGTTTTGCATCCGCTGTCTTACAGCGGGGATCTTCTTCTATTTCTTTGTTAATTCGATAGAATGTATCATAGGTTGTGTAATTGGAGAGTACATCGAGAATGAACCCTTCCTCGATCGCCTGCTTCATCGAATAGATATGGAATGCCTCTCGCTGCCCCTTAGTATTCACCCGTCCGAAAAGCTGCAGCGTAGTTGGCTTTGGCGTTGCTGTAAATGCGAACATTGAGACATTCGGCTGCTTACCATTCTTTGAGATTTCTCTCGAGATCGTGTCCTCTGCATCTTCACTAATATCTTCAGAGATACTGTAATCTGAACCCAGCGACTTCGTTACAGCAGCCATGTCTTTTCCAGCAGTAGAGGAATGCGCTTCATCGATGATAACTGCGAAATGCTTCTTATTCAGTTCTTTCACGCTGTCCACAATGTATGGAAACTTCTGAATCGTAGTGGCGATGATCTTTGTATTTCCTGTAAGTGCCTTAGCAAGATCCTGAGAATTGCACTTGTCATCCATCACGCGGATTAGTCCAGCTTTATGCTCCAGTCCGGTTACCGCCTGCTGCAGCTGCCGATCCACCACAACACGGTCGGTCACAATTACAATATTGTCAAAAATCACCTGATTCTGGTCATCATGCAGTGATGTCAGTCTGTGTGCCAGCCATGCGATGGAGTTCGTCTTGCCGGAACCAGCCGAATGCTGGATTAAATAATTCTGCGAGGTATGATTTACTTTTACATCAGCAAGCAGCTTGCGAATCACGTCAAGCTGGTGATAACGTGGAAAAATCAGATTTTCTGAACGCTTCTTTTTTCCGGTCAGCTCATCTACTTTTTCCTTCACCTCAAGGAACATAAACTTCCCGATAAGATCGAGTATGGTGTCTTTCGTAAGAATATCCTCCCACATGTAGGAAACACTATACTTGTCAGGAAATACCGGATTACCCTTACCCGCATTAACACCTGTGCCGTTTCCCATGTTGAAAGGCAGGAAAAAAGTGTCTGCTCCGGTGAGTTTTGTGGTCATGTAAACTTCGTTTAAGTCCATTGCGAAATTGACGAGTACTCCTGCTTTGAACAAGAATAATCTCGTCTTCGGATCGCGCTCTGTACGGTACTGGTAGATCGCATCTTCCACCGACTGCCCGGCTGCATTACATTTCAACTCAAATGACATGATTGCGAGTCCATTGAGAAAGATAACAAGGTCGATGCGTTCCTTGTCACTCGCCCAGACTTCTTCCATCACAGAGAAAACGTTTTTCTGATATTTTTCAGTTAGCTCCCGGTTAAAATCCGTAGCCGGTTTTGTATACATGAACTGCAGGGTCTCCCCTGAAATTTCAATCCCGTGTTTCAACACGTTCAGAAGGCTCCCACGGTTTTTCGTTTCTTCCGTATTGATAAGTCCGACAATCGTATCTTCCAGATCGCTCTTGTATATCCTACTGAGACGTTCAATCGCATCTTGCTGGGTGTCATTCAAGAACTTAAACAGTAACTCTCGATCAATCGCATGCAGGCGATCATATTGCCTGGCATCCCTGATCACGTATCCGTCATTCTTCTCCAGATAACGCATGATGAAGTGCTGGTATTCTTTTTCAGAAAGGACAGAAGTCTTACCTGCAAGGCGATCGGAATATGCAGTCAAGCGATCCATTCTTCCTTTATCTTCTGTAGTGCTCATGAAACCGGCACCTCCTTCTTTCCAGTAACGTATTCATAAATCAGAGATTTTTTATAAGCGTCAAGAGTAGAAAGTTGTTTCTGTTTCTCAGAAATAACTGTATCAATCTGTGCACATTTATCATTCAAATAATCAACAATGGCATTCTGCTCTGCAAGCGAAGGTTCAAATACCATAAGTCTTGAAAACTCTGAGAAATTTAATCCCTGCCGTACTCCATTACCCATATTGTAGAAAACTTTCATGACATCAAATGCATGGAGTAAGTAATGATAATACTCAGTGTTAATTTCCCGAATTGGCATTAAATCAAGGTAAGCTGAAGTAATTATTCCGTGCTCTTTTACTAAGCCAGTTCTAAGACTACGCTGATCATTTTGAAGATCTGTCGGCCGAATGATGATATCACCTGGCTCCACAATGTTGTATGTATTAAAGCTTTCTGGCAGCAATCCCTCATTTGTATTGATATCTTTCTCGATAATCTTTCCATAGCTTAACGATAATAAATTCTGTTCCTGCCCGAGGCGATTTTTATTTTTCCGCTCACTAAAATAGTAATAAATAGGATGAATATTCCACAGTGACGGTATTTTCCCTACATATGTAATACCGCTTTCCTTCATCTCCACATTTCGGTCCAGCCCCTTTGTTACCGCCTCGGTGATGACGGAACGTTTGTACTGCTCGAGTGTGTCGATCTGCGACTGGATATCGGCGGTTAAGGCGTCGATTTCGGAGCATTTGGCATCGAGGTAGGTGGAGATGCGATGCTGTTCACTTAACGTAGGAAGGCATACATTCAAGTTCTGAAGCATCGGTAGTCTAACGGAAGGGACTGTTGATTGAGCACTTCCCATATCCATTACTGAAGGAAAAATATTGCTCAAATAATAATACAGAAACCCAGATTGAACATCTCTGTAATGTGAAATCCTATATACTCTTTGGTGAACAGCGTATTTGCCGAAAGCATGATGAAATACTCTTCCAGCACCAGCTCCGTCGCCAGCCATAAGAATCCCATCACCTTCAAATGTATATGTATCACTTTTTTCAATAATAGGAGAACGCACATAAAAGTCATATTCTCCATCAGGGTTAGCGTCTTGAGTATCCTGATTACCAGTTTGAATATCACAAAGATATTTCAAATGAACAAGGTTCCATGTATTTGGAATTTGTTCAAGAAGTTTTTCTCCGCTGTCCTTCATTTCTCTCATTACCGTCACCTCACCCGAACAGCTTCTGAATCCGCTCGTTAACGGATTTTTCAAGGTCTATAAACTGTTGCTCCAGCTTTTCGCTCGGCTCCGGCTGCTGATACTTGTAGAAATAGCGGGTAAACGGAATCTCCGCACCGGTCTTAATAATCGGTTTTTTCTTACTTAAATCTTCATCAAAAAATGCCTTGGCATCCGGTACATGCGGAAGAACCTCGCGCTTCATATAATCGTCGATATCCTCATCCCACTTTACGATTTCCGTGTCCTTGGTTTCCTTGTCGTAGATGACATTGCCTTTCTTGTCCTTCTGAATTTCCGCAGTCTTATCCATCTGAGATAAACCATCTGCTATTTTTTCGAGTAATTTCTTGTCATCTGTTACACCCTTGAGTGTGACTTTCAACACAGGCATGAACTTATCCGGTGATGGATAGACAGTATCGTTTACGGATGATTTCAGAGTATCAATGATCTGCTCATAGAGTGGCTGGTTTTTCCTGTAATTGTCGAGCTTTTTTTCGTCCTTGCCCGTCAACTCTGCAGCGTTCTCCAGCTCATTTACCTTGGCTTCGTCATAAAGGGAAGAGAGTGCACCTTTTGACAACATTGCATCGATGCGTTCTTCTGTAATCGCATAGCTTCTCTGCAGCGGCTGCATTACGGTGTACTCACGATAAATGAATTCTGTGTTATTGAAAATCTTGACGTTCTCTTCTTCGCGGAAATCGGAGTACAGCTTTGTAATGACGGTACGATCTTCCGGACTTATTTCATTACGTTTATTGCCGAGTGCCTTTCTCAACTTGTGATAAATGTTTGAAGCATCAATCAGCTGAATTTTGCCTTTGCGCTCAGCTCTTTTATTTTTCGAGAGAATCCATATATAAGTCGCGATGCCTGTGTTATAAAAAAGATCCGTCGGCAAAGCGATAATCGCTTCAATTAAATCCTTCTCAAGCAGCCATCTCCTGATCTGACTTTCACCGGATGCTGTGCCGCCGGTAAAGAGTGGCGATCCATTTTCAATGATTGCGCAGCGCCCGAAATTATCATCCATTTTGTCTACGGCAGACTGGAGAAAGAGCATCTGCATATCGCCAGATCCCGGAAGCCCGGCACCCCAGCGCCCGTCAAATCCCTTCTTGTACTCATCCTGTACAGCTTTCTCGACACCTTCAGCGGCATCCTTGCCACCCCACGCTTGTCCAAAAGGTGGATTTTCAAGCACAAAACGCATTTTTATATCTGGGAAGCGATCTGCCTTCATCGTATCCTGATAGACGATGTTCTCCTCATTCTGTCCCTTGATCAGCATTTCCGCGAGACACATCGCATATGACTCCGGATTGATTTCCTGCCCGAAGAGTCTCACATCTGCTGTCGGATTATAACGTTTGATGAAGTTGTATCCCGTAGAGAGCATTCCACCTGTTCCACACGCTTGATCCAAAATTGTAATGACCTTGCCATCATCGAAGATGTCGTCGCAGCCCTCTGCCAGAAGAATATTAACCATCAGTTTGATGATGTCTCTACCGGTGTAGTGATCACCGGCTTCAGCATTCTCAGAAAAACGGCGAATCAGGTCCTCAAAGATATATCCCATCTTCACGTTGTCAATCGTACGTGGATTCAGATCAAGTTCTGAAAATGCCTTCACGACAGCCAGCAGACGATTGTTCTTGTCCATCTTCGTGATCTGCTTCTTGAAATCCAGCCCCTGTGCCTCGGACAGAAGAATATTCTGTACATTCGAGGAAAAGCCCTGAATGTATGATACGAAATTGTCTGCCAGATGGTCTGGATCATTGCATAACTCAGCAAGCGTGAAACGGCTTGTGTTATAAAACTGAAATCCAGAGATACGATACATAGCTTTTTCCGGATAATTAGGATTCTTCTCATACTGCTCGACAACCTTTTCCTTTGTCGGCTCCAGTGCACATTCAAATCTGCGGATGATCGTCATCGGGATGATGACGTCTTTGTATTTGTCACTCTGGTATGGTCCACGCAGCTTGTTGGCAATAGACCAGATCATATTTGTTTCTTCCGATACATCTACCGGGGTATCATCCCACATGGCATCTATAACTTGATGTTCTGACATTATTTATTCTCCATTCGTTGCAGCAATACCAGCTGCTTTATTACTATTGTCGATAATCCAAACTTTAACTTCTCTTCTTAACAGCCGCAGTCATCATGTCATAGTGCTGATCCTGATGCATAACGTAAAATATCTGTTTGAACACTTGCTTATACAAATTCACATCATCGTAATCTTCAACAACGAAATTCAGTCCGTCTGTAATACCATTCGGATTATTAATGTAGGCGAGCATTGTTGATGCCAATTCATAATCCGTCATGTCTGGCTCTCCTCCGGGAACTTCTTTGATAAAATTCTTCCTGTTTTCTGGATCTTCGAGAAGTTGCTCTCGCAAGCTCGTTCCTTCGTATCCGCAAAGCTGTAAAAAATACGTCTCAAGAATTCTGCGCATGATGTTGAGCGCCGGAATAACAGTATCGGCATCTCGCAGTTCTTCCCACAAAGCCGCATAAGAGCTTTGCACTGGATTATAGTTTTCAAGCTCGGTTTTTGCGTTGTCCTTCGGCCGTTCGCATATATGAACTTTTGAGATATTACCGGCTTTACGGATAATATAAAATGTGGTGCAGTCGTAATATCCGACCTGCTGGTAGGTAATTTCTCTGTGGAAATACACATTATGTGTCAGAATAAAGATCTGCTTGATGTAATTTCCCGGCACCTTTGGATTTTTCCATTCCGTATTATTTCGGCAGACGTTAATCATTTCCCGTACGATAGCGCTAACAAGGAAGAGCGCGGTGCTATCCATACTGGATACCGGATCGTCGATGACTACGATCTTGTCCTTCTTTTCCTCGCTGCTTTGACTACCGCGTACAATCTGGTAAAAATACAGGAATGCTATAAAATTCCGCTCTCCTTCACTAAGATTTTCAGCAACCTCACCGGTATCACGGATGACCTCATAATGATTCTTATTATTTTCACATTCACGAATATGAAATCCCTGAAATCCCGAATCCTTTAAAATCTTATTGATACCGTCAACCGCTGCCTGCGTATTTACAACCTGCAAATTGAGCGCAGCTATTTCCGTAGTGAGGTCTCCGATTGCCTTTTTCAGTTTTCGACCTTCATCCTCAAGTTTTTTTACAGCTTCTTCCTGCGTTTTCTTTTCCGCAATATAATCCTTGATATCGTCCTTAAGTAAAAACGCGAAATACTCAATGGCTTCCTTCTTACATTTTGTCTTACTGGTTCTTTTGGCATTTACGACGTCATTGTTTGCTTTGATCTTCTTGTTGATAATGTCTATTATGTCGCCAATTTCAAGTAAGAGTGAATCCGTATCTTCAAGTGAAACAATCTTTGAAGGTTCTTTTACCTTTTCGGCAAGTCTCCCGGAATTGATGTCAATTTTACTTTTCAAAAGACTCAGCTTTGATTTATATTCTTCAAGCTCGGCGTCCAATCCCGGCATAGGGTCTCCAAGGTTTGCTTCAAGATTCTGAACAATCCCCCGTGTTTCCCGGTCATATGTACTTTGGAACTTACTTATTTCGGAAACGTTTTCCTGATATTGGGAATCAAAACACTTCCGAATATCGTCTTCAAATGTGGTCGGCAGATCTCGATGACAGAATGGGCACTTACCATCTGAATTCGGTACGAAGTGTGTATAACCTTGGCGCACCCAGTCGGTCGCCTGTATTTTCCTTACGAATTTAGCAAAATCAGTATTGGCACTGCTGACTACAACTGTAGCCAGTAGATCTTTTCCTGGGAGTTTTCCATATGTAGTTGAACTGTCTGCCCGGCGAAACTCACTATACGTCCGAGAATTCGCATCAAACGCCACATCACAAAGCTGTTTTAATTCCTCTAATTTATGATCGGTAGGATTATTCTCAGAAAGTATTGCTTCTACGAATCCTCGTTTTTGTTTCTTACCTTCCAGTGCCTTATCTAAAGCAGCGCGTTCTTTAGCTGTTTTCTTGAAACACTCGTCCTGAAATGTTGAAAGAAGTGTCCCGACTCCATCTTTCTTTGTATGCCAGTCTTCCTGTACCTTCGTAAAAGACTCGTTGAGATTATCTTTTTCTTTACTCTTCTTATCTATCTGGCTCTGTACGTCTTTGTTGATTTTATTGAAAATAAAAACGCCAGGGAGATCACCATAATTTGAGAAGTTATCTTCTACGAAATCACGGTTATACACCAATACATCATAATCACTTGGAGTACGACCATCTGCCCATTCAACACTGTCATTATCACCATTATTTTCACTGATAGCATAAGCGATTGAGGATTTTCCTGCACCGTTGTTTCCATAGAAGAAATTAATGAACGAAAGCTTCTCAATCGGCTCATCATGGAAGGTTGCTCTATTGACTTTTATTTTTGTAATTAACGAGGGATACTTTTTGCTCATGTGATGTCCTCCTATAATTATTCCTTTATTTTTCCCTTCCGAACCCATTCATCGACTTCGGATATTTTGAATTTATATCTTTTCCCTGCTCTGTAATACGGAAGCTTGCCTTCTTTAATCCATGTCCTTACCGTATCTTGGCTGACACTTAGATGATCTGCTATATCTTCTAAGTTCACCCACTTTTCAACATTCATTTCATCATATTCTCGGCTCATGTATTACCTCCATACTTCGTAGTATTACATTTCATGAGTTGAACCTATAACAGCTTTATATTGCAACCGTTTTTATTCAGTGCTTCCACAACATTGATCTTTTTTATTGACCAGCGTGTTTCATCCAGCTCGTTTTTAAATTCAGTACCTTGAATTGCAAACTCCAAAGCGTGCTCATTCAGAATTTGTTGTTTGAGCTTTCTATACTTATAAAAGTAGATCCAGATGCCTTCTTCTTTCACTCGGACATCTCGAACTATTCCGAAAAAAGCATTGTGTCGTTCATCTGTCCGAGCAAATAAATGATTTGTACTCGTAAATATCGCGGGAAAGGTTTTTATTGTTCGAATACATTCTTCCGTAAGATATGCCAACGGCCATAGTTCCTTCGATGTGCATTTATCTGCCGTAATAGCACGGTCTTTAGGAACTATAAAATATTTTCCCTTAAACATCTCATCAGCTATTACAAAAAGGTTATAGCAGCTGAGATCCAATTCAATCTGCTCCGGCGTATTGTCATCGTCATCGTCTGCACTGGGAGGGAGATAAACAGCGACCATCTTATGATCTTCATAATGCTCTACAAATCCGAATTGTTTACCCCCACCACCAGACTGCTCCATGTGAACATCAATCTGCTGCGGTTGTTTATTAGTAGGAAGCTGAGGAGATATCTTTTGAATTTCATCGTTTGTCACTATTGTTTATCCTCCTCATCTTTCTCATAATAATTTTCTACATATCCGATTTGCTTACCGTTCCCACCAGACTGTTCAAAATTAAAATTAAAAACTTTCGGCTGGTTAATTGTTTGTTCGAGGTTCTTCTGTTCATTCTGTTCATCGGATTCCGGTATCGCCTCGATGACTTCCGACTCTGGATCGTCTGCCTCATCAGCTGTTTTATCATCTTCAAATGTTGAAGAATCGCAATAGGTAATATTTACGTTCCGTGAGCTGGTTTCACCAATTTCAGCTACATAAGGCCGCCCATTATTCCCCTCAGTGGGAGGACACCATTCAGCATAGGTTTCTTTACCTATGCTGTTTTTATTTATGCAGACAATGCAGTAATGCCAAATACCGAGAAGAAAAGATTCAAGGCACACCGAAGGAGATGATAAAAGCTCAGCCTTGGTTATGGTCGTTCCATCCTTATTTGCGTAGAACCTTGTATCGTCAGTTATTCCCTCGTCGGCATCTAAAAGTTCAAGAATAGCTTTTACAAGATATTCATCCTTTTTCGTACTGGTGCGCAGGTCCAAATACTTATTAGTAAATGTCATCATCTGCTCAAGACAACTCGAATATTCGCTTTTAATCCTGCTATCGAATGATGCTCTGACCGAAGCATCAACGAAACGATACTGCTTCCAGCCCCATCCCTTACAAGATTTGAAATCAAATGTTCCATCACGCCATGATTTTTCTTCGGAGCTCATAGGCTCTGGCAGATCCGGCGTGACTATTCTTGCAAGAGCAAAAAGTGTCTCCGGCTCAGTGATGCCGCTTTTCTTTCCCATATACATCTCGTCATGTGACGGCATGGCTTTGCGAGCATCAGAAATCAGTATGAAGAATGTCCCGCCACACAGCCTCCATTTATCTCTATTTGACATTGATTGTCCCTCTTTATCAAAAACTCCGACAAAAGCGACAAACCCGACAACGTGATAAGCGACAAACCCTACTCCTCACTGGCTCTTGTGGAAAGCACAGGAGCCTTTTTAGTCAACATTAATGCTTCTGTCAGCGGGAAAAAGCGGATTATTAATCCACAACAAAACCTACTAAAACATTATATCACCGGCTAATTCTTCTTTCAACGCGATGATATGAACGCAGCGTGAACTGACTATGAAGTTCCCTCCTGTGACTGACCACAAAACGCCAATCAAAGGAGGAAATTTTTATGTCAAAAAAAGCAAACAAAAATCGTATCTTCGACAAAGAATCCGGCACCTGGTATGAGGTTCCAGCGGAACAGTACCGTGAGTTCGATCGCTGGCGCACAGCACTCAGGAAACGCATGCAGTACCACGGAGAATGCTTCTGCCCGCGCAGCAAATGGTGGCTCTGCGATGGCATGTGTGATGACTGCGAATTTCACAATCGGAACGCTGTTTCCCTTGACGACCCGCTGCCGGACGGCGAAGGAACACTGGGCGATTATGTGCCGGATGACAAGCCGACACCTGAAGAGATTACGGCCGACCGCGACCTTCTGAAGCGTCTCATCAAACGTCTTCACGAAATCGACCCGGAGGCCGACCGCATCATTGCAATCTGGCAGGAGCATCCGGAAGGCATCTCCGACCGTAAAGTCGCCGAACTTCTCGGGCGCAAACAGAGAACGTTCGCCGATGAGATGAAGAAATTCCGCGACGAGTTCCGTGGCTATCGTAACTTCTAATTCATTATCTGTCTGCCACTGTCCCAATTTCAGGACAGTGGCAGATTTTTTTATTTTTCTTCCGTTCAAATTGCCTGCCCGTCTCCAGTGGAAGGTGAAGGGCAAAGAAACCAGCCCGGAAAGAGAGGTGAAAAACATGTATCGCAACTACACAGACAGCGGAGGCGCATCGGTGAAC
>CAIFEQ010000017.1:0-1187 GCA_903789495.1 uncultured Erysipelotrichaceae bacterium | reverse complement strand
ACCTATGTCAAAAATGGCCGAAATGGATCAGACCATCCGAGAACTCAGAGATGCGGCCGCTGCTATTAACAACGCTGCCGACTGGCTTTATCAGCAGTTCTCTGGAACCGAGAATGATCCTTCAGTCAAATCAGCGTCGGTACAGAAAGCGGCGAAGAAAGAACTGAAGCTCGAAGATGTCCGTGCTGTACTGGCGGACAAGTCCCGTGCCGGATATACCGCCGAGGTACGCGATCTGCTTAAGAAGTACGGTGCAGACAAGCTCTCAAAGGTCAATCCGGCAGATTATGAAGCCCTGATGAAGGACGCGGAGGTGCTCGGAAATGGCAGCTAACTCACACGCCGTTCTCTCTGCCTCGTCTGCCGACAGATGGCTTCACTGCCCGCCGTCCGTCAGGCTCAGTGAGAGATTTGAAGACAACGGAAGCATCTACGCCTTGGAAGGAACCTGCGCACACGCTCTTGCCGAATACAAACTCCGCAAGGCGCTCGGTTATCCTGCGGACGATCCGACAGAGAACCTCGATTTCTATAACGAGGAAATGGATGAGGCGACCGACGGATACGTCAGCTACGTACTCGAACAGGTGCAGGCCGCAAAGGAAACCTGTGCAGACCCGACTGTCATGGTTGAACAGCGCGTAGATTTCTCCCATTGGGTGAAACAGGGCTTCGGCACCGCTGATGCACTTGTCATCGCAGACGGAACGCTCCACATCATAGACCTCAAGTACGGGACCGGAATCGAGGTCTCAGCAGAGGACAATCCGCAGCTCAAATGTTACGCGCTCGGAGCCTTGTCTCTCTTCGATGGCATCTACGATATCGACGACATCGCCCTGCATATCTACCAGCCGAGACGCCAGAACATCAGTGAGTGGCAGCTTCCGAAAATCGATCTGCTCACCTGGGCCGAAGAAGTTCTGAAGCCCGCAGCGGATCTCGCATGGGACGGCAAGGGAAATTTCTCCTGCGGCGACTGGTGCCGGTTCTGCAAATCGAAGAATATCTGCCGTGCCCGGGCCGAGGAGAACCTGAAGCTCGCGCAGCATGATTTCAAGCTGCCACCGGAACTGTCCGACGCTGAGATCGAGGTCATTCTTTCCAAGGTGGACGGACTGGTCTCATGGGCATCCGACATCAAGGAATACGCGCTCCAGAAGGCGCTTTCCGGAAAGGAATGGCAC
>CAIFEQ010000016.1 GCA_903789495.1 uncultured Erysipelotrichaceae bacterium | reverse complement strand
ACCTGATCTGCCTATGCCCTTCTTCTTAGACAGTTAACATTTCAGGAAGTTAACACTATAGTGAGGCCAGATAAGGGAGCATATACACCCATGAGAAGCACGAAGAAGAAGCCGGTGCAGAAGAAAAACGGCAAGGTATATGTCCGCGGGCGGACCTGGACCAAGGCCCAGCTGGCGGCGTACAGCGAATACCAGGTGAAGTACCAGAAGGAATCGTACCGCAGCTTTGTCTTCCGGATCTCCCGGGAAAAGGATCCGGATATGATCGCCTTCCTGGAATCACAGGAGAATCTGACCGACTATATCCGCAAGCTGATCGATCGGGATATGAAGGCCAGGAACGTACGCTGAATCTGTCCTGCAGGAACAGGAAAGGAAGCTGCGGGAAACCCGCCTGCACAGGTTTTCCACGGCTTCTGCTTTTCATCAGGCACTCTGCAGGGCCTTTTCTTTTTTCCGCACGGCGGTATGCATGTACAGCATGCAGAGGATGGTCTGCACCAGCGAGGAGCAGGGGGTGGCCAGACCGATATGGAAGATGGAGACCGGCTTCTGTCTGGACATGTACCAGGAGACCGGGATCCGCACCCCGAAGGCACCGGTGACAGACTGGACCATGACGAAGCGGGTATAGCCGCAGCCGTTGAAGTAGCCGTTGTAGCAGAAGAAGATCGAAGTCAGCAGGACATCAATGCTGTAGGCCCGCAGATAATCCCAGCCGGCCTGCACGACTTCCGCATCGCGGGAGAAGATCCCGCAGAGCAGATCGCCATGGAAGAAGGACAGCCAGGACAGCACCGCCCCCAGTGCCAGGGAACTGCAGATGGCATAGTGCAGGGCTTTGTGAGCCCGATCCAGCTTCCGGGCTCCGTAGTTCTGGGCCACAAAGGAGGCCAGACTCTGGCTGAAGGCAGCCGGTACCAGCATGATGAAGCCGCAGACCTTCTCGGCCACACCGACACCGGCGCTGACCAGCAGCCCCAGGGAATTGACAATAGACAGGATGATCAGGAAACTGATCCCGACCAGCAGATCGCCCAGGGCAATAGGGATGCCATAGCGCAAGACTCTTCGGATCGCCGTGCCGTCCCAGCGCAGATCCTGCCGTTCCATGGTAAAGGGCAGTTTTGTTTTCCGCACGATCAGCAGGCTCAGCAGGACCGAGATGGCCTGGGAGGCCACCGTGGCATAGGCCGCACCGGCAGCCCCCATGTGGAAGCCTCTGACAAACAGCAGATCCCCGAAGATGTTGATGACGGCCGCAATGGAGACGGAGATCAGGGGCAGCCGGGAGTTCCCGATGCCCCGGAACAGCGAACTGAGCAGATTATAGGCCGAGATGAAGAGCAGTCCTGCCGAGCAGATGAAGAGATACTGCTTCGTGGCGCTCAGGGCTTCGGCAGGAGCATTCATGAGGGCAGCCAGCTGGGCATTCGCCAGCATCATGAGCACGCTGAACACGATGCCCAGAAAAGCAAAGAAGACAATGGAAGCTCCCATGATCTTCCCGGCTTCCCGGGGCTTCCGCTGACCGATCAGCTGGCCCAGCAGGATCGAAGTACCCATGGACAGGCCGTTGATGAGATTCGTGACCATGCTCATGACCTGGGCACCGGTGGAGACGGCGGAGACATCGGCATTCTGGGCAAACTGCCCGACCACCATCAGGTCCACTGCCCCGTAGAGACTCTGCAGAAACAGGGCAAGCATGATGGGCAGGCCGAAGCGGATCAGCGGCCGGAAGATCTGACCGCGGGTGAAGTCCATACTGCTATCTGGCATAGCTCCCTCCTGTCAAACGTCTGCATTCTACCACCCTGTGCCCAGCTTGCAAGGCAGGTGCGGTCCGTTATAATGATCCATATGACTGAAAAAAAGACAACCCGCATCGGTGTGGTGTCTGATACCCATGGCCTGCTGCGGGAAGAAGTGCTGCAGGGACTGCAGGGCTGCGATCTGATCCTGCATGCCGGGGATGTCGGGGATCCGGACATCCTGCGGGCCCTGGAAAGCATCTGCCCCGTAAAGGCGGTGCTGGGCAATAACGATTACTGGCTGGATCTGGATCTGCCCCTGCAGCAGGCGTTCTGCTGGCATGGGCTGCGCATCTGCATGACACATCGGAAAGACGATCTGCCGGCGGACGTATCCGGGTATGATCTGGTCGTCACGGGCCACTCTCACCGCTATGCCGAAAAGCAGGCAGGACATACCCTGTTCCTGAACCCGGGCAGCTGCGGACCGCGGCGTTTCAGCCAGCCGGTGACCTTTGCCCGGATCACCATGCACGGAAAGCAGCTGCAGGTGCAGCGCATCAGCATCCCCCTGGAAACCCGGAATGAAAACCATACCGGGCAGTGGTAAAATATCGTTGATTATGCCGATTCCTGTCCGAACAGAACAGCCGGAACGCAAGAGTGCGACCGATCAGGTCTATGAAGTCTTAAGCACCTGGATCATTGACGGCACCATGCGGCCGGGAGAAACTCTGAACGAAGCCGAACTGGCGGATTATTTTCATGTCAGCCGCACTCCGGTGCGGGAGGCGATTCTGCGTCTTTCCCAGAAGGGGTTCGTGGATGTGTATCCGTCCCGCAGCACCCGGGTTTCCCAGATCAATGCCCGCTCCATCGAGGATGTCTTCGAGGCGGTCGGCGAAGTGGCCGCCAGCATCGGGGAACTGGCCTGCCGCAAGCAGAAGGCCGGCGACATCGAAGCCCTGCAGGCCATCAATGAGGAATTCCGCCAGGCAATCCGGCAGAAGCACTATGAGCAGATGACGCCGCTCGATGTCCGCTTCCATGCCAGGCTGGCGGAGATGGCGGATAACCGCTGGCTGACTTCGGTCTTCAATGACCTGTCCTCCCATGCCCACCGCTATGCCAATCTGCAGTTCAACAAGGGAGAAAACCAGATGACTTCAGCGGATGAACATCAGGAGATCATCGAGGCCCTGAAGCAGAAGGACATCGAGAAGGTCCGGCAGGCATCCAAGGCCAACTGGTACGGCTATTACCAGGAACGCCTGAAGGACTTCATCGAAAAGAACTATCCGGAACAGCCGGAATGAAAAACAGGAAATCATGCGCGCATGACTTCCTGCTTTTGTTACTCGAGATAATCTCCGCCGGTGACCCCGAAGTATTCTTCGAAAGACTCATAGACATCCGTTTCATAGATCGCGGTGGCATACTCCACTCCGATATAGCGGAAATGCCAGGGTTCATAGGCATAGCCGGTGATTTCCTGCTTGCCCTTGGGATAGCGCATGATGAAGCCGTATTCATGGGCATGTTCCCGCAGCCACTGGCCGCTGGCGGTAGCTTCGAATTCTTCCGAGAAGTTGGTGCCGTTGAGGGAGCCGTCGCCTTCGACAAAGTCGGCAGCCAGACCGGTCTGATGATCGCTGTAGCCGGGCCGGGAACTGATCGTGTCGGCAATTTCGGTGCCATAGCTGGCCACATAGCCGTTGTAGAGACTGGCCTGGTATTCTTCTGAGCGGTAGGCGCTGGAGATCTTCAGCGTCACCCCGTCCGCAGCGGCTGCGGCAGCCATCTCATTCAGGGCATCATTGGCCACGGAGACCATCATGACGCCGCTGTTGGTGGTCGGAATATCCACAGCCACCAGATTCTCCGGCACATAGCCTTCCGGCAGCCGGTGGCTCTTGTTGGCCAGAAGAAGCAGGCTGCCGGTATCCGTGAAGACCGAAGGATCCAGGGTGGCCTCCGGGGTGGCCGTTTCGCTGTCCTGCTCGGGCACGGGCCGCTGGGTGGCGGCGGCAGTACTGGCTGCGGCGGCGGAAGAGGTGCAGCCGCTTAAGACCAGCGCCAGGCTGAGCAGACAGCCGGTTTTTTTTCTGTTTGTCATGAATCCCATCTTAGCACAGGACGCTGAAAGAGGGATTTCTCCCTCTCCTTACAGCAGAACGGTATTGTGGGCATCGCCGATGCGGTAGGTCACCACCGGACCATGTTCGCTGCAGTGATACTGCTTATCCTCTGCCTTGGTGAAGCGGCGCAGTCTTCTGTAGTGGGACAGGATTTCCGGTGTTGTGCCATTGGGATTCTCCCCGCTCAGCCAGGTCCCGGCCAGCAGGGCATCCGAGATGCAGAGCTTTTCCACTTCGGCCGTCGACAGCTTCAGATCCTTGTGCCGGGCCAGCAGAACGTTATTGTCGTTCAGGAAGGCCCGTTCATTCAGCATGCGCCGGTTCCAGGCATTCTCCAGCAGGTTCCGGGTCGAGGTCCGCTCGTTGCCTGCCTTGCGCATGTAGAGCGGATCATCCAGGCTGAGGCTGAGATCCGGCACGACGGAGCAGTATTCCACCTTGCCGAAAGCCGGCATCAGGGGCACCTGGCAGGCCAGGATCGGATGATCCTGACAGCATGCTCTCAGAAAGTCAAGTTCTTCGCTCATGACGGCGGCCCGGGATTTCTCTTTCGTCCCGAACGGGGCGCCGGCATAGAGGGCTTCACACTTGACCAGATCAAAACCCCAGAGCTGAAAGATGGTCTCAAACGTATCCTGCAGATAGCTGCGTACGGCCGGATTCTGGAAGTCCAGACTGAAACAGCCGTCTTCTTCGGCACTGATGCGCCAGTTCTTCCCCGCCGCTTTCAGGAACCAGTCGCTGTGCAGGGAGGAAAGGGCGGAACGGGCCGAGGCGACGAACGGTGCCAGGGCCAGACCGGCCTGGAAGCCGCGTTCATGAATGGCCTGCACAACGGGCTGCAGTCCCTGCGGGAAGTGGTCCCGGCGGAAGGTCCAGTCACCGATGGCAGTCTGCCAGCCGGCATCGATCAGGATCAGATCGCCTGGCTGGCACATCTCTTCCAGGGCATCCAGACGCTCGGTAATCCCCTGGGCACTGACCTCGGTGCCAAGATCCCAGCCCGTCGCATACCCGCACAGATGCCGGCTGGTACGGGGCTTTATCTGCAGGGCCGCAAACCAGGCATTGAAGACCTCCTCCTCACTGCCGGTGGCGGTGAAGAGATCAAAGGCATGCCAGCTGCCCTGGACCTCGACATTCATGCAGTCGCGGCTGACCGTCATTTCCTGCTTTTCCGCATCGTAGGTGAAGACAGTATAGCCGTTGGTTTCATCCAGCGAGGCAAACAGCTGGTAGGTATCCCCGGAACGGATCCAGCACCAGGAGTAGCCGTGCAGGATGCCCTTGCGGTTAGGATAGCCGGTGATGAAGTAATCGCCGCGGTGATCCAGGCCGTAGTAGGACAGCACGGTCTCCTGCAGACCGCCCAGGCCTTTCTGCTGGTCGTAGCGTTTATATTCCGGACTGTGGGTTTCCGACTGATAGCCATTGAAGAACAGTCGCTGGTCACTGCCGACGGCCAGCGGGAACCAGGCCCGCACGGACAGCAGGGATACCGGTTCCGGCAGGTCCAGGACAACATGAAGCTGAGCGTCCTGCCAGTCAGCCGTGCCGCTCTGTTCCACCGGGACTTCGGTCCCGGTCATAGCTTTAAGATGATAGTTCAGTTCCATACCCGCCTCCTTCTGGGTTCTATTCTAGCATGCCTGTCAGGCATTCTTTCTGCCCGGCAGGGGTTTCTGCCAGACTTTCTGTGTGAGATCTTCGCTGGTGATGTGACTGACCGTTACGCCGGTGCGGGCATAGACGAAGAAGCCCCAGACCAGGGCGGCCAGGACATCGATCACCGAGTGCTGCTTGAGCAGGACGGTGGAAGCGATGATGCAGGCATCCAGGACGTGGACCAGCACCCGGGTGCCGGGACGGTCTTGCAGGAAGGACGAATCCTGCCAGGAAAGATCGATGATAAGGGCAATCAGCACATGCAGGCTGGGACAGACGTTGCAGGGACTGTCGACTGCCCAGAGCGCCCGGATGGTGATGGCAAACAGATCATTTCCCTCCACAGCAGCCGGTCTTAAGGCCAGCCCGTTGGGAACCAGGAAATAGAAGAGCAGCACCGCCAGGCTGCTGCTCTGCAGAGCGAGGATGAAATGCAGATAGTCTTTCCGACAGCCGGCAAAGAGGAAGCGGATGATGGTATAGACAATGGCCGCAAACCAGAGGCAGTAGCCCGGCAGGGCATACTTCCAGAAGGGGATGAGGTCATCCAGAAAACAGTGCACGATCCAGACGGGTTCGGTGATCAGGACTTCGGCCAGCCGGAAAAGGCCGAGATACACCAGCCAGAAGGCGATCTGCTCGAGCAGGGGATGTTCCAGAGTCCAGTGGATGAAGGGTTTCACGGCACCATTATAAAAGGCCGCCTGCGTCCTGATAAGGATGCAGATGCGGCCAAGTGTTCATTGATGATGGAGGTAATTGTCTACCGGCAGGTGGAGGCCTTCCTCATAGGCCTTTGCCATGGCCTGAGGCGTCAGGGTCTGGCAGTGCTGTCCATACCAGAGCAGGATCCCGATGTTGGAATAGATCAGGGCCTGCAGGACGACTTCTTCGGTGACAGAAGAGGGAGCCTTGGTCCGGTGGTTCCGGAACCAGTCGCTCATCCACTTCTGCAGGGCTTCCACGAAGTACGGGGCGGTCGGTCCCTGGCTGAGCCGGTTGATGACCGCCGCATTGCGCTTGATGGCCGTGAAGGTGTTGATGAACATGTCCTCAGAACTTTCGCCGGTGCTGTCATACAGAGAATTGACGAAGGTCTGACAGCAGTGCTGAATGGCCTCGTTCTTGTTCCGGTAGTGCGCGTAGAAGGTGACCCGGTTGATTCCTGCTTCGTCGGCGATTTCCTGGATGGTGATCTCTTCCGGGGACTGTTCCTGCAGCAGCTTGAGCAGGGCCCGGTCGATGGCTTTGGTTGTCCGCAGTACTCGTTTGTTCATGCAGGGACATTATAACAGCCTCAAACTGGCCTGTCCTGCCAGAATCTGTTATAACCCATACTATGAGACAGGAATATTTTGTGTATGAGAATCCGACGCTGTATCAGTGCTTTGAATGGTACAGCCCGGAAGACGGAACGTTCTGGAAGAACCTGGCATCAGATGCAGCGCAGCTGCGGCAGGACGGCATCACCGCCGTCTGGCTGCCGCCGGCGGGCAAGGGCAGTGCCGGGATCCATGATGTGGGCTATGGGGTGTATGACCTCTATGACCTGGGAGAATTCCGCCAGAAGGGCACCGTCCGGACCAAATACGGGACGAAGCAGGAGTATATCGCCTGTCTGAAGGCACTGCATGACAATGGGATCATCACCATTGCGGATATTGTCTTCAACCACCGGCTGGGCGGGGATGCCACGGAGAAGGTGATGGCCCGGGAATGCGATCCCGAAGACCGGCGGAAACTGATTTCCGATGCCCATGAGATCGAAGCCTGGACGAAGTTCACGTTCCCGGGCCGGAAGGGGAAGTATTCGTCCTTCACCTGGGACCATGACTGTTTCGACGGCTGTGACTATGACCAGAAGACCAAGAAGAGCGGCATCTATCTCTTTGACGGCAAGGACTGGGACAGGCAGGTGAATGGCGAATACGGTACCTATGACTACCTGATGGGCTGTGATCTGGATATGGGCAATCCGCGGGTCATTCAGGAACTGAAGGACTGGGGCCACTGGTTTCTGAAGGAGGTCCCGGTCGACGGAGTGCGGATCGATGCCATGAAGCATATCAATGCGTCCGTCATCCAGGACTGGGTGCGGGACATGCGTAAGACCACCGGGAAGATTCTGCCGGCGGTCGGCGAGTACTGGAGCGGGGATATCGATACCCTGCTGCAGAACGTCGTCGGCGAGAAGGAGGACATCGGTCTGTTTGATGTGCCGCTGCATTTCCATTTCTTTGATGCCTCGCACGCAGATGGCAACTTTGACATGGGTTCCCTCTACCGGGATACGCTGAGTGAGCGGCGGCCGCACCAGGCCGTGACCTTTGTCAACAACCATGACACCCAGCCCCACCAGGCGCTGGAATCTTATATCCCTGCGTGGTTCCAGCCGCTGGCCTATGCCTGCGTCCTGTTACGGGAGCAGGGGATTCCCTGTGTCTTTGCCGGGGATCTGAACGGCATTCCCCACGATGGGATTGCGCCCTGTGCGGAACTGAAGACCCTGCTGAAGCTGCACCGGCTGGCTGCCTATGGCCCCGAAATCGCCTACTTCGACGATGCGGATACGGTCGGCTTTGTGCGTCTGGGCCGCCGGGATCACGAAGATTCGGGACTGGTTGTGGTCATGACCGACCGGGGCAGCACGAGCCGGAAGATCAACTGTTCCAAGAGCTTCGCCCGCCAGACTCTGGTGGATGCCCTGGGGCATGTGCAGCAGGAAGTCACCGTCAATGAAGAAGGCATCGGGGAATTCCCGGTGGAAGGCGGCAGCGTGAGTGTGTATGTCACAAAGGCCATGCAGAAGAAACTGGCTCAGCCGGTTTCGCCGCGCACGCAGGGTTCCGTACGCTCCGGGATGGCCCGGCACTGAAACCGTCTGTGTTTTACCATCAGCCTGTCCGGAAAGGACAGGTTTTCTGCTGGCCGATTGGATTTATTGAAAGAAATCAGGCGTTTATTTTCATGAAATTCATGATTTTGTTTTCTGCAAAGCATGTAAAATGAGGACAACAGGAGGACTGCATATCATGCAATTTGAGGATCAGAAAATCTACGAGTATATCGACGCCCATCAACAGGAATACATTGACCGCCTGGGCCGACTGATTGCGCAGAAGAGTCTTGCCGGCGTTCACGAAGGCATTGAGGAAATGGGAGCTCTGGTCGTCAGAGAGCTGGAACAGCAGGGCCTGAAGGTCACGGAATGCCCGACCCCCGGCAATACCTGCTATATCGGGGATGTCAAGGGCGAATCCGACAAGGTACTGGGCTTCTATGATCACTACGACGTCCAGCCGGTTGAACCGCTGGAGCTCTGGAAGAGCGATCCCTGGAAACTGGATATCCGGGACGGCAATCTCTACGGCCGCGGCGTCTCTGACAACAAGGGCGGCATTGCGGCTTCCCTGGCTGCGATCGATGCCTATCAGAAGGTCTATGGCAAGCTGCCCTGCAGCGTCAAGATGATGCTGGAGGGCGAGGAAGAGATCGGCTCGGGCAACCTGCCGTACTTCACCGAGAAATACAAGGATCAGCTGTTCTGCGACGGCATCATCTTCGAGGGCGGCACCCGGGGTTCCGATGGCGGTCCCTGCGTCATCACGCTTGGCAACAAGGGCTGTCTGTACATTGAACTGAAGGTGAAGACGGCCTCCATGGATGCCCATTCCAGCCTGGCCGCCATTGTCGAGAATCCGGCCTGGCGTCTGGTCAAGGCCTTGAGCAGTTTCAAGGATGACCAGGACAGGGTCCTGATCGAAGGCTTCTATGACGGCATTCAGCCGCTGACCGAAGAGGATATCGAGATCCTGAAACAGGACGGCTTCGACATCGAAGGCACCAAGAAGTATCTGGGCCTGGATCATTACCTGAATCACATGGACGGCATCGAACTGCTGGAGCATTATCATTACGTCCCGACGGCCAACATCGCCGGCTTCTCCTCCGGCTGGGAAGGTGTCGGCGTCAAGACCGTCCTGCCGGGCGAGGCAACAGCCAAGATGGACTTCCGTCTGGTGCCGGGTCAGGATCCGGATCATATTCTCGAACTCGTCAAGGCCCACCTGCACAAGCATGGCTTCGATGACGTCCAGGTCACCAAGCTGCTGGGTGAACCGGCCTACCGTTCCGACAGCAAGTCGACCTTTGCGGCCATCCTGAAGGAGACGGCAAAGCAGGTCACCGGTCAGGAACCGACCATGGACTACCAGGCCGCCGGCACCTGCCCGCTGGCTTACTTCTGCGCCGAAAAGAACATCCCGGCTGCCATGGCCGGCACCGGCACCCCCAACAGCAACGTCCACGCCCCGAATGAATTCTACAAGGTCGAGGACTTCGTCGCCGACATCAAGTTCCGCGCGACCCTGATGCATAAACTGGGCGGCAATCAGTAATTTTGAGACAGAAAGACCGGTTCTGTAGGACAGAATCGGTTTTTTTGGACATTTTTACAGAAACTGTCTGTCAAATGTGGGATGGAGATGTGAATTTCCTGAAATCTGCACCTTTCCCGGCCGGCCGGCGGGACAAATTCCAAAGCCGGGGGGTATAATCGGATCATGAGCATAAAAAGCAGATTTGTGCACGCGGCAGCGGGGGTAATGGCTGCGGCGGCACTCGTGCAGCCCTATATCATTTCAGCCGAGGGCAACCCGTATTCCGGAGGCTGGGGCAACTGCACGTGGAGTGCCTGGGAACTGGCGGCGAGTGCCGGGTATATTCTGCCGGCGCTGGGCAATGCCGGGTCCTGGTATGCCAATGCGGCTGCCATCGGCATGGCAGTCGGTTCTACGCCGGCGCCCAATTCCATCATCGTCTACAGCAACCACGTGGGCTATGTCAGTGCCGTTGACGGCAGCATGGTCTATATCCAGGAAGGCGGCTGGGAAGGCGGCTATCACGAAGGCTGGTGGGACGGTACGTCGGCCCGGTTCCAGACCCTGATCGGCTATATCTATCTGGATGGCTATGCCTATACCGGCAGCTATTCCTACACGGACATCATCAGCGCAGCGGCGGCGAATGTATCGGCCGTGACGGACAATACCCCGATCGCGACCATCGGTTCCACGGTGACCTACTCCGAGGATGCCCAGGCGACCATTGAGAATGAACAGAATTCGGTCGTCTTCGATGATGCCCCGCAGGATCAGCTGCAGGCGGATGAATCCCAGGCTGTCGAGGCCTATTCGGAAGAAGTCCAGAGTTCCAGAGTCATTGCCGGTTCCTGACTGAAGATGTCTTCTGCTGTGCTGACCGTATGGTCAGCAGGGCAGAAGGCATTTTTTCATGCGTTCTTTTGCATTCGGACCGAATTGAGTAAAATGGGATACAGTCAGGTATCTTTGAGGAGGAAACAGATATGCAGAATTCAGGCATCGCGAATCTGCCGCTGTGGGTAGTCATGCTCGTCTACGTGGCGATGATTTTCGTGATCTTCTATGTCGTCAAGCTGGGCACGAAGAAACAGCAGAAGCGGACCCGGGATATGCAGGATCAGGTGCGGCGCGGGGATACGATCTGCACCATCGGGGGCATTGTCGGCAAGGTGACCAGACGTTCGGCGGACGGCACGCTCACCATTGAGATCGATGAGAAGACCGGGGCCACCATGAAGATCTATCTGCAGGCGGTCTCGCGGATCCTGGCCAAGGATCTGATCGACGACGATCCGGCCGAAAAGACCGGAGAACAGGCCGGCGGAAAAGACGCCGGATAAGCTTCCTTTCCGGAGGAACTGCAGCCGCCGGAGGGTTTTCCGAAAGCGGTTGCATTTTTATTTTCAAAGGGGTATCGTTTTTCTAGATCATTTGTTTATGCAATCTGCAATATGCAATCATACTGAGAAGTCTGCAGGGCTTCGGATCTGGCTGAACATCGGAGTAATCCGGTTTTATACTTGCCCCGATCAGGGGATAGTTCAGTAAAAGGAGGAGAAAGGGGAAAATGATGTACACACTCGACATTGGCAACAGTATCGGTCTGTGGATCGCCGTTATTCCGCTGCTTGCAGTGGTTCTGGCGCAGGCGATTCTCATCTACCGCAAGGCTGTTGCCACCGCACCCATGGTCGGTCTGACCAAAGAAGACCGATCGACCGCATTCCACGTCGGTATCATTTCTGCAATCGGACCGAGCTTCAGTGCCATGATCTCTACGATCACCATGTCGTCGATCATGGGCGCGCCGGTCACCTACCAGCGTGTTTCCATCATCGCTTCGGCATCGACCGAACTGAGAGCCTGCCAGTATACCGCTGAGGCATCTGGCTATGAACTGGCCGCCACCGGCATGCCGATGGAGATCTTCTCCGCGTGCCTGTGGGTCATGGCGATCAACGGCTGCGGCTGGCTGGTCTTCGTCCTGCTGTTCAATGACAAGATGACCACCATCTCGAACAAGATCACCGGCGGTTCGGCCGCAATCATGAGTGCCTTCGCTACCGCTGCCATTCTCGGTACCACCACCTATATGGGTTCCGGCTATCTGCTGGGCACCAGCTATCAGCGGGCTGCCCTGTTCTCGGCGCTGATCTTCTCGGTCATCATGGACCGGCTCATCGTCCCGAAAGCACCGAAACTCAAGGCCTGGAACATGGGTCTTTCCCTGCTGGTCGGCATGATCTGTGCGCAGATCTGCTATGTCAACACGCTGTTCGGGTGAGGAGGTAAACCGAGATGTCAACGATGGATACACAGTATTTTGATGAATTTACCAAGCCGGTACGGAAGATCGGCAAGACTTTCCTGGCACTGGCTATCGTGTTCTCCTTCATCTCTCCGATCTATATCTCGATCCGGTACAACTGCATGCCGACGGGGGCGGAGATTCTGGGCGGCTATGTCATGATCCTGTCGACCGAAGCCGTCTACTACTTCATTGAACCGATTTCCTACTTCCCGACTCTGGGTGAAGCAGGCAACTACATGTCCTTCCTGGCCGGTTCCATCGGCGGAATCCGTGTCATCGCGACCCTGGGTTCCCAGGATGCGGTCGGCGTGGAGCCTGGCAGCCACAAGGCAGAGATCGTTTCCGTCATCGCCGTGGCGGCGTCGATCGTCTGCAGCATGGCGCTGAACCTGTTCGGCATCGTCTTCGGCCAGCTCATGTTCGCGATTCTGCCGGAATCGATCACCGGCATGTTCAACTTCGTTCTGCCTGCCGTTTACGGCGCCATGCTGTATATGTATGGCAAGAGAAATGTCCCGGTCTTCTTCCTGGGTCTGGTCATTGCCATCATCTTCCGGATGTCTCCGATGCCCGGCTTCCTCAGAATGCTGCTGACGGTTCTGATCTGCTGCGCCACCGGCGTTGTCATGGCCAGAAAGAAGGCAGCCAGGGAACAGGCAGCAGGCTGAGCCTATCCGCAGTTCAATAAACAGGAGGTAATACAGATGCAGCATATTGATATGCACTGCGACTCGATCGAACAGATTGTTCTGTTTGATCATGACCAGAAGGACCTCTATCATTCCAGCCTGACCATGGTGGACTTCGAGCGGATGAAGAAACAGGGCCAGATGGCTCAGTTCTTCGCCGCCTGGCTGCTGCCGCAGCGGATCTTCGAATACCACAAGGTCCCGCTGATGACGGATCATGTCTATGTGCAGCAGTGCCATGATGAACTGGTCCGCAACGTCGAGAAGCATTCGGATATCATTGCCATGGCCTATACCGGCGAGGATATCGAGAACAACTGGAAGGCCGGCAGGATGTCGGCGGTCTTCACGGTTGAAGACGGCCGGGATATTGACGGCAAGCTGGAGCGTCTGAAGGAATATCATGACATGGGTGTCAGAGCGCTGTCCCTGACCTGGAACTCCTACAACTGCTTCGGCGCACCGAACTCCAAGGATCCGATCCTGATGCATGACGGTCTGACGGAGTGGGGCAAGACCGCGGTCCGCTATATGCAGGAACTGGGCATCCTGGTGGATGTCTCGCATCTGTCCGAAGGCGGGTTCTGGGATGTCTATAATCTGGTGGACAAGCCCTTTGTCGCCACGCATTCCAATGCCAGAGCCATTGCGCCGCATCAGAGAAACCTCTCGGATGATCAGCTCAGAGCCCTGGCTGCCAAGGGCGGCTGTGCGGGCATCAACTTCGGTCCGGACTTCCTGAATGCGGATCCGACAGATCCCAATCAGACGGCTGAGCGGATGGCGGAAATGGCGCAGTACATGGTCAACGTGGCCGGTATTGACACCGTTGCCATCGGTTCTGACTTTGACGGCATTCATGGCAATCTGGAGATCGATTCCTGCGACAAGATGGGTCTGCTGGAAGAAGCACTCCGCAAGAAGGGCTTCTCCGACGACGACATCGAAAAGATCTTCTACAAGAATGTCCTCCGCGTCATGAAGGCTGCCGTGAAGTAATTCCGGTACACCAGTCAGAAAAACACAGATCGGTATCAGAGGGCGTCAGTCTCCTGGCATGGTCAGGAAACAGACGCCCTTTCTGCGTCAGTCCGGAAGAAAGGTCTTCCGGCCAGGGAAAGGTCCAAATGAAGTACAGACGGTCTGACGGGCAAAATCCGCCAACTCGCCGAACGGAAAAGCGCCAACTCGCCGAATTCTGTGTAATGGATACGGAACGGATACAGAACAGGAGGGTCATGTCATGCGCGGCTATAAGAAGCGTATTGTGGATGATATGCTTCTCGATCGGCTCGCTTCCAAAGGGGCAGTTGTGATCGTGGGGGTTAAATGGTGCGGCAAAACAACCACGGCAATGCAGATCGCCAGAAGCACGCTGCGGATGGACGATCCGGCCAGAAGGGATGAATACAGGCAGATGGCAGAGATCTCTCCGGACAGACTGCTGCAGGGAGAAGTTCCGCGTCTGATTGATGAGTGGCAGCTGGCACCCAGAATCTGGGATGCGGTCAGGTTTGAAGTCGATTCAAGGGGCGAAGAGGGACAGTTCATTCTGACCGGATCTGCCGTTCCTGTGGAGTCAGAGGAAATCACACACTCCGGAACCGGTCGCTTTACCTGGCTGAAAATGAGGACCATGTCCCTGTATGAATCTGAAGAATCCAGCGGCGAAGTGAGCCTTCAGACCTTGTTCTCTGCACCGCAGCAGATTGAGGGCAGAAACAGACTGGATCTTGCCCGGCTGGCATATGTGATCTGCCGCGGCGGCTGGCCGCATGCGATCAGCATGAAGGAGAAAAATGCCCTGGAGCAGGCGTTTGATTACTATGATGCCGTGGTCTGTTCGGACATCAGCAGAGCCGATGGGATCCGCAAGGATTCGGAACGGGTGAAACGGCTCATGGCTTCTTATGCCAGACATCAGGGCGCCCAGGTGGCAAATACCATGCTGCGAAACGATATCGCCGCAAACGATGTGCAGTCAATCAGTGAGGACACCATCGCCGCCTATATCAGTGCCCTGAAAAAAATATATGTCGTAGAGGATATGCCGGCCTGGAACCCGAATCTGAGGTCGAAAACCGTGATCCGTACCTCCGATACCCGCTACTATACGGATCCGTCCATTGCGGCAGCATCCCTGGGGATTGGCCCGGAGGATCTGCTGCATGATCTGAAGACGATGGGACTGCTGTTTGAGACGCTGTGTGTCAGAGATCTGCGCGTCTATGCAGAATCACTGGGCGGGGAAGTCTGCCATTACCGGGACAAAGCAGGACTGGAATGCGATACGGTCATTCATCTGAGAAATGGCAGGTACGGCCTGGCCGAAGTCAGGCTGGGCGGTGAAAAGCTCATCGAGGAAGGAGCCGGAAACCTCAGAAAACTGGCCTCCTCCATTGATACCTCAAAAATGCCCGCTCCTTCCTTCTGCATGGTGATCACCGGCGTCGGCGATTTTGCCTACAGACGGGAAGACGGGATCTACGTGGTTCCCATCGGCTGTCTGAAAAACTGAATCTTCCCGGCAGGGAAGCCAGAGAAAACAGCATTCCGGTGACGAGGCAGATCGAAGGGTCTGCCTTTTCCCGACAAAAAAGCCGGCATCATACCGGCTCAGAGGATTCAGGCTTCGGGTTTCTTTGGCTCTGCCGGATCCAGCGGGTGTCCGCAGTTCTGGCAGAAGCGGGAATCGGCGGCTGTTCTGGCGCCGCAGTAAGGGCAGATCCTTTCCGCTGTCTTCCGGCCGCTGAGGTAGCGGATATGGGCATCCAGGTCTGCGAATTCATCCGTGCTGCACCAGTCGCGCAGTTCCATGGCCCGTACGGCAGTCAGGGGATGACTCTGCCCGGCAGTGACCAGCGCATCCAATGTCTTGTTCCAGGTGGAACTGCCGACATAGTCTTTGTATTCCTGGGCCTGGGTCAGGAATTCCTTCTCATTGATCTTGTAGGGCAGGTTGTTGGCCCCGCCGGCCAGTCTGGTCAGGGCCTGTACCATCGGTTCTGCCGAGCCCAGCACGAAGGCCGCAGCCCGGTCGGCGGAGAATTCCGAACAGCGCCGCCAGTAGTCAAAGGCCAGCCGCAGGGCCTGGGAGACCCCGGGAATCGGCACACTGGCCAGCAGCAGAGAACCCATGGTGGTATAGACAGTGTGATGGCAGGCAATGTGGCCGCATTCATGGGCCAGGACAGCCCGCACATCCTCTTTGTCCAGGGTGGCCAGCAGACCGCTGGTCACGACCACAAAGGGAGAGCTGTCGCCATAGGTGTAGGAATTGGGCGTCGGGTTGTTCTCCAGGTAGAGTTCCGGGACATCAATTCCCAGTTTTTCACAGATCGGCGGCAGGAGTTCGTAGATTTCCGGCAGCTGTGTTTCCGAGAGACGGATACGGCAGGACAGGTTCAGGATACGGAACTGTTTTTCGTTGAAATTCTTCATCAAGGCCTTGCTCAGGGCATCAAAACCAGGGATTGCCTTCAGAGCAGCCAGGGCTTTCTGATCATTCGGGTGCATGAAGTATCTGGGATCAACAGACATGCGTGGTTCCTCCTCATGGTTTCATTCTAGCATTGCCAGAGCCAGGCAGAAGAAAACAGATACCCGGAAATTCACATCAGAATCCCACCGGCAGAGAAACACTTTCTGCTATGATGAAAGCAGAGAGTCGGTTTCTTGCCCCAGAGAATTTCCGGGAGGTTTCAGCAGCATGAAAACATCATCCAAGATTCTCTGCAGTGCCGCCGCTCTGCTGGCCATCGGTCATTACATGGAGAAACAGGCCTACTCCTATGATGACCGGCGCCGGGCACTCTCGCTGTTCTCTCAGCATGGTGCCGTCGCAGATGAATTCGCGGCCGAACTGGCCAGGGATAAGGAAAAGACCGGTCTGGTCAGTACCTACCTGGCCCGGATCTTCCACACCGATCAGGCCTGAAAGGAATTGCCACAGTTCTGAATCTGCCAGACTGTGGCTTTTCTGATGCCCTGTCTGATTTGGCAATACAGATTTGTGAAAAAAATCTATTACCCAAAATTGAAAAATATTCAGAAAGTGGTAATAGATCGAATGTGCAGAGATCCGAATATGCTAAAATAGCAAAGAACAGATATTACCGAAAAATGAAGAAAATTAAAAAAACGGTAATAGAAAGGACGCTATGCAGATCATCCCGAGGCAGCAGTATCTGAATGAGCTGATTGAATTATACGGAACCCCGGATATCAAGGTGATTACCGGAATCAGGCGAAGCGGAAAATCTGTCCTGCTTCAGGAATTTATCCGTTATCTGAAAGAGAAGGATGAAGCCGTCAACATCGTGATGATCAATCTGCAGGAACTGGAGTTTGATCATCTGCTTGATTATCATGAACTGCATCGATATATCCTGGAACAGCATAAGGAAGGCATGCCAAACGTACTTCTGATTGACGAAGTACAGATGTGCCCGAAGTTCGAACTGGCCATTAACAGCATCTATGCCAAACACATCTATGACATCTATCTCACGGGATCCAATGCCTTTCTTCTGAGCTCTGACCTGGCAACGCTGTTTACCGGCAGAACGATGGAAGTTCAGGTATATCCGTTCTCGTTCAAAGAATATCTTACCTATCATGGGATCAGTGAGAACTATGATGACGCCTTTGATGCGTATGTCAGATCCGGCGGGATGCCCGGTTCCTACGTTTATCCGTCAGAGGACAGAAAGTATGAATATATACGCGACGTGTATACGACCATCCTGGTCCGGGATCTGGTACAGAAATATCATATCCGCAATCAGTCTGAATTCCGGAGTGTCGCCGAATACATGATGGATAACATCGGCAATCTGCTGTCTCCCAACAGCATCAGCAAGGCTCTGAACCGGGATCAGAGTGAGATCACCAGGAAGACCGTCTCGAAATACATGGATTATCTGGAGAATGCTTTTCTGTTCTATCAGGTGAAGCGGTATGACCTCAAAGGCAGGAAATACCTGGCCAGTTCCAGCAAGTATTATCTCTGCGATCCGGCTTTCCGCTATGCAGTAAATGGCACGAAAAACCTGGATTTCGGAAGAGTATACGAAAACATGGTTTATATGGAACTGAGACGCAGAGGCTATGAGGTATATGTCGGAAAACTTTATCAGAAAGAGATCGACTTTGTGGTCAAGAAAAGAGATGAACTGACCTACATACAAGTCAGCGATAATATTTCCGATCCGAAGACCTTTGAACGGGAATATACTCCTCTGTTAGCCATCAGAGATGCCAATCCGAAAATGATTCTTGCCAGAACCAGGCATGAGGATTATCGGTATGATGGCATACAGGTAGTCGATATCCGCAGATGGCTGCAGAGATAATCCAGCTGATCTGCGGCTGAAAGAACAGAAATATATGTCCATTTTCAGCCGTAATTTTGAGCGTAAATTTTTAGGATTTATTTTACAGCTTTTTTCAATCATAAAAGAACGCCATTTCGTGAAAATAAATCAGAAATACGACTGGAATGGGTATTTTCCTTTAACTTGATTACGGCGCATTCAAAAGTCCGGCTCGGCGGAGCCAGGGAGTCCACTTCGACGGAGAACCGAGGTCCACTTCGTCAGGACTATGGGGTCCGGTGACAATTCGGCCAATGGCATAGGCTTCTATTGATTCACTGTCCTCTTGACGGGTAGCACGTCAATCGCCTGGATCTTCTTATTCTGGATGATTTCCTGCTTCATTTAATTGACAATGAAGATGAAGTCAAAGTACTGCAGGAACTCTTGGAAACACGCTGCGAACTCAATCGGAGCGTGAATGTATGTTCTCAGCGGGAACCATCCAGCTGGACAGCGATGATCCGCAATGATGAGTTAGCTGCCAATGCCATCTACAAACGGGCAACAAAGCATTATGCCGTTGTGATAGAAATAAATCCTGAGCAGTAATCACCATTAAAACAGTCTATGTCTCATCTCTGATGCAGGGACTTTAACGCGGCCGTTCAGCCGCGCAAAGCGGCCGCTGAGAAACGCATCACCGGCCGCTCGCGAGCGCAAACTGCACCGGTACCGATTTAGCCGTCGAGCCGGTACCAGTCCAACCGACGAGGTGCGTCCAATTTGCCGACATATCCATGAAGGAGATTCGCAGAGAAAAAACGTTCAAATAAATAAGTTAAAGTCCGCTATGGCTAACACAAACCATAGTGGACCTTTTATTTCCGACGAAACGGATTCATAAATCCGCCGTATTCAAACTGATCTGAAATTACTGCGGGCGGGAAGGAGATATCCACGAACGGTTTATTCCTGATCTTTGTCTTCTTTCGGGATCTGTCCGAACCCTTCCAGCTTATGACCAGGATCGTCGGCGGAAAGCCTGCCCTCGATGAAGTGCTTGCGGCACAGGGCAACATATTCATCATTGGCACCCAGCAGGATCTGTTCGCCGGTGCGGACAATGCCGTTTTTATTGTAGCGGGCGTTGCAGGTGGCCTTCTTGCCGCACCAGCAGACGGTCTTGACCTCTTTGATCTCATCGGCGACTTCCATCAGGCGCCGGGAACCGGGGAAGAAATGCAGCTGGAAGTCGGTGCGCAGGCCATAGCAGAGCACCGGGATGTTCAGTTCATCCACCACCCTGGCCAGGAAGTCAATCTCTTCCGGGGAGGCAAACTGGATCTCGTCCACGATGATGGCATCGTAGGCCTGCAGGTCCTGGTCGGACATCTGACAGACCTCGGAGAGCAGGACGCATTCCTTCTGCAGACCGATCCGGGAACGGATGATCCGCTCACCGTCCCGCTGATCGACGCTGGTCTTGGCCAGCAGAGCGTTCTGGCCCCGCTCGCGGTAGTTATATTCCACCATCAGGGCATTGGCGCTCTTGGAGCTGCCCATTGCCCCGTAATAAAAATAAAGTTTTGCCATAGGATCCGGTTCTCCTGTTCACTCTGTTCCATCCTACCACGCCTGTACGGGTTTTCCCGGCAAAGATGAAAAGAAAATGCCGCACCCGGAGGTGCGGCAGGGGATTACTGTCTGCCCCGCGCCAGTCTGGCCCGGATCCGGGTGGAACCCCACTCGATGAAGATGACCACGATGATCAGGGCAAACAGATAGGCACCGACCTGCGTCCAGCGCATGGCGCTGATCGCAATGATCAGGGCGGAACCGATACCGCCGGCCCCGATGAGGCCCAGCGTGGTGGCGTCCTTGAGGTTGATGTCGAAGCGGTAGATGACGGTGGAAACGAAGGAGGCGGACAGCTGAGGCAGCACGCCGCAGCGGATCTTCTCAAAGGTATTGCAGCCGGAGGCATCCAGTGCATCCAGGATGCCGGTATCCAGGTCTTCGATGGCGGTGATGTACATCTTGGAGATCATGCCGATCGAGCAGATGGACTGGGTGACGACCCCGCAGAAGGCCCCCGGTCCGGTGACCCGGATCCACATCAGGGCCCAGACCAGGGAAGGGATGGTCCGCACCAGCAGGATCAGCACGCGGAAGATGACCGCCACCGGCCTGGGGACGATGTTGGTGGAGGCCAGGAACGAGACCGGAATGGCCAGGATGCCGCCGAACAGGGTGCCCAGGATGGCGATGGCCACCGTCTGGAACATCAGGTAGAGAATGCCGGTGTCGCTCATGTCGGTGAACAGGCGCCAGTCAGGATGGGTCAGGCCGTAGATGGTGCCTTTGGCAATGTTCACGCCCTGCGAGAAGCCGTTGAAGGAAATGCCGCTGCGGCTCCAGAGGACCAGAACCAGCAGGATGAGGAAGATGATCAGCCGTTTGAGGAAGGGACGGGGACGGGCCTCGTAGACCTCTTCCACGGTCAGTTTTTTCTAGATCGTCGTCATGACATACCTCCTCAGGACAGCTTTTCCCGCAGCCAGTCGGAGAAGAAGTCAATGGCCACAACCAGGATGAACAGGGCTAACAGCACCATGCCCAGGCCCCGGTAGTCCCGCCAGCCGACCCGCTCGGAGATCAGAATGCCTAAGCCTCCAGCCCCGACATAACCGAGAATCGAGGCGGCTCTGACATTCATCTCGAAGCAGTACAGGCAGTGGGAGAGGTAGGTCGGCAGGATCTGGGGCATGCAGGCGCTCCAGAAGGAGGCCAGAGGGGCTGCCCCGAAGCTGACCAGAGCCTCATAGGGTTTCATGTCAATGGTCTCAATGGACTCGTACAGCATCTTGGCCACCACGCCGATCGTGAAGATGGTAATGGCCAGGAAGCCGGCAAAGGTACCCAGACCGAAGGTCAGGGCACAGATGTTGGCGATGACCAGGGTCGGTACGGAACGGATCACGGCCAGCACCAGACGTACAATTCCCAGGATGACCCTGTTATGAATGATGTTGCTGGAAGCGATGATGGCGATGGGCAGGGCAATGAGACACCCCAGGAAGGAGCCCAGCAGAGACATCTGAATGGTGTCGATCAGGGGCTGCCAGACGGAACTGGCATAGGAGAAGTTCGGGCGGAAGATCTGGGACAGGATGACGCCCATCTGGTAGAGACGGTCATGCAGGGTGGCCAGGTTGAAGTCGGTGATCTGAATGCAGATGATCACCACCACCAGGGTCACCGCAGCGATCAGCGGTCCCCGGGAGCGGGGCCTGTCGACGGTATGCCCGTTTTCCAGCACGATGTGTTCCGGCTTGAAGATGCGGTCAAACAGGGAAACCTTGCGTACCTCGGCCTCACTCATCAGTCTGCCTCCTGCAGGACCGGGTCGGTAGACTTCGGTACGGCGGTGCCGTTATAGACCTGGTCCAGGACTTCCTGCGTGACGTTGGCGACCGGCCCGTCATAGACGATCTGCCCGGCGCGGATGCCGATGACCCGGCTGGCGTACTTCAGGGCCAGGTCGACATGATGGATGTTCAGCAGGATGGTAATCTGCATGTCTTTGTTGATGCGGGCAAAGTCACTCATGACGATGTCGGCCATGACCGGGTCCAGGGAGGCGACCGGTTCGTCGGCCAGAATGATGGACGGATTCTGGGTCAGGGTGCGGGCCAGGGCCACCCGCTGCATCTGTCCGCCGGACAGTTCATCACAGCGGGAATAGGCCTTGTCGAGGATCTGGACCTTGTCCAGGTTCTCCAGGGCCTTCATCTTCTGATCCCGGGAATAGATGCCGAACAGGACCTTGTACCAGGGCATGTCCGGAACATAGGAGGTCAGGACATTGTTCAGCACCGTTGACCGGGAGATCAGGTTGAAGGACTGGAAAATCATGCCGACCTTGCGGCGGTAGCGCCGTAAGGCCCTGCCCTTGAGGGTCATGACGTCTACGTCATCCACAATCAGCTGGCCGTCGGTAATGTCGATCATCCGGTTGATGGTCCGGATGAGGGTGGATTTGCCGGCTCCGGACAGACCGATGATGGCGACAAATTCTCCCTGCTGGATCTGCAGATTGATATGCTGCAGACCCTTGGTACCGTTGGGGTAGGTCTTGGAAACATCCTTGAATTCAATCATAGTGCTCTCCCGTTACTGATTCTTCTGAAACAAAGCGGCTGAAGAATTCAGCCGCTTCGGGTGTAAAGAACTAGCGAATGCTTACTCGTTGGCAGCGGCAACCGTCTCGAGACCGGTCTTCAGGCTTTCGTAGTTGGCCGGATCGCCGATTTCATAGCCGGTGTGGCTGTAGACTGCAATGATTTCCTTGCCTTCGTCCGTGCCGGCAATCTCGATCATGGACTCCTGGAAGGCGGTCAGGAAGTCATCCGTGGCGACAGCCTCGTGTCCTTCGACCGGGTTCTTGGTCAGGCAGACGGTATCGTTGAAGATGCTGTCGGTGACGCCGAAGACCGTCATTTCATCATAGATGGAAGCACTTCTGCCGAAGCCCTGGTTGCCGGCCTCATCGGTTTCCGTGGTCGGCCGGGTCCAGTCGTCTTCGTAGTCCATGCGGCCGTCTGCGTAGCACAGCACAATGTCAATGGCTTCGGCAGCGGCCTGGGCGAAAGCCTGCGGATAGGACAGCTGAGTGGTGGTGGACAGGTCGGCAATGGTCTTGCCGTCATAGTGCTCCATGAGCCAGAGGGTCGGGAAGATATAGCCCGAGGAAGAAGTGGTCGAGGCAATGGCCCAGCTGCAGGAGTCCAGATCTTCCCAGGTGATCTCTTCTCCGCTGGCAACCTTTTCGGCAATCATGCGGCCCTTCTCAGAAGGTCCGGCATACATCAGGCCCCGGTAATAGGTGACCGGTTCTCCTTCAATGCGGGTGGTCTTGTTGGCTTCGCCGTTCCAGGTCGTCGGGTCGGTCGAGTCATTGCTCAGCGCATCCCGGGTGGCGGTCAGAGCCAGGGTGGTTTCGTCCGAGTAGTTGGCATAGGTGCTGGCAGGCAGCCAGGCCACGTCGACCGAACCGGAAGCCAGGGCTTCGCCGGTGACGTTGTAGTCTGAGCCGGCACCGACCGTGATTTCCACGGAGCCGATGTCATAGCCGCGTTCGGCCATGGCCGCAATCAGAAGTTCGGGCAGTTTCGAAGTTCCCTGCAGAATGGTTTCGGCATCTCTGGACGGCACGAACTGCATGCGCAGGACATCGATCGTGGTCGAAGCAGACGCCGAGGCATCGGCAGAAGCAGCTGCGGAAGACGAGCTGCCGCAGCCGGCCAGCAGAGACACAGCAAGCAGTGAAGCAGAAATCTTCTTGAAGTTCATTCTTTCCTCCCTATATGCTTAACGCACAGCCGTATTATAGAAGAACCTTCCGCCGACACTCAACAAGGATTTGCTTAAAGATTTATTCTTTTGGTATGAAAACGTTCCCTTTCAGAACCTATGAGGGAATATGCTATGCTGGTCAGAGAATTCAAGAGGGAAGAAAGACATGTCAGTCTCCTATACACGTAAGGAAATTCAGGCTTTCCGCAGGCAATGCCTGCATGTTCAGCAGGAACTTGCCAGCCTTGCTGCCCAGGCCGGAAGTGCCCGTCAGCAGGTGGTCCGGCAGGTGCGTATCCTGCAGCAGGCGCTGGCCCGGGAAACCCTGGATGCCATTCCCGTGGAAGAACTGAACCGGCAGAAATCAGGTCTGCGCATCAGGAACCTGGAGGAGGCCGGCTATGACACGGTCGGGGCAGTCCGCAAAGCCTCGATGAAACAGCTGGAGGCCGTACCGGGCATCAGTGCAGAGGGAGCCGGTTCACTCAAGGAAACGGCAGCGCGTATCGAAGACGAGATCTGCCGGCAGACCCGGATCCGCATCAATGCCGATCAGAAGACACCGGAGCAGACGCAGCTGCTGCAGGCCCTGTATGTCTGCCGCAGGATGCAGTCCGTCTCCCGGCAGGCCGGTTCCCTGCATACGCAGTTGCGCGCTTCTCTTCAGCAATGGGCAGCGGCTATGGAACCCGCCGAGAACAGCCTGGGCTGGCTTTTCCTGAGTTCTGACAGGAAACAGGCGGCTCAGCAGGCCGCGGCTGACTTTGTCCGGTTCCTGCAGGGGCCGCAGGGAAGAACCTTTACTGAGCTGCAGAAGCAGGCCGGACAATCCGTCCGTCTCAGTGACGCGGAAGTCTGGCAGGACTACAGCCAGCATGCAGCAGAAGTCCTGTCCCTGCTGGCTGCCCTGGTGCCAGGCTGTCTGGCGGAGGAAGAAGAAAACCATGGCCTGCCGGAAGAACTGGCCGGTCAGGTTCAGGCCCAGGAACTGCAGACCGAAGGACTGAAATGTACCTTGCGTCCCTATCAGAAATGGGGTGTGAAATACATTCTGAAGCAGGAGAAAGTCCTTCTTGGGGATGAGATGGGTTTAGGCAAGACCGTGGAGGCGATTGCGGCTATGGTCTGCCTGCATAATGCCGGCAGGACACATTTCCTGGTGGTCTGCCCGGCCAGCGTGCTGACGAACTGGTGCCGGGAAACTGAGAAGATGAGCACCCTGACGGCCATGCCGCTGCATGGCGACGCCCGGGAGGAGAACCTGGCCCGCTGGCTGCAGCAGGGCGGGGTGGCCGTGACCACCTATGAGAGTACCGGCATGTTCCAGCTGGAAGAGGGGTTCAAGATAGGCATGCTGGTGGTGGATGAAGCGCACTACATCAAGAATGCCAAGGCCCAGCGGACCCAGCGGGTTCAGGAACTCTGCACCCATACTGACCGGATTCTCTTCATGACCGGTACGGCACTGGAGAACAATGTCGAGGAAATGGTTTCCCTGATCCGGTATCTCAGACCGGAAATCGCCGGTACGGTCAGGGGCGTGAAATACCTTGCGGCGGCACCGGAGTTCCGGAAACGGATTGCCGGTGTGTATTACCGGCGGCGCCGGGAGGATGTCCTGAGTGAACTGCCGGATCTGATTGAGACACCGCTCTGGGTTTCTCTGGGAAAAGAAGAAAAAAAGATCTATATCACATCTGTTCTGAAACAGAAGTATACGGAAACCAGAAGAGTATCCTGGAATGTCGGGAATCTGGATGAATCCGCCAAGGCACAGGCTCTGCTGAAAATCATTGAGGATGCGGAAGAGGATAAACGGAAGATTCTGGTCTTTTCGTTCTTTCTGGATACGCTGGCAAAGATTGCAGCATATCTTGGCAGCCGCTGTGTCGGGGTGATCAATGGTTCGGTACCGCCGCAGAAGCGGCAGGAACTTGTGGATCAGTTTCAGAATGCTCCGGCCGGTGCTGTCCTGGCAGCCCAGATCACGGCTGGCGGTACCGGACTGAACATTCAGTCTGCCAGTGTGGTGGTGATCTGTGAACCGCAGTTCAAGCCTTCCTCCGAGAACCAGGCCATATCCAGAGCCTATCGCATGGGGCAGACCAGGAATGTGGAAGTCTTTCATCTGCTGGCCGAACATACGGTGGATGAACGGCTCATGCAGGTCCTGGAAGAGAAGCAGAAAGCCTTCGATGCCTTTGCGGACCGTTCTGAAGCAGCAGAGCAGGGGAAAGGAATCGACAGCCAGTCCTTTAAACAGATTGTCAGAGAAGAGAAAAAGAGAATCGAATCTGAACAGGCCGATGTGCCTGTCAGCTGATATATACATACAAATAAGGTAGGAAATAATGCATGTATAGGTATAAGTGTTGTTTTTGATTGAAAAACAGGATCTCTGATATGGAAACAGCAGAATTGCAGCCAGTGTTTGTATTTGCTCAGGAATCAAAAAAAACGTATCATGTCACTATAAACTGATAGTTTCAACAGCAATTGGCTTATTGCATTAAAGCTGAAATCTTCTTATTCTTATGGCACACGCTGTATACAGAGAACGGTTGCGGCGGAGGGAAACAGATTTATGGATCAGATTGAAAACCAGAAATACAGCGAAGAAGTAGAAGTTGATCTGAAAGAGGTCTTCGCTTATATTGTCAGAAAATTTAAAACCGTTCTGCTATGGGGCATCGTGTTCATGCTCGCTTTTGGTGGTTCAAAAGCGTATAAGGAAATCAGCAAACAAAATGATGACACTATTGAGGATGAGCAGACTGTTTATGAAGAGGACTTAGCTCTATACAATGCCCAGAAAGTAGCCTACGAAGAACAGATCGATAGTATCTATGATCAGCTGAACAGTGAAAAGGAATATCAGGAACACTCTGTCCTGATGAGCATTGATCCCTACAACGAATATCGGGATACCATTACATATTATGTCTATACCGACTATCAGATCATGCCTGGTATGGATTATCAGAATGTTGATCCTGCTCTGAGTATCATTGCTGCATATGCGGCTGCAGCAGAAAATGTCGATATGAATTCGGAAATCATCAAAAGTTTGGATGTAGAGATCACAGCCCGTGATCTCCAGGAACTGATTATCGTGGACTGTGACCGCAATACGGATGTCGATTCAGCAACAAGGATACTGACTATCACAACGATCGGAAACACTCAGGAACTGGCTGATCAGCTGATGGACTATGTCAAAGAGCAGATCAACAATCAGAAGGATACGATAACAGCTGAAATCGGAGAACATGAACTCCGGATGATCAATGAAACATCAGCGATTACGATGGATCAGGATCTACAGTATAAACTTACCGGTTACAACAATACAATTGTCACGTTGGAAGAAAACCTTGCTGAAGTGCAGGAATCTTTGAATAATCTTGAAGAGCCAGAAGCTCCTTCGAGTGTACTTGTGAGCACAGTGAAATATGCTTTAATTGGATTTATAATCGGTGTTTTACTTTCTGCATTGTTTATCGGAATAGTTTTTGTGAATAAATATTTGTGCTCGGGAGAAGACGAGCTCACAGAGCAATATGGCATTCCTGTTCTCGGACATATTTTCGGTCATGAGCAGCAAAATGTTTTTGAAAAGTGGTCAGATCGGATCCGTGGCATACAAAGGAATGCGGTAACAGAGGATCAGCAGTATTCCTTGATTACGGAATATCTGAGTCATCTCAAAAAACAGCCTGGCAGTATTGCAGTAGTCAGTGATATGGATTCTGAAAAAGCACGTATGATTGTGGAACAACTGAAAGAATATGCAGGGACAATTAACTTAGTGTACTGCGGAAATAGCGCTATTGATGCGAATGCCATGCACAGCATGAATGAGCAGAACACTGTCCTTTTACTGATTGACTGGAATCATTCGACAAAAAGGAATGTGATAAATATTCTGAAAAATTGCACAAACTGTGATAAAACAGTCTGCGGAGCGGTTGTGCTTGTATAACTGCTTAATGTAATGAAGATGATGTTGCTTAAGCACAAATTGGTAGTAAGTAATCTTTTTAGAAAGTTTGTGTTTCCATTTTTGGTTACTGTTTGTCATAATGCCATATTAATTCTACTAGTTCTCGAAAGTGGAAGTGAATCTTTCATTGTAACAGTATCTTGTATCGCTTTTGTGTTGGAACGGGCAAGGATTTTTTGGCTGTTAGGGTTTAGTAATCATCTGCACATAGATGAAGTCAGGCATAGTATTGTTGCAGACAGATTAGTTTCATTAATCTGGCAAGTAATTCTGCGAGTGAAGGACAATATAGCTCTGATGCTTGAATAAATTTACTGTCCAGGGTAAGAAAGGAGGAATACAGTGGTGCAGACGATGAACTCCAATAAAAAGCCTTTGCCGGAATATCACTATGACGGTTCAACAACCAAGGATATATATGGACATAACCGAGCTAAACACAGAACCATTCTGCGTCTAATAAAGCTGGTGGATCTGTTGGCAGTGGGAGTTCCGTTTATCTATGCCTGGATGAATTATTATTCCTCACAGATGAGGGTACAGTATTACAGAATGGGCAACATTTTGGTGATTGCTTTATACTACATCATCTTTTATCTGACCGCTCGTCTGTATTCAGGTTTTTCCATAAATACCAAGAGAATTTCAGAAATTATTTATTCTCAGATGCTGGCGGCAATCGTCACTAATTTT
The DNA here is from genome assembly GCA_903789495.1 of uncultured Erysipelotrichaceae bacterium. Taxonomy (GTDB): domain Bacteria; phylum Bacillota_I; class Bacilli_A; order Erysipelotrichales; family Erysipelotrichaceae; genus Bulleidia. The sequence goes on along the minus strand of CAIFEQ010000016.1, from coordinate 15,861 downwards.
CTGATTTATATCGTCATGGTTCTATTGTTGTTCCGGCTGCCTGATATTCCAAGGCTCTTGCTAATGCTCGTGGTACAGATCGGAATCATTACAGTCTGGGCAAAATTGAGCCACAAGTGGTACTTCCATCGTTATCCACCTTCTAACTGCATCATTGTTTACGGAGAGATGGAAGATATGGAAAAACTGATCCATCAATATGGTATGGAACTGCATTTTCATATCAATGGTGTCTATGCAGTAGATAAGATTTTTACAGAAGAAGTTACAGCCGGCGACAAAAGGGCAGAACAGGAACATATCCGCCAGGCCATCGGAGATGCCAGCGTTGTTTTTCTCAGCGGACTGCACAGCCATGAAAGAAATCAGATCATCAAGTATTGCATGGCTTATGACGTGGTGGCTTATGTTCTTCCGAGGATCGGTGATGTCATTATGGCAGGCGCAGAGAGAATGCCAATGTTCCATGAACCGATGTTGCGGCTTGGAAGATATAATCCGAATCCTGAATATCTGTTCTTTAAGCGCTTTTTCGATATTCTGCTGAGCGGGCTCGCGCTTGTCATTCTGAGCCCACTGATGATTGTACTGGCGTTAATTATCCGCTCTGATGGTGGGACTGCATTCTATCGCCAGAAAAGACTGACTAAGAACGGTAAAGTTTTTGAGATTCTGAAATTTCGCTCCATGCGCATGGACGCAGAAGAAGACGGCGTGGCAAGGCTGTCGATGGGGGACAGTGATCCTCGGATTACAAAAGTCGGAAAATTTATACGTGCATGCCGAATGGATGAACTGCCACAGCTTATCAATATTCTGAAAGGTGATATGTCTATCGTTGGCCCTAGACCGGAAAGACCTGAAATCGCACAGCAGTATAAACAGGAACTTCCGGAATTTGACTTGCGCCTGCAATGTAAATGCGGCCTGACTGGCTATGCGCAGGTATATGGAAAGTACAACACAACTCCTTATGACAAACTGCTGATGGATCTGATGTATATTTCCAAACCAAGTTTGGCTGAAGATTTCAAAATCTGTCTTGCTACGATAAAAATCCTTTTTATGAAGGAGTCTACGGAAGGTGTTGAAGAGGGGCAGATTACTGCAGAAAATACATCAGCAGAAATAAATGAGGACAACTCAAAGGTAGATATAGAAGATGTCAGAAGATAATCGCGTATTGGTCAGCGTAATTATGCCAACCTATAATTGTGCTGAATATATATCTCAATCCATTGAGTCAGTCCTGCAGCAGACTATTACAGATTGGGAAATTCAAATTGTGGATGATTGCTCCATCGATGACACGCAAAAAGTATTAGAGCCTTACTTAGAAAAATATCCTAATATTCATTATTATCGCCTTCCGAGCAATGGCGGCCCTGCAGTAGCACGAACTGAGGCAATAAAAAGGGCAAGCGGAAAGTATGTTGCTTTTTTGGACTCCGATGATCTGTGGTATCCACAGAAGCTGGAAAAGCAGATTCAGTTTATGCAAAAAAAAGGTGCTGACTTTTCGTGCACCGGATATGCATGTATGAATTCGGAAGGGAAGTTTCTTCATTATGCAATGATTCCTCCTGAAAAGATAGATTATGATACTTGTATAAAATTATCGAATCCTATAGGTAACTTGACTGTGATGTATGATCAGAGCGTTTTAGGGAAATTCCAAGTTCCTATGATAAGAAAACGAAATGATTTTGCGTTATGGCTGCAGGTTTTAAAAAAGACAGAGTACTGTTACGGAATGCAAGAAGTTCTCGGAACATACCGATTGGGCCGAAATGGATCAGTTTCAAGTAATAAGCTGAAACAAGCTAAATATCATTGGCAACTATACCATGATATCGAGCATCATAATTTCATAAAGAGTCTGTATGAAATTGTATGTTGGGCATTTGTGAAAGGAACAGGTATTGGACTGAAAAAAATAAAACTATAATCCAATAGAAACATATAGTATGATACGCTACCCTTAATCAGAAATATTGAACTGATCGAGGGTAGCGAGGCATATCAATATTTTGTTTTTTATATTAGAAAATCAAGTAAGAAATTAAAGTAAATTTGAATAATTTTTCTTCATTGTTGTGAATTGGAATTAAATTATAATTAGCATTATCAGCTGCTATTGTCATTAGAGAAATATTATGATTTATAATTAATCCATAAATATATAGACTTTAGGAGTATTGAAGATGATGAAAACTATTTATCAAGAATTAAAGTCTATAATAAACCAAAATATACTTTATTCTTTCTTGATAATTGCATCATTGATATGTTTTTTACTTCTAGTAGAATGCCCTATTGATGACATTTATGAATGCATTAGAGTAATGCCATTAGTATATATAGCAGTATTGCTGATGTTTATTAGGCCAAGAAAAATAATTGGGATTTCAACATCCTTATTGATAGTCATGTATTTTATTAAAATTTGTATTGTGGCTGTCGTATGTGCGTATGGCAATTTTTATTCTCAAATATCAGTCGAATTTGTAACAAAAAACTGGAAACTTGCATGTTTTTATTTAGGTTTTGAATGGTTTTTAGTTGCACTGTTTATTAACATTACAACAAAGCACTTCATAAAAAAATTAATTAACAATAAAACCGCAATAAACAGAATAGCTACATATAAAGTGTTTATGATAATTGGTGTTGTAATTTGTCTATCTATATATTTCTTGTTTCCTAATATGGAATACAAAATCCGTCCTTTTTTCCTAACAGATGAATTAGGTGCCAGACCTGAACCAGGAAAGGGCGGACCATTTTATATTTTTAGAACTTTTTTTGAATTAGTTAAACCTATGTGCTTTTTCTATGCGTTTATGATTGCTGAAAAAAAACAAATTAGCTCTGTAAAGAAAAGAATCATTGAACTTGCGTTAATAGCACTATGTGCTTTATTTATGACAGAATTTCGTATGCTTTCGCTTACTGCTGCACTAGCAATGTTGGTTTATCTCCTCATTTGTGTGTCAAAACATAACAATAATAATCTTTCAATAATAATCAAAATTACTGTTGCAATAGGATTAATTTTATTACTTAGAAATATGACTTTAAATGATGATCCACGTTCTCACACTATGATGAACATATGTCGGTTATTTAACATATATTTAGGGGGTTACATTATTGCGGCAGCTGGACTGAACGTCCATTTGGAACATGGTTTTGTAATGTTTATTCATGATGTTATTAACGGAACATTATTACCAGCAATTGTAGGACACCAATATTCGACAACTGATGCCATTAACAGTACGTTGAATGAAGAGGCAACTGGAACATTCTTTGAAATGATCATACAGGCAAAGGAGATGTTCGACATATTTTTTCCTGTTGCTATTCTATTTATTGTTTATTGTACTGTGAAGATGGATTACCAAGCTGCAATAAGCAACCGCAGCTGCTACAAAATGTTATTTTTCTACTGTGGAATTAATTTGGCAGTATTTACTGTAATGTATACATATACAATGACATTTAATATATTTTTGAATCACGTTTTGCCTTTTCTCATATTTGCACTGTTGGATAGAAAAATTTTATTTAAATTTAATGGTAAACTTTTAGAGTAAAGGTGGTTTGATTTTGTCTAAAGATATCTCCATTATTATCCCAACATATAATAGGCCACAAGATTTACAACGGTCGTTGTTTTCATATTTTGATCAAGATGATGTGCTTGAAATAATAATAATTGATGATTGCAGCGAATCTAGTTATAAAGATGTAATAAATTTTTATAATAAAAAATACCCTAGTACAAAGTTAATATATATAAAAAATGAGAAGAATTTAGGGGCAGGCGCCAGCAGAAATATCGGCATAGAAAACGCTCATGGAAAATATATTCTTTGGGGAGAGGATGATGCGTTTCTTGAAAAAAATTATGCGAAAATATTAAAAAATAAAATCAGTGAGAAAACAATATACTTTGGAAGCATTTATTATGGCATTACACCAGAAATGCCTCTCATTGAGAAACAAAATATAATAAAATCACAGCAAGAAATAAATAAACCTTTATTTAATTACAATACACTGGAAGGCTATTATAGAAAAAAAATAGATGGTGATATAGAAGTGCCTTTTGGCCATGCACTTTTAATGGCGCCGATTTCAGCATATGAAAACATACGGTATTATGAGGGTTATAAAATTAATGGCTATCGGGAAGAAACAGATGCACAAGTCCGAATGACGAAAAATGGTTACAAAATATTTTATACATCAGATACTGAATGCTATCATTTTCCAGCATTAAATAAGGAAGGGGGGCAACACCATTCATCAAGAATAAAGTATGAATTTTATAAAATTGTTAACAATAATATTTTTATTGATAGGCATTATATATGGCTAATGTCAAAATATGATTTGCCGCATAGTAAAACAATTGCTAAGCTCACATTTGATCTTAATGTAATTACCTCACTATTTATTAGAATGGTGAAGAAGATAATAAAAATATCGTGAACTAAAGGAATAATATACATGAAAAAAATATTGGAAGTGACTTTTGAGGCGCCGTCTCAAAAATCTGGAGGCGGAATTGGAATAATGCAATCTATTGAATCAATAACGTGTAATTCATTATGCGATTATATTGGCCCTTTACCCAAAACAGATATTGGCAAATATAAAAATATTAATTTATTAACAATCTTAAATTTAACTAAACATAAACGAATAATTGATATAGTTAATGGATCATTCTCTAGATATTATCATGGGTGGTGTAAATGTATAAAAAATATTAAATGGGAAGAATATTATGCTTTACACCTTGAGTTTTCAAGATGGCCATTTGTCTTAGAAGAAGCGCATAAACACAATGTGCCTGTGTTTATAAGAATCCATAATGTAGAACATGACTATTTTTACAATATATATAAAAACAATAATACAATTTCCAATTATTTGAGATATTTACATTTTTCTAATGCCGAAAAAAAATGCGTAAAAATGGCCGAAAAATTGATCTGCTTGACAGAGGCAGATAAAGAAAGATTAATTGAATTATATGGATCTAGTGTCAACAATAAAATAGTTGTAAATCCTGTATGCATAGATAATGATTGCGAAAAATATCCGTCCAGCAAAGAAAAATATTTTTTAATTACAGGCAGCTTAAAATATGGTCCAAATTTGGCTGGGATAGAATGGTTTATAAACAAGGTATGGATACCTTTATATGAGTCTGATCCTCAATTGAAAAAATTTCAGTTATTTGTGGCCGGATCAAAACCTTCTCCGGAGCTAGTGGCCATATGCAATACTAAAAAAGGAATCAAACTAATTGACTCACCGGATGATATAGATGAATATTTTAAAAAAGCATATTGTTATGTTTCTCCAATTTTTAATGGTGCCGGAATGAAAGTTAAAATTGGTCAAGCACTAATGTATTGGCTTCCAATCATTACAACACCACACTGCAAAATTGGCTATGAAAAAGCGTCTGATATCATAATTGCTAGCAATGAAATAGAAATGAAAGATGCAATAAAAAATATAATTTCATTAAAAAAAGAAGATTATATAAAACTATCTACCAGCAATCATCAAGCATATGTTGATTATTTTTCAATGGAGCACAGCATTAAAGTTTATAAACGACTAATTAAAACTGACGATTTAAATTGAAATATTAATTCTATTTTTATGAAAATTAGAATAGTGATTAATAGTGAAGTTCATTTCATATTGCTTTTTGGAAAAATTTATAATTATATGCATGTTGTGAAAAATTATTAATGTATATTTAGATAAGATTTATGGAAAATTTGTCAGTTGAAAAGGAACGTAAAATTGGTATTATCCTAAGCTATGTCCAGACAATATTTTCAGCAGTTATTTCGATAATATACATACCAATATTACTTAATGGTATCGGGCAGGATGAATATGGTTTATACCAAATTATGGGATCTGTAATCTCATATTTTTCTACTGTATATTCTTCACTCAATGCCGCAGTAATGAAAAATTATACAGAGTTTCTCATTACAAATGACACAAAAAAAATGGAAAACACACTGGCCATAAGCAAAAGAATATTTTTTGTTATATCTGTTCTAATCATTATAGTGTCGATACCCGTAGCTATATTATTTAGAAAAGTTTATTCAAATTCGTTATCTTCACAACAATTAGATGAATCATTATGGATGTTTGCAGTGATGATTGCAAATCTGTTGGTGTATTTAAATAACTCCATCTATTCTGCATCCATAATGGCTCATGAGAAATTTGTGTTTATAAGATCTTTGACATTGATTTCTCAAATAATTCAGCCAATCGCTGTTATTTTGTTTATTCGAAAATTCCCTTATGCGGTAACCATTACAGTTATTCAGCTAATTTTAAATATATTCATTGCGTTGGCAAACGAAATATACTGTAAAGCTGGATTATGTATAAAGATTGTTTACCATGGAAAGGATACTTCTTTGGTAAAGGATATTTTGAGTCTTTCCGGTTCAGTATTATTTGTTTCTTTTGCGGACCAAATATTTTGGAAAACTGATCAATTAATATTAGGACAAATGTATGGTACTGCAATAGTAGCTATATACTCTATTGGGTCACAAATAAACACTATATATATCCATGTTGGAACAACAATGTCTAGTGTGCTATTACCTATGGTTAGTAAAATAATAAGTACAGATAAAAATGGTGAAAAATTATCAAAAACATTTGCTGAAGTTGGGAGATATCAATCGATAGTTTTAATGCTTATTTTTAGTGGGGTTATTTTATATGGAAAAGAGTTTATCAAATTAATTGCTGGAGACGAATACTTGCCGGCATATTACGTTGCATTGTTGCTAATGGTACCTTATACAGTTGATTTAATACAAAATATGGGAAATACCATATTACAGGCTAAAAATATGTATTGGTACAGAGCCAGGATTTTATTCATTGCAGCTATTATTAATATTGGATTAACAATTGTAATGTCAAAATATTTTGGAATATATGGAGCTGCTGGAGCTACTTCTATATCTATCGTTGTGACGTCATGGTTTGTGATGAATTATATTTATTCAGCAAAGGTGAATCTTAACATAAGCTTATTTTGGAAGACGGTTGCTCCTATATGGCTTTACGGAGTTCTTCCATTTTCGATTGGTATGCTAATAAATAAAATCATTTTAAATAATGCTTATTTAAGCTTTGCCGTACATGTAATTTTATATATTGTTGTATATTGTTTTATCATCTTTGTAGTAATTTTAAATAAAGATGAGAAAGAAAAAATTATTAAAAGGTTTAAAACCAAATTTTGATTTAATAAGATATTATAGATGCTAATTTTATTGGCTTGGAGACGTCAAAATAGAGAAGAGGAAATTTTATGGTGATAACACAAACGCCGTTCAGAATGTCCTTTTTTGGAGGTGGGACAGACATGGAATATTTTTTTCGCAAATATGGTGGCGCAGTGTTGTCAACAACTTTTGATAAATATTGCTATGTTAATGTAAGACATCTTCCAAGATTTTTCAGCTATAAAACAGAATTATCATATTCTGAAATTGAAAGAGTATCATGTGTTGATGATATTAAGCATCCTGCTATCAGAAATGCAATGAAGATGCTAGATATGCACGAGATCAGGCTTACATATGAGGCTGATCTTCCAGCTCGGTCGGGTTTGGGTACATCAAGTTCTTTCGCAGTTGGAATGCTTAATGCTTTTTATGCATTAAAAGGAAAGTATGTTAGTAAGCAAAAACTTGCGGAAGATGCGATTTATCTTGAACGTGTGATGTGTAATGAGGCAGGCGGTTGGCAAGACCAAATAGCTGCTTCTTATGGTGGCTTTAACCGTATTAATTTTAATAATGATGGTTTTGATGTTTTACCAATAATAATTTCTCCGGAACGGAAAAAACAACTCAATGACAATTTGATGATGTTTTTTACCGGTTTCACAAGACTATCGTCGGATATTCAAAAAGCAAATTCGGCAAAGAATGAAGATAAAACTGCAAGATTAATAGAAATGTTATCATTGGTGGATGAAGCTGAAAGGGTGTTAATTGATAAACATTCAGATCTGGACAATTTTGGAAGACTGCTGGATTACGATTGGAAAATAAAAAGAGGGATGGGTGCGGCAGTAACTACCGAAAAAATTGATTTTCTCTATAAGAAAGGTATTAATGCGGGTGCATTAGGCGGAAAACTTCTTGGTGCTGGCGGCGGAGGATTTTTACTTTTTTATGTACAACCTGAGTATCAAAATTCTGTTCGCCAAGCTATGAAGGATTTAATGTATATACCATTTAGATTTGAAAATGGCGGCACTAGAGTCATTCATTATACTCCGGAATCTTACAATCCGGATGAAGGCTTGCAATGAAAACAGTAATAATGGCTGGTGGCAGAGGAACACGAATAGCTACCGTAGCGAGTGATATACCAAAACCGATGATTAAAGTTGATGGGATACCTGTTCTTGAACGTGAGATAGAATGCCTTCAAAAACAGGGGCTTTCGGATATCATTATTACAGTGAATCATTTGGGACAAACCATCATGAATTATTTTGGTGATGGATCAGGGGTGTCTCCATCAACTGGAAAACCTTTTGGTGTACATATCCAATACTATTTTGAAAAAGAGCCCCTTGGAAATGCTGGTGCTTTATTTAAAATACGGGATAAACTTACTGAGGACTTTTTGCTTTTAAACGCAGACTCGGTATTTGATGTCGATTTTAGTCGATTTATTAAATACCATCGTAAACAAGGAGGGCTCGTTACATTATTTACACACCCTAACAGTCATCCATATGACAGTGGCTTGATAATTGCTGATGTAAATGGCTCAGTTAAACAATGGCTGAGCAAGGAAGATCCAAGACCAACTTGGTATAAAAATCGTGTAAACGCTGGCCTACATATTATTAATCCAGCTATCTTAAATGCCTCAGTTAATACGCCAAAAGTGGATTTGGATCGTCAACTGCTAAAACCACTTTGTGGAACAGGAAAAATGTTTTGCTATGATAGCCCTGAATATGTTAAGGACATGGGCACCCCAGACCGATATTACACAGTTTGCAAAGACTGTAAAGAAGGAAGAATTCAAGCTAAGAATCTAAGAAATAAACAAAAAGCAATATTTTTAGACCGGGATGGTACCATTAATAAATACGTTGGCTTCCTAACGAACATTGATCAATTTGAGTTAATTGATGGCGTCGCAGAAGCAATTCGCAAAATAAATGCTGCCGGATACTTGGCAATTGTCGTAACAAATCAGCCGATAATAGCAAGAGGTGAAGTTACATTTCAACAACTATATGAAATACACAATAAAATGGAAACATTGTTAGGAAATGAGGGAGCTTATTTGGACGCCATATATTTTTGCCCACATCATCCCGATAAAGGCTTTGAAGGTGAAGTCCCAGAATTGAAAATAGACTGTGATTGTAGGAAACCAAAACCAGGAATGCTTTTACGTGCAATGAAAGATTATAATATCGATCTCTCAAAGTCTTGGATGGTTGGTGATGGTAAATATGATGTTCAGGCTGGGTATAATGCCGGCTGTAAAACTGCATTCATAGGAAATGAAAATGTCGGTCAAGATGTATCTGTTGCTTCATTGAAAGAATTCACAGAGAAATATATTTAAAATATTATAAGGAGAAAACATTTGGAAACTAGATTAATTAAATATATCGAAAGACTAACTGAACGATATCCAGAATTACTTTGCTGTTATGAAGAAATTGTTGAGGCATATAAAATCATTGAGAACGCGTATGAAAATAATAATAAACTGCTGATTGCTGGGAATGGTGGTTCTGCAGCTGATTCTGAACATATAGCTGGTGAGCTGATGAAAAGCTTTAAAAAGCAACGCAAAGTGCCAAAGGATTTTGAGGAAAAGTTGATTGCGATTGATTATAAGAGAGGAAAATATTTAGCGGATAATCTCGAATGTTGTCTTACTGCAGTTCCACTGGTAGCTCATGAGGCATTAACAACCGCATATATAAATGACGTAGATGGTCTAGGCGTATTTGCTCAGCAATTATTTGGCTTTGGAAGAAGTGGAGATGTGTTTTTGGCCATATCAACGTCGGGCAACAGTAAAAATATTATTAATGCAGCTATTGTTGCCAAGGCAATGAATATAAAGGTAACCGGATTAACCGGAAATGATGGAGGTGAACTTGCTAAATTTGCAGATGTTACAATAAAAGTTCCAGCAACAGAAACCTATATGGTTCAAGAACTTCATCTTCCTGTTTACCATTGCCTCTGTTTAATGCTTGAAGATCATTTCTTTGGTGAAAATATAATCTAAACGGTATAGTGCTTTTGCCATTACACAACAGCAGTTGTATTAGTTTAAGACTTCGTATTTAAATAACACTGATTCACTAGAGAAACTGCAATATTATGCCAGGAAAATTTGCTATATATATCTTCATGTAAACGCGCGCCCATTTGCTCAAGATCTTTATTATCCATAACAGATATTTTCTTAAGTTGATTTTCCAGCTGATTTTCTGTAACTATAAACGAATCATAATTATTTACCAGATATTCTTTTATTGCACCTTTATCAGTAGTTAGCACTGTTTTTGAAAAATCAGCGGCAGTAAAAACAACACCACTCATACTTGCATGTCTATACGGCATAATAATTAAAGATGATATATTTATTAAATAGTTCAATGTGTTATCGTCTACATGGTCTAGAATGAGTACGTTTTTGTTTTGCTTTGCAAGTGCCATTGCTTTTTCTAAGCTTTCATATTTTTCGGTTATTCTTCCTGCTGAGATCAGCTGTATATCTGAGGCTTTAAAAGAGTTGCACCATATGTTTAACAAAATATCTAAGCCTTTATTGAAGAAAATGTTACCAAAATAAATGTAATGCTTATTAAATTTGGACACTTCGTCAATTAATTTTTTATCTATTTTGTTAATGTTATAATTTATATTAATATTTTCATTTGCACCATGATACTGTATAAAAACTTTAGATTCATATTCTGGAAAATATTGTACAAATTCTTTTTTTATACTTTCCCCATGTAATATTATTACATCAACTAAGTTATATATTTTCCTTAGTTGTTCAATACTCTTAGTCCCATTTACATGTGGTAGTACATTGTGAGCGGTATAAACAATTTTACAAGCATCGTTTCTTTTTATTAAAATGCGTTTAATAGTTTTGAGAAAGCGGATATCCATAGTATAAAATAAAAGCCAATTTATATGGATAATGTTAAAGTGGTTTTTATTAATATAAGAAATTATTTTTTTATATTCAAATATGTATTCGATTCCTCTGGTTATTTTGCGCAAAGTATTTTTTTTCATGTGCTCAGAAACACGGAAAAACCCTTTTATCAGATGATAATTACTGTTGTTAACAGGTTTTTCAAAATAATAATTTGTAATTACTGTCAAATCAACCAAGGAACTTAAAGCAGATGTTAACCCTTTTGTATAGTTTCCAGTAGAATCAACTCCTCTAGGGTCAAGATATAGTACTTTCATTTTAATGGTATTCTCCTGCCAGATTGCTTAGATTTGATAAGTAAAAAATATTACGAATCAGTCTCTTTGAAATAAGTCCCTTGTATATACCTTATTTTTAACATCATCGAGACAGCTATTATATCTATTCGCTATGATGCAGTTGCTTCTTTTCTTAAATTCATCCAGGTTATTGACAATTTCAGAGCCAAAGAAAGTACTGCCGTTTTCAAGAGTGGGCTCATAAACAATAACGGTAGCTCCTTTTGCTTTGATTCTCTTCATAACACCCTGGATACTGGATTGACGGAAATTATCACTGTTAGATTTCATGGTCAGTCGATAAACACCGATGGTGCACTCCTTTTCCTTGGTTGCTGAATAATCATGCTGTTTAGCATAGCCATAGTAGCCTGCCTTTGTCAGCACTCTGTCCGCTATGAAATCTTTTCTTGTTCGATTGCTTTCTACAATAGCTCTGATCAGATTTTCCGGTACATCCTGATAGTTGGCAAGAAGCTGTTTTGTATCTTTTGGCAGACAGTAACCGCCATAGCCGAAGCTCGGATTATTATAATGCGTACCAATTCGAGGATCTAGACAAACGCCATTGATTATTTCTGCTGTGTTCAGGCCTTTTGACTCTGCATAAGTATCCAGCTCATTAAAATAAGAAACACGAAGTGCTAGGTACGTATTGGCAAATAGCTTGACAGCTTCTGCTTCATTGAAACCCATGAAAAGAGTGTCTATGTTCTCTTTCAATGCACCTTCCTGCAGCAATGCTGCAAAAGTATGTGATGCCTTAACAATCTTCGAATCGTCCGGATCCGTCGCTACAATAATCCGACTGGGATACAGATTATCATAAAGAGCTTTGGACTCTCTTAAAAACTCCGGGCTGAAGATGATGTTGGGAGTATGATATTTCTCACGAACACGGACAGTGTACCCGACTGGGATAGTAGATTTGATGACCATGATGGCATTTGTATTGACTTTAAGGACAAGTTCAATGACATCTTCTACTGCTGAAGTATCAAAATAGTTCTTTTCACTGTCGTAGTTTGTAGGCGTCGCAATGACAACCATATCAGCATTTTTATAGGCACTTTCACCGTCTAGTGTTGCGGTAAGGTCTAACTCCTTCTCAGCAAGGTATTTTTCGATATACTCGTCTTGAATCGGGCACTTGCGCTGATTGATCAGTTTTACCTTTTCAGGATTGATATCAACAGCAGTAACGTGATTGTGCTGAGCAAGCAGCGTTGCAATGGACAGGCCAACGTAGCCAGTACCTGCCACTGCAATATTCAGAGGCGAAGCTTTAGGAAGTTTCTCGCTGCTATTGCTATTGATATAAAAGTTGCTGGGATCCAGATCGAGAGCAGCACATAGATGATCCAGTTGTTCAATGGAAGGAATATAATCGCCTGATTCAATCCGAATGATCATGCCACGGTTTACCCCGCTGGCATCTGAAAGCTGCTGCTGCGTCATGTGCTTTGCTTTGCGTGCAGAAACAATCTCTGTAATCAGTAAATTCTGTGAAAACGACTTCATAAGGCCTCCAAAATGTCATTGATAATGACTAATTGATAAATATTGGCACATGAAAACGTAAGCATTATAGCATGTAAACTTAAAATGCAAGGAATTAAAATGTTCTTTACAGAAACATTGACTAGAACATGTAAGATAATCATAGAGTGTAAAATCATTAAACAGTTGAACTTATTGTGCTTACCAATTATGTTTATAAATTACCAAAGCTGTCGTCATAATAATTTTTAAGTTTTACATATCATATAGTTTCAGACACACAATGCTTAATCATTTCTTCAATATTAGTTGAATGACAAATACTGATGCTGAGATATTAAGTATTACGGTGCAAAATTCATTCAGCGTATGGTATAGTACTGAACGTGTTTATATAGCTCAGCTTTTTATCTGTAGATGTAGAAATCATTATGTTGATGGAAGCCACAGCAAATATCGGGTATTATTTGCAGAACTGGGATTCTGATTTATTTTCAATCGCCTGTCTTCTGGCAATATTCTTGCTGATAAGCGGATATTTCTATGGGAAAGCCTTTCAAAAACTAATACCGGCTATTGAAAAGATTGACGCCACATTTTTTGGCGTTTATTTCATATTTGCAGTTTTTGAAATTTTTGATATTTACGCCATTATTCATTCCTCGTCAACGATCGCAGGAATGCGGCTGATAGAGATCCTGATACTTGGCGGACCCATATTATGCCTAATTTGCCGAGCCAATATTCTGCCTCAAGGAGAGAACTTCCGTTCTTTACTTGTCGGACTGGGAATTGCAATTCTGTTTGGTATTGTTGCTGCTCAGTGGAATACCAATAACAGTTTTTTTGACTCTATAGATTATCTGTCGCAGGTCATCGAACAAGCTAATGCGGATAATTTCTATTACTTTAATACGTATTCAGGTGCTTTAAAAGATAATATTCGCGTAGAAGACGATTTCCAAGGTTTTTATCAATTTTGGGGCTGTTATCTGAAACTGGCAAGTGAATTTTTGAACCCCGAAAGAGTAGAACTGACACCGATCTATATCTGGGGTGCCTCTGTCCTTTATTGGTTTAATCTCGGCAATCTGGTGTGCTGCAGTGTCAGAGTTGTCTATGAAGATAACAGAAAATGGTACACTCTGCTGCTTTGCATGCTGATGATTTCTCCGTTCTATACGAATTATTACAATACCGTCCTGGCATTCTTTGGAAACTCCTTCCGGAATCTGATTGTCGGTTATGGTATGGTTATCGTTTATCTGTATCTGCATACGCATGATTATCGTCTTTATTTCTTATCTGCAGTAGTAACGTATGCTGGTATTTCAGCCAGTGCAACGAACCTGGTGACCATGACAGCTATTGCGGCGGCATTGCTGTTTGTTGAAACATTGAATCCTAAAGCGACCTGGCGACATTATGCTGCCTGGAGTCTTTCACTTCTGCCGATCATCAGATTTGCTCTGATTGTATTGATTCAAGATGCTGTCATGGATTGGCTGTTTACAGAATGCCTGGCTATTCTTTCTGTGATCATGCTGGCCGGGATCAGTTATCTGGTTGGCAATCATCTGAAAGCTTTTGGGTATTTTGTGCGTATAGTGATGGCATTAGCATTTGTTTACATGATTTACCAATCATATCCGCTCGGGAACACCTATTACGGGTACAGTTATTTTTTCATCCAGGTCAGTGATTACAGCATGATTCAGAATTTCACGACTCATCAGGACACTGTAGAACTGATCCGGAATATCATCATGTACTTGTTTGTCATACTGATATTCTTTAATTTCAAAGATAATAAGAGTCTGAAAATACTGCTTGTTTTCATTGCGGTTATGTTTATCAATCCTCTGACAGAACCGTACCTTGCAACAAATATTCTCAAGCTGGAATATCATCGCTTATTTGATATTCTAGTCAATCCGCTCACTCTGATTTTCCTGATACATAATGCGGAAAAACTGTTACAGCATATTCCTCGTACAGTACCACTCATTATTTCTCTCAGCATCTCTGCTGCTGCCTTAGTTTTCATAGACTATCCAAATATGACTGTCGCAAAGGTAACTTGGATGGCTTATAACGAGGAAGACTATAACTGGGTCTATAAAGTATCTGACAGCACCATGGATATGTATGACTATATTTATGAAAATATCTATAGATCCAAAACAAGCAGGCCAGTCATCCTTTCTCAGGATGCAAGCCTTCGTGCGTATGTCAGTGAGGTGATTACGCCAGTTACTACAATTGAAATCCGTGATTCCTTCACCAAAGAAGACACTTTTAATAAGATCGAACTGTTTATGCAGCTTCTTTACCCGAACAAATATCGGGTCAGCAGTGATATAAAGCATCCGTTCGGGGATATTAATGATGCGGATTATACACGCCTCTGGGAACTGATAACTATGTACAATCCTGATTATCTGATCATGCGCAGCACATTGGTACTCTGGAATGATACAGGCGGATACTATGAACATGCCTATGCTCAGATAGTCAGTGAAGGACAAGCAACGGTTCTGTATGAAAACGATGAATGGACCTTGCTGGAAATCAATTACTGATGCTGACAGGTACAAATAATCGATACAGTCAATAGTTCCAATGTTTACAACCAGGCTGAAAGGCTTACTTGTATCATCTTTTATTTAGCTTTCAGCTTTTTTGCATACACCAGGGCATTGTGGAAGAATTCCTGTAAGCGCTCGATAATCCGTACCTGTGAAAGGAGAGTGCGAGATGTCATGATGAT
>CAIFEQ010000015.1 GCA_903789495.1 uncultured Erysipelotrichaceae bacterium | reverse complement strand
ACCGATATTGAGTTCTTCTAGCACGGGAAAGAGTGTCTCAAACTTTCTGGCCATCATTGAATAGCGGTTCTCCACTGCAGTGACCGGACATACTGCATTCGCACGACGCAGATAATCTTCTTCAACCTGGGAGATGCCCCAGTGCGTGATCTTGCCTTCCTTGATCAGTTCTGCCATCACCTCAGCTACTACTTCCGGCTCTGTATTGGGATCTGTACGGTGCTGGAAATAAAGATCTATGTGATCCGTTTGCAGTCTTTCCAAAGATCCTTCCACGGATTTACGGATTTGCTGCGGTGTCGAGTCAGTCAGGATCGGGTAAGGAACCTTACTGCTTGTTGTATCAAACCGGATACCGAATTTGGTCGCAATCTTCACCTTGTCCCGATACGGCTTCAATGCCTTACCAACGAGTATCTCATTCGCATGAGGATCCTCGGTTGGCCCATAGATTTCAGCAGTGTCAAAGAAGGTATATCCCATGTCAACCGCAGCCCGAATGGTTTTTACTGCTTCCTCTTCTTCCATCGGCTTTCCATAAGCATGAGAAAATCCCATACAGCCAAGCCCTACAGTCGAAACTTCAAGATCTCTTCCGAGAGTACGATATTTCATCTTGTCCTCCTTATTCTTCAACTGCCTGCCGCGGCATTTTGATACCATTTTTCAATGTTACGTGGTCCATGATGAACCTTCTTTTATTCTGAAAACCATGATTTTCTCATCTAAGCAATTCTTATATTATTGAGTGACCTTCCATTTCTGAAGTTTCATTCTGGAAGTGTGCATAAAGCCTGAGGTTATAATAAGAAAAATCATGTTATACTAAGATAACTGTTTTGTGTAGCCGAAAAATAAATTTTAGTCTGGAAAGAAGGGACTTTTATGTATAATCAGCAACTTGAAACCTTTATCGCCGTTGCCGATTCCGGAAGCTTCTCGAAAGCCGGAGAGAAACTATATGTCACTTCCACCGCTGTGATCAAGCAGATTAATATTCTTGAGGATCGGCTGGAGGTACGGCTGTTCAATCGGTCGAATCATGGAGTTCAGCTGACAAAAGCCGGGGAATCTTTTTATCGGGACGCAAAGTACATTCTTCAATATACAGAAGATTCCATCCAGCGGGCTCGGCAGGCTATGCGTGAGGAAGAGACTGTCATCCGCGTCGGCTCCTCTCCCATGACCCCGGCTCAGGTTCTTTTGGATCTATGGCCTGCGCTTCATGAGCAATATCCAGGTCTTCGATTCCAGCTGGTGCCTTTTGAAAACACACCGGAAAATGCAAAAGAAATACTGGAACACCTCGGTGATCATATTGATATGGTAGCCGGAATCTTTGATGAGGATCTGCTGAACACGAGAAAATGTCAGGGCCTGATCCTGAAGCGTGAGCCCATCTGTCTTGCCGTTTCTCTGAACCATCCATTGGCTGCGAAAAAGTGCCTGCATATGGAGGACCTCCGTGGCCAGACAATCATGCTGATCCGTCCCGGCGGATTCCACGAGGTTGACCTGCTCCGTGAAAAACTAAAAAATACAGAGCCGGAGATCCATCTGGAGGAATTTCCCTTCTACAATACGGAGGTCTTTAATCAGTGCGAGCAGGGGAATCAACTTCTGATGGCTGTTGAGAACTGGAAGAGTGTTCACCCGCTGATGAAGATCATTCCCGTGGACTGGAACTACAGCATTCCCTTCGGACTTCTTTATGCAGCAAAACCTTCCGCCACCATTCAAAAGTGCATTGATGTCATCTCAAAACTTTACTATTGATGCTCTGGCTGAACATTTTTCTCTCATCAGTAGGTTACCGGCCTGATCGCTATAACCCTGTGGTTGTCATGCAATAAGTTATTGAGCCTTCCGAAACAATCTGCCGTATTCTAAACTGCTCGCAGAAGTAAAAACAATAATACTTCAGCGTTGGAAAAGGAGTACATGGTGGCAGAGAATCTGATCCTGTATTTCTCTCGAAGAGGAGAGAACTACATCAATGGAATGGTCAAAAATCTTGAAAAAGGCAACACCGAGTATGTTGCAGGTTTTATTCAGCGAGCAGTCGGCGGAGATCTTTTTGAGATCTGGACTGTAAGGGAATATGCAAAGGATTATTACGATTGCATCAAAGAGGCTGAAGCCGAACAAAGTGCCAATATACGGCCCGACCTGGCTGCAGCGATAAGCGATATCTCCATGTATGACAACATCTTCATATGCGGACCAAGCTGGCGGGCGAGTTCCCGATGGCTGTCTATTCCCAGACAGATCTGCTGGATTTCACCGGGGGAAAAGTCATGGTCGCAGTTACCCATGAGGGAAGCGGTATGGCAGACTGTGAACGCGCACTGAAGAAGAAATTAAAAGGTGCAGTCTTTGGCAAAGGTCTGGCAATTCATGTTGCAGATGCACAATCCGGTGAAAAGATAGTTGCTAAATAGGCGAGACCCCAGGTTTGATGAAAACATGAAAAAGAGATTGTGTTTGGTGCTGTGCATGCTCGTCGCTGTCGATGTGTATGCCTGTGCCGGAAAGACAGACAGCAGTATGGGTTCATCTGCACAGGAGACAGGAACGATGACAGTTACGAATCAGGAAGAGTCCGATCCCACGATCGTGACGACGGATAAGGGTAAGATTCAAGGAACATATACTGATGGTATTTACCAGTTTCTTGGGGTCCCTTACGCTGAGGCGAAAGAGCTCTTCCAGCCGGCAGAAGAGGTGAGTGCCTGGAGCGGCACGCTGGATGCGACGGAGTATGGCTCGATTTCCTATCAGGGAGGTCCGGGAGCATCGAGTGCAGGATCTGCAGGGTACAGCAACAACTGCCAGAACCTGAACATTTGGACACCAGGTACCGACGATCAAAAGCGGCCGGTCATGGTCTGGTTGCATGGCGGCGGGTTGGTCACTGGCTCCGCCAATGATTCTGCCTGCGACGGCGCGAACCTTGCCAGCAATCAGGATGTCGTAGTCGTCGGTGTGAATCACCGGCTTGGTGTCTATGGATTTCTTGACCTTTCTTTTGCAGATGAAAAATACAAAGACTCTGATAACCTTTGCATTCTGGATATCATCGACGCACTGCAATGGATCCACGACAACATCGAACAGTTCGGAGGAGATCCGGACAACGTCACGCTCTTCGGGCAATCCGGCGGGGGTGTAAAGATCATTGCGCTGATGTCCTCACCATACGCAAAAGGACTTTTCAGCCGCGCCATTATTGAATCCGGTGCAACTGACCGCCAGGGAGTCACCTTCACTGACAAAGAAGTCAGTGTTGCCCTGGGAAAGGAGATCCTGAAGAATCTGAACATCTCAGAAGACGGCATTGAACAGCTGAACGAGGTCTCGAATGCGGATCTGCAAAACGCAGCGGACCTTGCCGTGCAGACTATCGGTGAGGAATACCAGATTCCGCAGTCGATCGGAACCGGATATTCCTATGAGTGGGCGCCCGTAGTGGATGGAGACATTATTCCGGAAGACCCGGTCCAAGACGGTGGTTTTACTGATGCGGCAAAAGATGTTTCGATTCTGATCGGTTCCAATCTCAATGAATGGAACCTGGTTTTTCCATCGCTCCTTAAGCAGAACGTCACTGATGAGGTCAGGGAAGCATATCAGTCTGCCTATCCGAATGAGGATCCTGACGGAGCTGCCGACGTAGATACGCTGCTGCGTCTTCCGGTTCTTAACGTAACTGCACATAAGGCGGATCAGTATGAGAGCGACGGTGGCGCACCGGTGTACAGCTATATCTATACAAAGCAGGAATCCGGTTACGGCGCTTACCACGGGGCAGAGCTGCCCTATATCTTCGGAACCGGCTCCGGCACTTCGGATCCGGACTGGACAAATGAAATCCAGTCGATCTGGGCATCTTTTGCAAGGACTGGCGTACCAGAGGTTCCAGGTGCGGATACGTGGGAGCCTTACACGCGTGAAAATGGCGCTGTGATGATTCTCGATGAGGAATCCTATCTTGCTCATCATCACGACGAAAAACTGTTGGAACTGCTTGCACCTGATTATGAATGGTAGAAGGAGGCAAATCAAATGGAATACAAAACTTTAAACGATGGAAATGTCATGCCGATGGAAGGCTTCGGCGTATATCGTGTGACGGATAAGGCAGAGTGTGAGAAAGCCGTCTATCAGGCGATTCAGGCTGGATATCGTCTTCTGGATACGGCTGCGATCTACGGCAATGAGGACGCCCTTGGCAATGCGGTGAGAAAGGCCATTTCAGATGGACTCGTTACCCGTGATCAGCTGTTCATCACTTCGAAAATCTTCCCAACTGATATGATGTCCTATGAGTCGGCGACAACAGCGATTGATGCATCTCTGTCAAAGAGCGGTCTGGATTACTTCGATCTTTATCTCCTTCATCAGCCGTTTGGCGATTATTTCTCGGCATGGAGAGCCCTGGAAGATGCAAAGAAAGACGGAAAGCTCAGAAGCATCGGCGTTTCCAATTTCTACCCGAATTTACTCGCCAATTTCTGTGAAACAGTAGACACAAAACCAGCTGTCAATCAGATCGAAACCCATCCATGGTATGTGCGCAGTCAGGACCTTGGAGAAGCACGCCGCTACGGTGTAGCCGTAGAAGCCTGGGGACCATTAGGTGGAACAAGATACCATGCAGATGACTCAGATGTCCTGCAGAGCATCTCAAAGAAATATAATAAGACACCATCCCAGATTGTTCTTCGCTGGAATATCGAGCGCGGAGTCATCATCATACCGAAGTCTGTCCATAAGGAGCGGATTCTGCAGAACATCGATATCTGGGATTTCAGTCTTACAAAGGATGAAGTCGAGATGATCAATACCCTTGACACGAATGGTATTGCTACATGTACACGACGTAATGATCCGGAGATGGTCCGCATGATCTTTCAGATGGGGAAGAAGAACAATCAATAGGTTTGCGTTTCTGTCCTTTAAGGATAAAGATTCCAGTTTGTTGGGAATATAATCAAAATTACATTGAAGATTTAAACGGTTAATTATTAACCAAACTAACTGCAATATGAGCAGGCGGTAAATTCCGCCTGCTCTTTTAGCGGTATGCCGGGCATGGCATACGGAAGAAAAGCGTATCAAAATGATACGATTTAAGAACATAAATCAAGCAGATTCATGTCCTGTATCGGATTCGAAGCTGAGCTCGAATAAAACACGAATCCCTGCTGCTCCTGCGTTAACCGGACTGGCAGAGATTTTTTTGCTCGCCGGGTACATTTTCGGGTACGGATTTATGAACGGATTACCGTGCCTCGGCAGCCGATCAACGAAGCTGTAATCTTCCGGATCCGATTCTGAATCCGATTCGGATGCTGCAGCCTTTTCTTCTGATATCAGAAATAGAAAATGAATGGATTTTGAAACCTATCGGCAGATACAACCGTTTTATCTATGGAAATGAAAAGAGACATAGGGCAGAAATCGTCCGCCGCCTCTGAAAGGAATGAACTATGGTATATTACAGGACACTGAAGCCGAAGATTAAGAAGGCGATTCTGAACCGACAGTATTCAAGAGAACAGCTGCAGCAGATTCATGATGCCCTGGAGAGAGATTACCGGAAGAGCCGGAAATCCATGCGGATCGCAGCCGCAGCGGCGATTGCGCTGTTAGTGCTGTGTATGGTCAATACAAGCAGCTCAGAGGAGCTTTTCAGCATCCTGCGAGGCGCTCTTGTTCTGACAGGTGTTTTTGCTTTCCTGACCTTTGTCGTATCCGCAGTGCCGAACATACAGTATCAAAGATGTGTTCATCAGGCATATCCGGAATATGAAGACAGTTTATGATATCGTGCCATGGAAAAGACTGGGAAAATTATCCGATTTCTGAAGACTGGCGTATGCATATTCCTTCTCGGTGCGGTTGTATTCGCCATTACTGCCTCCTGGCTGAACAACAGAGCTGGAAGGGTTGATGAAGCAGTCGTTGAATACGGCCAGTCTCAGCTGTATTCCAGGGAAGATATGGATGCAGCAGCGGATATTCTGAAAGAGGAATTCAAAGAATTCAAAGGCTGCGAGCTGCATGAAATTTTCTATATCTCAGATGAATGCAGTGAAGAAAAACGGATAGAGCTGAATGAACAGGGAAATTCCTATGCAGAGTGCATGGTTTTCGGAACATCTTTTCATACGCCGAAGTTTTCCGGCCAAGGCCTCTGGGACAAGGATAAGGAATATACCTGCTGGCAATGGATTTTTGTAAAAGATGTCAGCGGAACCTGGCAGCTGATTTCCTATGGTCACCCCTGATGAAAGTAAAGGGGCGGCCTGCAGGAAGGCTGAATCCAAAGGACTGAAGAATGCAGTCAGGATCATGATTCTGGCAGCCGGTCTGGTTCTTCTGATTCTGGCTGTCATGGCTCTGATTGTTGACCGCAAAACAGGTTTTTAAGAAACACTCGTTTCCGGCACATTTCTTCTCGAAGAATTGCTTATGCTGCTTTCCTGCTCTTGATCAACTGTATTGTTGAATGTAATAGAGGATACTTCCACATTATCTTTTGTAATGACCGGATCAGCAATAATAGCATACGGGTCATCCGCATCCAGGTAAGGGGTTACTTTCACGGTGTAAACACTGCTGTCATAAGTAACGGCTTCATCAGAGCCCGTCATTTCCATAACCTGATAGGTAAATTCATTACCGACATCGCTGGCGTCATAATGAATTGAGTCGAACTGAATCACACCATCCGAATCGTTCTGTTTTGTCTGTAAGATATTTCCGTCTGCGTCCAATAAATAGAAGGTATAGCTCTGATCAGGATTTCCGTTGTTCACCGTTTTCTCTGCCGTTAACGTTAACGTACCGGCAGGTATTTTCGTATTGGTCACCACAAAGCCGCTGCCCGCATCTCCGGTGATGCTGGATTCATAACCGTCCATTGTGTCTTCCGTCAGGGTGTAGGTGATCTCTCCATAGCTGTCTGCCTGGGCAAGGTCTTCAAAAGTATGGGTCCAGCCGTCTGCCGCAGTAAGCGTCGCACTGCCTGCCTCGGTACCATTTGCATAAAGATGTACAGTCGCAGATGATCCGGGATCACCGATCCATGTCTTCGTAACCGAAATGTCGATCAGTTTCGTATTTGTTACGGTAAAGCCATTTTCTGCGTCGCCGCTTACTTCACTGGCGTAGCCGTCAATGGCATCTTCCTTCAGGGTGTAGGTGATCTCTCCATTGCTGTCTGCCTGGGCAAGGTCTTCAAAAGTATCGTTCCAGCTGTTTGACGAAGTCAGCGTCATACTTCCTGCCTCGGTACCATTTGCATAGAGATGCACAGTTGCAGACGATCCGGGATCTCCGAGCCATATCTTCGTAACCGGAATGTCGATCAGCTTCGTATTTGTTACGGTAAAGCCATTTTCTGCATTGCCGCTTATTTCACTGGTGTAGCCATCAATGGGATCTTCCGTCAGGGTGTAGGTGATATCTCCATCGTCGTTTGCCTTAGCCAGGCCTGGAAAGGAATAAGTCCAGCTATTGTCCACTGGCAGTGTCGCAGAGGCTTCTTCTGTGCCATTGGCATAGATACGTACAGTTGCAGACGATCCGGGATCTCCGATCCATGTCTTCTTCACCGAGACGCTGATCAGCTGCGTATATATCACCGTGAAGCCGGTTTCCACGAATCCTGCAACGGCGGCTGTATACCCGTCAATCGACTCTTCTTCCATCCTATACTCAAGATTTCCGTCAAGATTTGTAAAAGTATACGTCCAGTTATCATCTGCTGTAATGGTTTTACTGGCCACCTCTGTGTCACCCGTATAGAGTTGTACAGTCGCAGACTCTCTGGTATCTCCGTACCAAGTTATATTCACTGTAATGCTGATCGGGTCTGAAGCGTGTACATGAATCTGCGCAAAAATAAAAAACGAAGATAATGCCACTAAGGCAGCAAGCAGGAAATTCTTTAATTTATAACAGGAATGATGAAGCAGCATATCCTTATTTACCCTGATAAAAGTATTATATTTTTACATGAAAAGTGCAATAATTCTTTGCCAAACTTCTGTAAAAAATACGGTTCCGAATCCTAATGATGCGACAGATCCCTGTTAAGACCCGCGCGGAGAACACGATCTGTAAAGAGCAGAATATTCTCTTTCTGATCTGAGCGGTGGATTTTACTGATGCAGAATGGTTCAGCACGATTCCAAGGATTACACCGTCTGCTTTGACGTGGTGAACGGGGAATAGAAAGAAGCGAATGGCCGGCAATAACAGAACACTCTGCTGATGGATAATGAGATCGTCATGCCGGGCGGACATCGGACACGGGAACGGTTGATGGCGCTTTGCCTTCTGGAACCATAGAGTGGGAGTGACAGAAGCTCTGTAAATGGCTAAATGAAGCTGCTTTCACAGCTTTTTTGGAACAGCAGTATGCGTTTCCGGAAAGCATCTCCGCCTGTCAGGCTGCGGTTCGGGATGACATTTTGGTTCCTTGCGGTAGAATATCTTTGTCTGCAACTATTCATAGGAGGCCTATATGACGGAGAATCGTCCAGCAACCATGCAGCGTATCGAAACACCCGAACAGGCACAAAAATTCATTGAGGAACAGTTAGCCGCCCTGAAAGAGCAGGTGGGCGATAAAAAGGTTCTTCTGGCTTTGTCAGGCGGTGTCGACTCTTCAGTTGTCGCGGCGCTGCTGATCAAGGCGATCGGCCAGCAGCTTGTCTGCGTGCATGTCAATCACGGCCTGCTGCGCAAGGGGGAGTCTGAGCAGGTCATCCAGGTATTCCGCCACCAGATGTCCGCGAATCTGATCTATGTAGATGCGTCGGACCGCTTCCTCGATAAGCTGGCCGGCGTCACGGATCCGGAACAGAAACGGCATATCATCGGCGCCGAATTCATCAATGTGTTTGCAGAAGAGGCCCGGAAGCTGGAAGGCATTCATTTCCTGGCGCAGGGCACCATTTACCCCGACATCCTGGAAAGTAAGGCCGGCATCAAAGCCCATCACAACGTCGGCGGTCTGCCGGCAGATCTGCACTTTGAACTCGTGGAACCGCTGAAATTTCTCTATAAGGATGAAGTCCGTGTTGTGGGCAAGGCGCTCGGCCTGCCCGACAGCATGGTCTACCGTCAGCCTTTCCCCGGACCAGGCCTCGGTGTGCGCTGCCTGGGCGCCATTACGCGGGATCGCCTGGAAGCAGTCCGGGAATCGGATGCGATCCTCCGGGAAGAATTTGCCAGGAACGGTCTGCAGGGCAAGGTGTGGCAGTATTTCACCATCATCCCCGACTTCAAGTCTACCGGCATCCGGGATGGCAAGCGCTGCTTTGAATGGCCGGTCATCATCCGCGCCATCAATACGAAAGACGCCGTCACCGCCACTGTCGAGAATATCCCGTTTGAGCTGATGGAACATATCACAGACCGGATCACTCATGAGGTTCCCGGCGTCAACCGGGTGCTGTATGATTTCACACCGAAACCGACCGCGACAATCGAATGGGAATAAAAGAACGGAATCCCTGCAGATTCTGAATGAATCGGACCTGCAGGGTTTATACGCTGGCTGGTACATTTTGCGTACAGAATGACCGTGCATCGGCTGCAGGCACACGGATCTGGAGTCCTCAGAACCTGATTCTGAATCAGCTCAGCTGCTGCAGCCTTTTCTTTCTGACAGCAGATCTTGTAAAAAATGGCTGAATTCTGAAACCAATCAGCGGAACCAGCAGTTTTATTGAATAGAGAGAAAGAGACACGGAACAGGAATCATCCGCAGTCTCTGTGAGGAATGAACTATGGCATATTACAAGACCCTGAAGCCTGAGATTAAGAAAGCAATTCTGAACCGACAGTATTCCAGAGAGCAGCTGCAGCAGATACACGATGCCCTGGAGAGAGATTACCGGAAGAGCAGGAAATCCGTGCTGATCGCAGCCGCAGCGGCGATTGCGCTGTTAGTGCTGTGCATGGTCAATACAGACAGCTCGGAGGAGGTTTTCATGATCCTGAGAGGTGCTCTTGTTCTGGCAGGGGTATTTGCTTTCCTGATCTATGTCGTATTCGCAGTGCCGAAGAAGCAGTATGTCAGCTGCATCAAAAAGGCCTATCCGGAATATGCGGACAGCCTCGGATCCAAGACGTTCAGATCCGTGCGCTGATGAAAACAGCAGCGGCGGATTGAAAGCATTTGAAAGAGAAAAAGCAGCAATCGCGCCTCATCGGAAATCTGATGAACATGGCAGCGTTCAGGAACAGGAAACTTGCCAGGCGAGAGGAACAACAGCAGGCAGAAGATGCCGGAAAAAGTTCTTTGTTTTCAAGGAAAAATGCCTGACTTTACAGAGAGAGCGGCAATGGGAAAAGAATATTCACAAAACTGATCTGTATCGCACTGCTCCTGTCCCTGACCGGGTGCAGGCTGGTGGATCTGATCCTAACGAAGAGCACAGATTACACGGCAGATGACTGGGTATGCTTTCCGGACTGGCGTGAGGAACTGATCCAGGCCCTGACCTTTCATGACGCAGACGGGATTACGGCGCTTTTCTCCGCGCAGGAGCAGGAAAACAGCACCTTAAAGGAACAGGCACAGGAACTGTGCGATGCCTTTACGGGTCCTGTGCTGTACTTTGACCAATGGTGCGACAGCCTGGCGAAGGACGAGGGCCTGAAAAGAGGCGGACCGAACCGCATACACGGTACCTTCTATAGCCGCACGGCAGAAGGCGCCTACTACGTTTACCTGCATGGTACCGTGGATGACGATTCCGATGACGGGACGGCAGGACTGCACCAGATCGATTTCGTGCCGGAAAAAGCCCAGGCGATGTATGAGGCAGGTCAGACGGACGTTTATGCGGGACCGGACAGCTATGCGGACAATGAGCAGAACGGTATCCATATCATCAGCGATGAAGGACTCACACAGGCGGTCTGCCGCATCGACGGTCAGCCCTTGTTCTACACGCTGACCGATCGCACGCTGACGCAGTCGGATGTCATCATCTATGTACAAGAAGAGAAGGACCTCTCCTGGCAGGCATTCGAAGATACTTTCGGTGCGGCAAATGCTTCGGCTGACGGGGCGGCTGAGGAAACGCAGATCCAGAACGCAGTGCGGTATTACTATCAGCTGTCTGATGCGCCGGAGCTTTATACCGAGCTGACCGTCGTGGATGGACAGATCGTCCTGATCCGCCGTCTGCAGGCGCGCAGCGATACCTGGGAGCTGGTGCCCACAGGATCCGAACAGGAACAGAACGTGCATGATTTAGCGCTCGGACAGGAAGAACCAACGGATTACTATACGGGCCGCCTGCTGGAGGTACTCCAGACCGGCGACCAGGAGCTGGCAAAGAGTCTGTTCGCCGCCTATACACAGCAGACAGACGGTTTTGACCAAAGCCTCGATACACTCTTTCAGTACTGTGCAGGCACCTGCATCCGTGAAATTCCGGACCGCGGCGGTACAGGGAGAACGATCCATTATCCGGATGGCGTGAGGTACTATGCCTGCGGTACCGTGATCAATGTGGAGAACAGCTCCGGCAGATACCGGCTCCGACTGAAAATCAGCACGGAAGACAGCCGCAATGAGAGCGCCGCAGTGGACTATATCGGGATCGTCCAGGTCGAACTGCTCACGGCGGATTTCGTGGCGGCCGAGCGGGCAGATCTGATCAGACTGGACGATTACCGCACTCAGGAAATGGATGACCAGCTGATGACCTATGGCATTCAGTTCTACGAAGATGCGTCTCTCTCGGTGAATCCGGTCCTCATCGAAGGCTGCTATTGCAATAGTGAGGAGAACAGCCAGACGCTGTCTCTGGACGATATTCTGTCCTATTGCAGAGAGGGCCAGATCAGTACTGCGGAAGAGTTCGTCACACAGTTTGGTACGCCTCTGTATGATGACCGGAATGGGAGTGGAAGCTTCAGCTACCGCATCAGTGAGGGAGATGAGCTTTATCTCGACATCCTGACGGATATCGATAAAAAGGTCGTGAAGATTTCCACCGTAGATGCCTATGGATATTCGGTCATGTATTACGATGGGATCAGTCAGTAACCTCACACAGCAGGTGTCCTGTCCAGTCCTGGCATCAGGATAGGACTGGTTCAGCTCTGAGATCGCTTCTTCAGCAAGCAGAATCGGTATGCAGAACAATCCGGTTCCCCGTGATCATTCCTAAGAAAACACGCAGACAGAGATACTTTTTACGGAGCGGAATCAGAATCAAAGCCCAGATCTCTGCGGGTCCTGAAATGAAAAGGCCGGCAGGGATTTTTTGATCTTCAATGGGGACAGTCTTTATGCCGCATCCGTAATCCAGACAGGCGGATCCTGATCAGCTGCAGCCGGGAAAGCAGGAAAGGAATAAGCAGCACACCGGAGAGGCTGATCCGGAAGAAGTTCCCGTTATTCTGCCGGACGGAACCATGATTTGATTCAGAAGATGTAATAAAAATGTTGACATCTTAGATGTAACAAAATATATTACAAATACGGGATAAAGATCCCTTTATTTCCGGAAAGGTCAGGAGATCACATGGACACTGAAAATCGATATCTGAAGATGCTGGAAAATGAGATGCATTCTGCAGTCTGTGCCACGACGGATGAAGAGAATAAGCCGGTTACCAGAGTCATAGACATTATGCTGTCGGATGAGAAAACATTCTATTTTCTGACCGCAAAAGGGAAAGACTTCTATAAACAGCTGATGCAGCGGAAGTACATCGCTTTGACCGGGATGACAGGCGGTGAAGGTCTGGACCGGACAGAGGCCTCGCTGCATATCAGGGCTGTTTCGATCCGCGGCTCCGTTGCCTGCATCGGTACCGAAAAGCTGGCAGAGATCTTTGCGGCAAATCCCTATATGGCCGAGATCTATCCGAGCGGAAAATCACGGGAGGCACTTGCCGTTTTCAAGATGACGGAAGGAAGAGGAGAATTTTTCGACCTTTCCACAAACCCCATCACAAGAGAATCGTTTGCCATAGGCGATGCGGAACAGCACGCGGAAGACGGGACCCGTGCACCGTACCGCATTACCGAAACCTGTACGGGATGCGGAACGTGTCTGACGGTATGCCCGCAGAACTGTATCCGGCATGATGCGGTTCCTTTCCGGATTGATCAGCGGCACTGTCTGCACTGCGGCAACTGCTATACAGACTGCCCGGTCAGGGCAGTCGTCAGGAGGTAAAAGATGACGTTAACAGATCTTTTTGGCAGAATGTCCTCCGGAATTACGGATCGCTATGAGCAGCAGATCGAAATCCTTGGCAGGCAGATTGAGCAGGCAGATGCGATTCTGATCGGTGCCGGTTCCGGTCTTTCCACCGCTGCCGGACTGACCTATTCCGGAGAAAGGTTTCAGAAATACTTCGCTGATTTTGCCCGGAAATACGGCATCCGGGACATGTACTCCGGCGGGTTCTATCCGTTTCCGGACCGGGAAACATACTGGGCCTGGTGGAGCCGCCACATCTATTACAACCGTTATGTGAAAGCACCTTCTGATGTGTACGAGACTCTGCTTTCCCTGGTAAACGGCAAGGATTATTTTGTCCTGACCACCAATGTGGATCATCAGTTTCAGCTGAACGGGTTTGCCAAAGAAAGACTGTTCTATACCCAGGGGGATTACGGTCTGCTGCAGAGTGTCAATCCGAAAATCAGAAAGACCTATGACAATGAAGAGATCATCTGCAAGATGATGGAAGCCCAGGGATTTGTCTGTGATGAGAAGGGCATCTTCCAGGTGCCGGCAGATGGCAGACTGAAAATGATGGTCCCGACGGAACTGATTCCGAAATGTCCGGACGATGGCAGTGAGATGACGGTGAATCTGCGCTGTGATGATACCTTCGTGGAGGATGACGGCTGGTATGCGGCCCAGAACCGGTATGAGAATTTTGTCCGGTGTCATGAACAGCAGCACGTCCTTTATCTGGAACTGGGGGTTGGCATGAATACGCCCGTCATCATCAAGTTTCCCTTCTGGCAGGCCGTGGGTAAGAATCCCAAAGCCTTCTATGCCTGTCTGAACAGGGGAGAAGCCGCAGCCCCGCAGGCGCTGCAGTCACGTTCGTTATGCATCAATCAGGATATTGCAGAGGTTCTGCATGACCTGAAAGAAAAGAATCAGCAGAACTGAGACAGGAGGAAGAAAGGATATGAATGAGCAGGATTGCTTACAGATGCGCAGAGAGATCAAGGATGTTTCCTTTGCCACGGTAGATGAAAACGGCATGCCGCACAGCCGGATCATTGACGTCATGATCGTGGAAGAAAACCGGCTGGTCTTCTGCACCGGACGGGGGAAGGATTTCTACCGTCAGCTGACGGTCCATCCGCAGGTGGCCATCAGCGGCCTGAACAGGAACTGGCAGATGATCCGCCTGACCGGGGCCGTGAAGAAACTGACGGAACAGAAGAAGTGGATCGACCGCATCTTCGAGGAAAATCCTTCGATGAATGATGTGTATCCGGGGGAATCCAGATATATTCTCGATCCGTTTGCCATCGAATCCGGAAACCTTGAGTTCTTCGATCTCAGTACGAATCCGATTTACCGGCAAAGCTTCAGCTTCGGGGAAAGCAGTTTACCTGAAAAAGGCTTCCGGATCACGGAGCGGTGCATCGGCTGCGGCAAGTGCAGAAGAAACTGCCCGCAGCAGAGCATTGACGCCGGCAAGCCGTTTGTGATCCGGCAGGAGAACTGCCTGCACTGCGGCCTGTGCTTTGAAAACTGCCCGGTTCAGGCCATCGTCAGACGCGGGGAATGAATCGATGATTCAGGAAATATTCGAGCTTCTGATCTCGCGCTGGGATTTCTTTGAAAATCTGCTGATCCAGCACCTGGAGATTTCCTTCCTTGCCATTGCGATTGCAATCGCAGCCGGAAGTGTCATTGGCATTCTGATCAGCGAGTATCAGAAATCGGCAAAATGGACGCTGGGCGTGATCAACTTCATCTATACGATCCCGTCCATCTCCATGCTGGGCTTCCTGATTCCTTTTTCCGGGATCGGCAACACCACGGCGGTCATTGCACTGACGATATATGCGCTGCTGCCGATGGTCAGGTCTGTGCATACCGGTCTGACCAATGTGGATCCGGCGATTGTGGAAGCGGCAAAAGGCATGGGAAGCACGCGAAAGCAGATTCTTTTCAAGGTCAAGCTGCCGCTGGCCATGCCGGTGATCATGTCCGGGATCCGGAACATGGTGACCATGACGATTGCCCTGGCCGGCATTGCCTCCTTCATAGGCGCCGGCGGCCTGGGCGTTGCGATTTACCGGGGCATTACCACCAACAATACGGCCATGACGGTTGCCGGCAGCTTGTTAACGGCAGCGCTGGCCCTGATTGCCGATCTGATTCTGAGCATTGTGGAAAAGAGAATGCAGAAGCATTCGAAACAGGCGAAGCGCCAGAACAAAGTGATGGGAATCACGGCCCTGATCCTGGCCGGCTGCCTGATCCTTGCCGCAGCTGTTTCCGGCAGACAGAGTGAAAAGACCATCCATATTGCCACCAAGCCGATGACCGAACAGTATGTGCTCGGCGAGATGCTGGATATTCTGATTGAACAGGAAACCGATCTCAATGTGGAACTGACCCAGGGCGTCGGGGGCGGTACCTCCAACATCGAACCGGCCATGGAAAGCGGTGAGTTCGATCTCTATCCGGAATATACGGGTACCGCATGGAATGCCGTATTGAAAAAGGACAGTGTCTATACGGAAGATCAGTTTGAGGAACTGCAGTCTGCGTATGAAGAGATGGGCATGACCTGGACGTGCCTGTACGGGTTTGAAAATACGTACGGACTGGCTGTGCGCAAGGAGATTGCCGATCAGTACGGTATCGAGACTTATTCTGATCTCAGGGCCATCGCTTCCAGCCTGACCTTCGGCGCGGAGTATGATTTCTATGAACGGGAAGACGGCTATGATGCGTTATGTAATACATACGGCTTCCGGTTCGGCAGGACGATGGATCTGGATATCGGTCTGAAATATCAGGCCCTGGCAGAGAAGCAGATCGATGTCATGGTGGTCTTTACCACCGACGGTCAGCTGTCCACAGCGGATGCCGTGGTGCTGAGAGATGATCTGGATTTCTTCCCGTCCTATCTCTGCGGCAATGTGGTCCGGACGGAAGTGCTGGAACAGTATCCGGAACTGCAGGAGGTATTTGATCAGCTGACCGGTCAGATTCAGAATGAAGATATGGTCGAAATGAATTACGAAGTGGAAGTAGAAGGAAAGGAACCGCGGGATGTGGCAGAAGCATTCCTGGCCGAACGCGGCCTGATCCAGTAGAGGTGTCCGCAATGAGTGAAAAAATGATTGAATTCCGGCATGTGAAAAAAGCCTATGGTGACAGCGTCATCATTCCTGATCTGAGTTTCTCGGTTGAGAAAGGCGACTTTGTCACGATGATCGGTTCCTCCGGCTGCGGCAAGACCACCACGCTGAAGATGGTGAACGCGCTGATCGAACCGACGGCAGGCGATATCTTTGTGGAAGGTACCAATATCAGGGAACGCGATCCGGTTCAGCTGCGCCGTTCGATCGGCTATGCGATCCAGGGCAGTGTCCTGTTTCCCAATATGACGGTGGAACAGAACATTGCCTATGTCCCGAACCTGCTGCATAAAAAGGACAGGAACCGGACCGCCCAGGCCGTGGATAAATGGATGAAGATTGTCGGTCTGGATCCGGCGTTGAAAGAACGCTATCCCAATGAACTTTCCGGCGGTCAGCAGCAGCGTGTCGGCATTGCCCGGGCCCTGGCCGCTTCGCCGCAGATCCTGCTGATGGACGAACCGTTCGGTGCCGTCGATGAGATTACCCGTTCTTCCCTGCAGGATGAGATCATGCGGATTCACCGGGAGACGCATATCACGGTCCTCTTCGTGACGCATGACATTCAGGAAGCGCTGAAACTGGCCACGAAGGTGTTCATCATGGACCACGGTGAGATTCAGCAGTACGATACACCGGTCCATATTCTCCGCCATCCCGCCAATGAATTTGTGGAAAAGCTGGTCCGGCGGGAACGACATACCTGTTTCCTCAGTGAAGATCGGGTCGGGGGCTGTGAGTTCAGCGGTGCCGCGTGCGGCCTGCGGCTGCCGGAAGGCGATGCCGCCAGGTGAGGCAGGAGGTTAGACATGCAGATTTCCACGAAATTCACGATTGCGATACATCTCCTTGTCGCAGCAAAGTATTTTGAAGGAGAGCAGAAAATCACCAGCCGGTTTCTGGCAGACAGCATCGGGTCCAATCCGGTCATCGTGAGAAACATCATGCTGCAGCTGCAGGAAGCAGGGATCATTGAGGTCAGGCGCGGGCCGGGCGGAATCACCCTGAAGCGGCCGCTGTCTGAAATATCCTATCTGGATGTTTATCAGGCAGTAGAGACAAACAGTCATGAAAACCTGTTCCGCTTTCATGAAAATCCCAACCCGTCCTGTCCGGTGGGGAAAAACATTCATAAGGCACTGGATCAGTCTCTGATGGAAATACAGTCCGATTTTGAGAAGGACCTTGCCTCTCATCACATACAGGAAGTTTATCAGACCATTGAACGGGCTCAGCAGAACACCTGATCTTTTCTGCATGGGATCTGTTTCAGTTTCAGGCAGGTAGGGGAGTCCACCTGCTTTTTTTCCAGACTTCAGTGAGCAGCAGACAGGGGAATCATTCCTGCGGACCGGAGATCACCTGCAGAAGGAATCTTCGTTTTCTTCTGATTCGGATTCATCGGGAAGGATACCGGACCCGTTTCTGCAGAAACAGACGGGCACAGCTGTTGATTCAGATTCTGATGCTGAGGATTGAAACAATATGCATTAAATGGCATAAAAAAGACATAATAAACCCACAAAAAGGAGATAATAAGATGCCGCAGATTATTCCGATCAAGGATCTAAAGGATACAGCAAAGGTTTCGGAAATGTGCCATAAGAGCACTGAACCAGTTTTTGTGACAAAGAATGGGTATGGCGATATGGTGCTGATGAGCATGGAAACCTTCGAAAAAATGTTTCAGAAGGAACAGCTCTATCGTGATCTGGAAATGTCTGAAGACGACATCAGAGAGGGAAAAACCCGAGGAGCCAGAGAAGCATTGTCTGATGTGAGTAAGAAATATGGCTTATAAGCTTGAGATACCAAAACATACAGAACATCAGATCGATCCATGCATCAGCTAGACAGTCAAGGTATGGAGGAATCCCTCAGCAGCATTTTGACAACAATAGATCCATGAATCCTCATATAGATGATCAGGATCGCATAGAGACAACAGAATTCATCATAAAGACTCAGGTCTGTGACAGACAGGATTGTATGGGAATAAGGAGTTATGAGAAATGACTTTCAGAAACTGCCTGAGATGAATGACATTTCTCTGATGGCTGTTTGATCAGGTTCCCGGGCAGATCATACAGAAAAGAAAGCGGTGCGGTTATCCCTGTTATAAGGAAAATGCGAATCATCGCACCGGTTTTGTCATGTGAGGATATGCTGCTGATCTGAACCACCGTATTACCTGCTGTTTTAGCGCCTGACATGGCATTACCTGTTCTGAATTGCAGGATCTGCGAACAGGTAAGGACAGCCTGTTCCAGTAATATCAGGCACCCTTTCCATATGATTGCGCATTATCTCAGTAAGCATTATGATGATGAAAATCTGAAGACGGACCAGGCTGCGGTCCGTTTCCATCGCACCATGGCCGAGATGAACAAGGCTCTGCTGTATTTTTCTGATCAGACTTCTGAAATCCTGCGAAGCAGGGATCTGGCGGTTATGGGTTTTCCCGTACAGATCTGCTGCCGCAAAACCAATGACAGTCAGAAGAAAGGAAGAAACGGATGAACAGAAACTACGATGACTATGCCAAGGTGGATGCGGTAACATCCATTCAGGAAGAGAAAGACGGCTGGTACCGGTTTGCCGATACGGTCTTCTATGGTGAAAAGGGCGGCATGCCTTCCGATGAAGGCACGATCAACGGCCAGGCGGTGGATGGTCTGCGGTGGCAGGGAGAAACCCTCTGGCACCACGTAGGCGGTGCGCCCCTGCAGGATCCCATCGTCATGCATGTAGATTTTGACAAGCGTCTGGCCCGTTCTGCAGCCCAGTCCGCCCTGCATATTCTGGACTCGTATTACCACCAGAAAGGACTGCTGATCACCAGTACCGGCTGTCAGAACGCGATGTACTATGACATTAACGCGCGCGGTCTCAGTGAACAGGACATTGCGGAAACGGAAGCCTATATGCAGAAGGCAATCCGCCAGGATGCGCCGGTGCATTTTTCCTATGTCAAAGGCAGTGAATACAAAGACCTGGCGTACCAGAAGTTTGATGAAGTGCGGATCGTCACGATTGAAGGACTGGATCAGCAGCCCTGCGGCACGCCGCACATCAATCACACCGGTGAAATCGGATCCTTTGTCATCCTCGATCATGAAAACCATGGCAGAAACGGGATACGGATCCACTTTGCCTGTGCCGGCCGGACCACACAGCTGCTGAAGGAAGACGAGGCAGAGCTGCGGGTTCTTGACGATCTGCTTTCCATCGGGCGTAAGGATCTGGCTGAAAAGGTCAGGGCTCTTCTGGAAACAAACGGAAAGAACAAGCAGACGATCCATATGCTGAAGCAGCAGCTGATGGATTTTCAGGCCAGGGCCTATGCAGAACAGGGTTCTGCCGTTATTCCCTTAACCGGTGAAGACACGGCTGATCTGCGGCTGCTTTCCCAGGCCATGGCACGGGTTGACGAGCATGATCGGATCCTCTACACGTGCGGGGATCAGATTGAATTTGCCATTGTCTCCAAAGCCGGCAGGGCCCGGACCTGTTTTGCGGCTCTGAAGGAAGATCTGAACTGCTCGGGCGGTGGCAGTGATAAGATCGTCAGCGGCCGCACGGATCAGACTGAAGAAGCATTCCTGGCGGCGGTGCAGAAACTGGGCCTGTAAACTGACGGCAGAGACATTGCAGGACATTCTGTTTCAGCCCGCTTCGTTCCGCATTCCGGTCCTTCCGATCTTTCGGAATGCTGTAGGCAGAACACACCAGCGGGCTTCAGAAGCAGCTGTCCATATCTGTCATTTTCCGATGGCGTCAGTCTGTGCAGAAACAGGCTGGCGTTTTTTTGGCTACGTCAGGGAAGGGGCAGAGCAGTTTTCCCCGAAGCTTTCCGGTTCGTCTGTTTATGCTAGTATTGGGGGTGGAACAAGACAGGCGGGATGGTCTAGGAAATCCGCAGAAATGCAGAGCGGCAATGACTGTCGGCATACTAAACAGAAAATCTTATGAGGGGTAAGAGAAAATGGAAGAAGGATTGCTTCAGGTGCTGTCACTGATTGAGTTCGCGCTCATCGTCATCTGTGTCATCCGCTTTCTCAGAACCATTAAGCAGTACGAGAAGAAACAGATGGCCAGCCGGGTCATCCGCGTGACCTGCCGTAAATGCGGAAATACGTTTGAGGGGACGCAGGACAGCCTGAAGATGGGTGTCATGCACAAAGAAGTCAGCACGACCAGGACGAAAACCGAAGGAGCCGCAGTGGTTAACAGTCCAGAGTACAGCAGTTATGCGCGTAAGGTATTCTGCCCCTATTGCCAGTCCATGGAATGGGCAGACATTCACGATGTCAACAAGATCGCAGAAGAAAACCAACAGGCTGTCAGGCCGCTGGTGATCCGGCTCATCATTACTTTGATTGCGATCAACCTGGCTTACGGACTGCTCAGCAAACTGGTCAAGACTGTTTTCTGACATCGGATACCTGACAGATGACGCTGACCCTGATGGTTCAGGATCAGTTTTTTTCTGCTTTCTGTGTCAGAGACAGAATCAGATTCATCTGACAGGATCTGGATGCCGGACTGCATGCATGAACAGCCATATTCGATCAGCCTTCTTCGATAATCCGATCTGTGATGTGAATTTTTCGTCTGGCAGGTAAAAGCAGTGCAGGGAAGGCCTTGATACGGAACAGGCTGATCCTGCATGCAGATCAGCAGACAAAACATCCAGACAGGATTGAGAAACGAGAGGTAAAAACATATCATGAAGATATGAAATATGAACAGGCTTCAGGCTGATTCCTGGCCTGCATCGAGTCCAAAGCTGTATGCAGATAAGAGGGATGAAAACATGAACTTTTTTACAGATTCTGGCAGAGAGATCCATTATTTCGGTGAGGAGTATGGCGATATTCCTCTGGCAGGCAGAAAGCAGGATTCCGTATCGACTCTGAATGATCTCTTCACCCTGCTGCTGAAGAACTGGGTCAGGGAGACGGCCTATCCTTCGGCACAGCTGGATCCGCAGTATGACAGGAAAAATGATCCGACCTATGGCCAATGCGCCATCACTGCCGTCATCGTCTATGAATATTTCGGCGGCAGTATTCACCGGATCCGGGTGCCGGGGGGCGGTACGCATTATTTCAACAGGATCAACGGCCTCTATATCGACCTCACCAGCGATCAGTTCAGTCTGTACGGTATTCCGTGTCCGTATGAGCCTAATCAGGAGATGGATCCTTCTTACTGCGGCACCAATCCGGATACCCGGAAAAGACTCGCCCTGCTGAAAGCAAATCTGGAACAGGCAATCCTGGAGAATCATCCTGTCCGATGAGTCAGAGGATCGAATCATGGGCCTGAACGGCCTGCGACAGAGTGGTGCCATACTGGCAGTCATCAAGCAATTCTGATACACTTGCTGAAGAAAAGACTGAGCAGATATGAAAAAGGAATTTAAAAAAATAACGGAAGCGTACGAAAAGGAACATTGGGCGACGGATATGATCTATGATTTCGTACAGGCATACAGCCGAAATCAGATGATGCCGCGCAGCTATGTTCCCGGAACGCAGATCTATGAAATCGATGCGCATACAATCCGTTATATCCGTTATCACAAAGGAACAACCGTTACGGAAATAGCTGCTTACTGGCATAAGACCAAGGCAACTGTCTCTGCTCAGATCAACCGTCTGATCAAGGATGGATATCTGGAGAAGCGGCAGGATGCGGATAATGCCAAGATCCAGCACCTTTATCTGACAGCTAAGGGGCAGCAGCTAGATAGAGCGCACACGCGTTATGATAAAAAACAGTCTGACGCATTAATCAGACGGCTGATGGCGAATTACAGCGAAGAGGACCTGGAAACCTTTTATCAGATTCTGGCTGAGTACACCCGTTATCTGAATGAACTGGATCAGAATGAATCAGAGAAAGAAACCAGCTGATCCGCTTTTGTGATCCGCATCCTTTCAGACAGGGAATTTATTGGATCAGTTTCTTGACAAAGAGACTGATCTTTTTATAGTTATTATTAGTTAGATAAGCTAATAAAAGAAAGGATCGTACTGCTGCTATGGAAATGATGAAATGCCTGTTCTTGGATGGCGTGAAGAAAGTATCGGTGCAGGAATGCCCGGTTCCGGAGGTCTCTGAGGAAGATGTCTTGGTCAGGATTCAGAGCCGGGGCATCTGCGGGACGGATCTGGCCAGCTACCGGAGCGGTGTGCCAGGCGGCTTCGGCCATGAGATGGCCGGGGTTGTTGCTAGGGCCGGCGCCCGCACCGAATTTAAAGAAGGGGATCGCGTCTTTATCTCCAATCTTTCGCGGAACCTGGTCGGCTATGCAGCGGACAAACCAGGTGCCTATATCGGTGCTTTCGCAGAATATATCAAGGTCTGCCATCCACAGAAGGATGTTGATCTGTACCCGCTTCCAGACGAGATGAGCTTTCAGGAAGCAGCTCTGATGGAGCCGTTCAGCGTCGCTATGAGCGGCGTGAAGAAAGTTCCGATGAATAAGAATGCCCATGTGGCAGTTCTTGGCGGCGGCATTATCGGTTTATGTGCCTATGAGTACCTGAAGGCAAAGGGCATCGGACCTGTTGTCCTGGCCGATATTGTACCGTTTCGGCTGGCCAGGGCGGCTCAGGAAGGGGCAGCTGCGGTAAATACAAAAGAACAGGATCTCAAAGCAGCGCTGCAGAAGCAGTTTGGTACGGCATTCTCCATGACGATGCCGGATGCACCGGATGTGGATCTGTATCTGGATGCGGCAGGTGTCGGTCCGCTGCTCGGGCAGGTTGTTGATATGCTGAAATACAATGCCGCGATTGTCGTCCTGGCTATTCACCGGAAGCCAGCAGAGCTGAATATGCAGGCACTCGTTTATAACAATGCGCAGATTCATGGTTCGGTCATGTTCTCGGGTGAGGATCTGAAGGAGAGCCGCGGACTGCTGGCAACGCATCATGACATCACCAAAGCTCTGGTCACTCACTGCTTCCCGCTGTCTGAGGGCCCGCAGGCTTTTGAAACAGCTGATCAGGCAGATACAGCCATGAAGGTCATGATAACCGGCTGATCAAGCATTTTCTGAAAACAATCAGGCAGAAAGACTGCGGACAGTTTCTGAAAAAGAAGCTGTCCGCAGTTTTGGTCTGCCGTTGCTTTTCCATATTCTCGGATCTTGACAGCTGGAAAAACAGTGTTATAAGTTAGATAGACTAACTAAATGGAGGACAAGCATGTACAACTTCGATGAGCCAATCGATCGTCATGGTACCGGTGCTTCAAAATGGGACGCCGGTCCGCTGATGCTGAGGTACGGATTCTGCGATCACTATGATGCCAACACCATTCCACTGTTTACAGCCGATATGGATTTCAGTGCACCGGACTCGGTACGGGAAAGCATTATGAAGCGTGCCCGGCACAATATCTACGGCTATCTGGCACACGCACCGGAAGTAGATCCGGCGTGGTATGAGGCCGTCTGCCGCTGGTACAGGAAGAGACAGAATTGGGAGATTGAACCGCATACTATTTCCTACGCCAACGGCACTATTGAAGCGCTGAAGGCTGCCTTCCGGGCTTTCTCCAATGCGGGCGACAGCATCCTGATCAACCGGCCGATCTACGGCCCTTTCACCATTAATATCGAAAAGGTTGGACGAAAGGTATGCAATTCCCAGCTGATCGCTGATGAAAACCTGCACTATACCATCAACTGGGCTGATTTTGAAAAGAAATGCGCAGAACCGGATGTGAAAATATTTATTCTCTGCCATCCGCATAATCCGACCGGCCGGATCTGGACCGATGAAGAACTGGTGCGCATGTATGAAATTTGTACAGCCAATGATGTCCTAGTGATTTCCGATGAGATTCATGGTGATCTGATCCGGTCGGATCAGGAATTCCATCCGCTGGCTACACTGGTTGACGGGAAGAATCTGATTACCTTCAACGGTGTGAACAAGACCTTCAACCTGGCCGGCCTGCAGGGCACCAATGCCATCATCACAAATCCGGAACTGAAGGCAGCCTTTGATCAGGCCATTGACTATATCAGTCCAAATCCGCTGACACTGGCCGCCATGCAGGGAGCTTATGAGGGCGGCGAGGAATGGCTTGACGAACTGAAAGTCTACCTCGATGGCAATATCGACTGGGTTTTGAATTTCCTGCATGAGCATATGCCGAAAGTTCATGCGGCCCGGCCGGAAGGAACCTATATTCTCTGGCTTGATTTCCGTGACTATGGCATTTCACCGGAGGAGATTCACCGCCGCATCTATTTTGATGCGGACGTTCTGCTCGAAGGCGGCAAGATGTTTGATCCGGATTATGGGGCCGGTTTTGAACGGATGTGTCTTTCTACACGCCGGGCACTGATTCAGGAAGCCTGGCAGCGGATTGAAAAAGCATTTGCTGATCT
The DNA here is from genome assembly GCA_903789495.1 of uncultured Erysipelotrichaceae bacterium. Lineage (GTDB taxonomy): Bacteria > Bacillota_I > Bacilli_A > Erysipelotrichales > Erysipelotrichaceae > Bulleidia. Next base: position 19,467 of record CAIFEQ010000015.1, on the reverse strand, counting down.
CAGCTAAGGGGAGATGATTATGACAAAACAGAACAGCAAAAAGATTTCACTCTTCAGTCTGGTTTCCATTGGCGTAGGATCTGTCATCGGTTCCGGCATATTCTCGATGCTGTGCATGGGTGTAAGCATCACCGACCGCAGTATCGAACTGGCGATGGTAGTGGCCATGTTCTTCGCCATCATCCAGCAGATGCGCAACATCTTCATCTCTTCCATGTTCGCCAAGGACGGCGGTGTCTATGCCCAGCAGGCGCTCGTTCTGCCGCCGGATTTTACCGGTGTCATGGCGATTGTCTATGTCATTTCCAACTGTTCCTTCTCAGTGCTGGGCATTTCAGTTGCCAATTATCTGATTCAGCTGATTCCGGCCCTGGCCCCTTATTCAAAACTCATTTCCGTCGGTATTCTGACACTGTTTTTCCTGATTTCTCTGAAAGGTACAAGTTTCCTGGCAAAGATTCAGAATGTGCTGACGGTCTGCATGTATGCGGCTCTGTTTCTGCTGATCATTTTCGGCTTCATCAATGGGGACAGCGTTGCCGTACATGACGGCACTCCGTATTTTGCCAACGGGGCAAGATCCTTTATGATGGCAGTGGCGCTGATGAGCTTTGCCTGCAACGGGACAACTTCCATTCTGAACGTCACCGCTGACGCCGAAAATCCGAAGCGGAACATCCCGATTGCCATGTTTGTTTCCGGTGCCATCTGTGCTGTCGTATATGCTCTCCTTGGTCACACCGCAGCCGCAGTTCTGCCGGTGTCGGAAGCGGCTTCCTATACCCTGGGTTATGTGGCACAGCAGCTCATGCCGCATGCCCTCTATATCTTCTTTATGATCGGCGGTGCGATCTTTGCCCTGCTGACCTCCCTGCTGGGCGGCATTGCCGGCATGTGGGCACCGATCTGGGCGGGTGCCAATGACGGCTGGCTGCCGAAATTCCTGGCCAAGCGCAATGAGAACGGAGTCGCTTCCAATGTCCTGATTACGATGTGGCTGATTGCCATTGTCCCTGTCATCTGCGGTTTTTCCCTCGACACGATCGTGTCCTTCATTACGGCACCGGGTGCCTTTGTCAACGTCGTTGCCGTGGCGCTCAGCTACCGTCTGCCGCAGAAATTTCCGGAAGCCTGGGAAAACTGTTCGCTGCACTGCTCCTATCCGGTGTACTGCATCCTGCTGACCATTTCCGGGATTGCATCGCTGCTCATCGGCATCTTCAGCCTGCAGCTGCTGGACCGGGTCGGCATCATCGGCAACATCGTGCTGACCATTGCCATGTTCATCTATGCTCATTGGCGGCTTAAGAGCGGCAAGGTTGAACTCCGCAGTATCGAAGGTATTGAGGAATAAAGTCTCTGCAAAAATCAGTTCTTGAGAAAAACGGTCTTTCCCGCAGGAAAACCGTTTTCTGTTTTCCGGAAGGAATACCGTTTTCCTCCGTCAGTCCTTCTGACTGCAGTAAAGATCATGAGCTGAATTTTTTCATTTCCTTTTCAAATGTTCAGCAATTATATTCAGCATGTAAGCAGCTGATGCTTGCCGCTGAATGCTGGTGAAAAGGATCACTATGGTATTAAAACATCTGGCACTCTGGAACCGGAAAAACACTGACAAAGGCACGGCCTGCGGCGCAGCAGATAAGCCGGAACAGAAGTAATCTGCTGCCAGAAGAGATAGAGAAATCGGGAGGAGGGAACGGTGGCAGAGTATTTCGCATTTCAGTGGCATATCTTCGATGACTGTGACCAGCAGTGCAAACACTGCTACAACTTTGCCGAGAACCAGGCGATGCCGCTGTGCATGATGAATTTTGAGCAAAAGAAAAAAGTCGTTGTTTCCTGTGAAGTATTCTGCAGCACATTTGACGGGTTCCCTACTTTTACATCGCAGGCGGGGATCCGATCCTGAATCCTGACTTTTAGAATCTTCTACATTACCTTAAGGAAAAGGGTTATCCCATGACGATTTGAAGGATGGGATGATTTTTCGGACTGGGATTTCAACCGCAGAGCCGTGATCCGCACCGTTGAGAATGCATCCGATACAGCGAGGCAGACGGTCCGGATCGCCGAGACTCCCGGGTATGGACCGCTGAGGATCTGTCTGATCTCAAACGTACAGACAGGCGAAAGCATCGATAAGACTCTGGCAGTCAGAACGGCCGTGATGGCTGCGGCGAAGCGGAATCATCCTGAATCATCGAATGGTTACTGGTATGATTATCAGGATGACGCATCATATCAGGAAGCACTGGAGAAGATCGCCGATGTGCTGGAAAGGCATGCCCTGCCGATGCTTGATGCGGAGTGAGGCAGGAACGGAAAACAGGTATCCTGACAGGAACATAAGCTGAGGAGGGATTCTCAATGAGCAAAGGAAGACTGGAAGCATTCAGTGATGGCGTGCTGGCCATCATCATTACCATCATGGTTCTGGAGATGAGTGCGCCGGAAGGAAGCACCTGGGCGGACCTGGCGGGTCTGGTTCCCACCTTTCTGGGCTATCTGATCAGCTATGTGTATATCGGCATCTACTGGGTGAATCATCACCGTCTGCTTGCCGGTGCCGAACAGATCAGCGGGCAGACCCTGTGGGCCAATCTGCTCTGGATGTTCTGTGTTTCCCTGATTCCGTTTGCCACGGCCTGGACCTCAAAAGCCGGCTTCGGCGGCACGCCGGGTCTTCTGTACAGCATCATTCTGTTCCTTTCCGCCATTGCCTACCATATCCTGGCGGCAGCGGTTTACCGCGCCAATGGCCGGAAGGCGACGCTGGCAGGCCTGCTCAGCCAGGACAGAAGAAGTCTCATCACCATCCTTGCCTATGCCGCGGCGATGCCGCTGTCCTATTATCTGCCGGTGGTTTCCTATATTCTGTATGTCCTGGTCGCCGTGCTCTGGATCCTGCCGGACATCGGTCAGACGGGCAGAGGCATAGTACAGAAGAACTGATCCGGCAGATGAAAATATGATCGGATTCAGACCGGATCCACAATCATTTTCACTGATTCAGTACAGCACTTCCGCCATCATGACAGAAGGGCATCTGAATCTGGCTTTTCCTTTATGCAGAATCGTGATAGAACTTTTGCTGGGGGATATCCTACTATGTTGATTCAATATGCCAGTCAGAAAATCAGGAAAATCCTGCTTGGCAGTTTGGCAGTACTGTCGGCTGTTTTCTTTACAGCACCGCTTCCGGTAGAGGCTTCCAGTTACGGACAGTCGATTACCGTCTATGATCTGCGTGTCACTGCCGCCTGGGCAGCGAATACCATCCCGGAGGCAGTGGATCTCTCCATCTCGTATCCGATGTCTTTTGAACTGTATCATGAAGGCTCGGAAACAGGTGTCTTTCCAGAGAGCATTGCGATCAGCTTTAATGGTGAGGATTGCGGTACCGTCGTCAAATCAGGATCCGAACTGGGTCAGACAGTGCACTGCCAGGGCTATACCGGCACGCTCAGCGTTCCCGTTCACTTTTCTTCCTATACCACGGATGAAGAGACGGGACTGCCTTCAGCATCTTTTCAGCTCGTCAGGAATCCGGAACCGGACTCTGCCGCATTCACCCTGGCGTTTGATGACGTGACCCTGACCAATAACAGTGACACCCTTTATAAGGATCAGAATTATTTCATCTATTATGATTCCCTGCTGGCCCTGCTGGCACCGGATGCCCTGCAGTCACTCACCTTCAGTGAATCCTCAGCGAGCGGTACCCAATATGAATATGCCGTTGAGGAGACCACCTCATCAGATACCGTCACAACCTGGGATGGTCCTAACTGGACCAGAATCACTACGGTCCATCTGCAGTATATGCTCACAAACAATGCCATCCGGATCCCGGTTTCCAAGATATGGTACGGGGATATTCAGGACGAAGTGACGGTGCGTCTGCTGGCCGACGGCAGCGAACAGGCAAGTGCCACCCTGACGGAGGAGAACGCCTGGACGGAAACCTTTACCCACCTGGATCAGGCGGACAGTGAGGGAAACCGGATCACGTACACCCTGAGCGAAGATCCGCTGACGGGTTATGAAACCAGCATTGCCGGTGATGCGGCCAGCGGGTTCACGGTAACCAATACACAGGAGGAGCCGTCCGGTTCCCTGACCCTGACCGCCTGGAAAACCGTAAACAGCGGCACACCAGAGCAGAGCTACTCGTTCTGCCTGCTGGATGCGGACGGATATACGCTGCAGACCAGACAGAATGATGCTGAAGGAACCGTTCAGTTTGATCCGATCTCCTATGGTGCCGACGATGTGGGAACGGAATACATCTATCAGATCAGAGAACTGACCGGTACCGATGAAAACACCACCTATGACAGCAGTGTTTACCGGATCATCGTCACCCCATATCTGGATCCGAACGACGCCTCCGTCATCCTGGCTGATCCGGTCATCACCAGGAACGGGGCAGAGGTCTCGGCTATCACGTTCAATAATCTTGTTGCGGCAGAAGCAGCCCCGGCATCTGCCGGACAGCCGCAGCGCAGTCCGGTCCCGAATACGGCAGATGCCCCGGATCCGTTCCGCTGACTTCCTGCCGCGGCCAGACCCGCAGACATCCTCACCGACAAAGGACTGCGGAAGAAGCATGAATAAAAAAATCACTCAGGCGGCTGCCTGAGCAGGAAGACTGTACCAGCAGTCTTCTTTTCCTTTGTCCGGACATCAGAGGATTCACCCCCGAAGCAGGAAAAAGCGGACCGCAGTGAGAACGGCCAGATGCACCGGATAGAAGAGATAGTACAGCCATTTATGACGGATGCTGCCCCGCTGCCCGTTGTATGCCAGGAGCAGCAGGCCGTCCAGCAGGGCGAACAGTTCTGTCGTACTGATAAGAGCCAGCGGCAGAACGATGCCGAAGATCTCCAGATTCTTCCGCCCGCTCTTGCGGATCCAGTAGGCCAGGATCACAGCCAGAACACCATAGAGGTCATAATCCACCCGCAGCAGGCTGGCAAGAGCGCAGCCGCCGAACGTGATGAATCCGCACAGCAGGACCGTGACAGCCAGCGGCCGGTCGGAAAGCAGATCTTTGTTTTTCCGGACCTCGGCTTCGGAAACCAGTGCCGCCTTGCCATGCAGGACAGATTCCGACAGCAGCATACAGAGCGTTCCGATCAGCAGGGTAAAGTAGATGTTCTGCATGTAGAACAGAGTTTCTGCCGTGACATTCTGCCAGCCGAAGGGAAGGACAACCGCCGCATCAAACGGCAGCTCGGAAAGCAGGGCAAACAGGAACAGGCCGGCGGCAAACCGTTTCCGGTTCCTGGTATGAAAGAAGCTTTCCACGATCAGATAGATGAAGAGCGGAAAGCTGAGCCGTCCGATGAGCCGCATCTTTTCATACAGCGGCCAGGCCAGCACACCTGCAGAACTGCCGCGAAAATACAGAGGCAAAATGACCGCCGCTGCGATGTGATCGATGAGCATCGTCAGCATGGCGATCCATTTCAGTGCTTTTGCCGATAACCCCCTGGCACTCTTCTGTTCTTCCTGCTGCTCCATGAATATCAAAGGGATGAACGATCCGCCTGACGGCGGGCAGAGAAACCATGATGGCTCATGGCTGCCGCTACTACTATAGCAGGATTCAGAGGGCTCTGAGGCGCTCCGAAAGCGGGATTGTACATTGCATTTGGGCAGACGCTCATGTAGTATTTCATTGATTTATGGATGAACAGAAGCCAGAAAACGCCTATCAGGTCAACGTCGAGGAAGCCGTGCGGAAATATGCCGACATGGTCTATCGGCTGGCAGTGGTGAATACCAATCATGCGCCGGAGGTGGATGATATTTTTCAGAACGTATTTCTGGAACTTTTCCGCCATCAGGACAGTATTACGAGTGAGGAGCATCTGAAGGCCTGGCTGATCCGGGTGACGATCAACGAATGTCATTCGGCGATGTCGCTGCCGTGGCGGAAGCGCCGGGTCGCGATGGATGCCCTGCCGGAACCTTCTGTGAAACCGGCAGAAGACTACTCCGACGTGACGCAGGCAGTACTGGAACTGCCTGTGAAATACAGGCAGGTGATTCATCTCTTCTACTATGAAGGGCTGTCCATCCGGGAGACGGCCGAGGCCCTGCAGCTCAGTGAAGGAGCCGTCAAGACCAGACTCTCCCGGGGCAGGGAACTGCTGAAGAAGAAACTGAAAGGAGCGTACGAGGATGAACTCCTATAAAAATGATATCGACAACCTGCACGCTCCGGAAGCGCTGATCCAGAAGACCCTGCAGAGCATTGAAGCCGAAAAGCAGAACGGTCCGGCAAACGTGCCGGTGCCGGAAGAGCGCCATGGCTGGAGATTCCGGAAGAGCTGGGGCATTGCCCTGGCTGCGGCAGCTGCTCTGGTGATTGCGTTTATCCTGCCGGTCCGGAATGTCTATGAATGGACCCTGATTCCGGGGACGGATATGATCCGGGAACTGAATGAGCCGGCCGAAGGATCGCAGAAGATCAGTGTGGAAGAATACAGCGACTGGATCGGCTTTGACTGCACGACGCTGATTCCGGATGCCGTGTATACCGAGGGCAGCGCCGTCGTCATCCGGGACAATGATGTGGTGACGGACGATGCGGGCATCTTCTATTACGAATATGACGGGACGGACGTCATGGTGGTGCTGAGCAGGACGCATTCGGTCATGCCCGACAGCATGTCGGATCTTCCCGCCAGCCGGGTCGCCGGGCAGGAAGTCATCCTGGCCCGCAGCGGCAGCAGCGGCAGTGCTTCGTACTATGCGGCCGGGGAGAAAGACGATATCAGCTACTATCTCTACTGCGTTTCCGCAGAGGAAAGCACGTTTAAGAAAATCGTAAAAAATTTCCTGGCCGGCTGAAACCTTTGGCAGACCTGAACAGTATTGTATGTGAAAGCCGGCGGACAACAGGCATTACAGAAGCCTGCTTGTGAAGGGAGGAAACGTATGAAACAGTTCAGGAAAGCAGTACCGGTTTTGACAGCAGCTCTGCTTCTCTGCGGATCAGGGTGCTCGTCACAGAGTACGGCGGAAGCGGAAAAGACGGCGTCCGGGCTGGTCACCAGCCAGCCGGAAGACACGACAGAGGAAACTCTGCTGGTGTACATGGTCGGATCGAATCTGGAATCCGAGGCGGGTGCCGCCACAGCGGACCTGCAGGAGATGGCGCTCAGCGGCTACGACACGAGTGAGATGAACGTCGTAGTCTGTGCCGGCGGTTCCAGCTACTGGTGGAACTCATCGGTGAGTGCGGACCAGCTCGGGATCTATGAACTGAGGAACAAGGACCTGCATCTGGTCTATGACATGACATCCCAGAACATGGGTGATGCGGCGACCGTGACGGAATTCATGGATTATGCCTATGAAAACTATCCGGCGCAGCACTACAGCATGATCTTCTGGAATCACGGCGGCGGGGCGGTCATCGGCTATGGCGCGGATGAGAACTATGACTACGATCTGCTTTCTGTCAACGAACTGCAGTCGGGTCTGGACGCCTCACAGCTGGAGCAGGATACCAAACTGGAATTCATCGGCTTCGATGCCTGCCTGATGGGCATGATTGAAGTGGCCGATGCGCTGCAGGAAGATGCCAGTTACCTGATCGCTTCGGAAGAAGTGGAAACCGGGTACGGCTGGGATTACAGCTGCCTGGCAGACATCACGGCAGAGAATGCCTGGAATGGTGCCGAGAGCGCAGCTTCCATCATCGATGCCTATTCTGCCTTCTATGACAGCTATGGCTCCTATGCGCCGGACTACTCTCTGTCCTGTGTGGATCTTGCCAAGGTTCCGGATGTCGTCAGCAGCCTGGAAACCCTGGTCAGCACGGCAGACGATTCGCTGAAGAATGGCGGCTATGCCCGTATTGCCCAGTGCCGGGGCAGCGCCAAGACCTTCGGCATGGTCAGCCCGGACAGCTTCTATGACTATATCGACCTCTACTCGCTGTCCACAGCCATGCAGTCAGAGTTCCCGACGGAATCGGCTGCGCTGGCTGATGCCCTGCAGAGTGCGGTGGTCGTGAACGGTTCCAACATTGCCAGGGCAAACGGCATCTCCATCTACTTCCCGTATGAGAACAAGGAATATGCCGATGCCTGGGTGGCCGCCTATGAGCAGAACGGCTTCAGCCCGGTCTACACCTCCTTCATCAAGGATTTCACGGCGACGCTGAACGGCGATACGCTGTATACCTGGAATGTCTCGGAGGTCGTGCCGTCCCAGGGCGAGACCGCTTCGGAATACTACATCCAGCTGAGTGAAGAACAGATGTCCAACCTCTCCGATGCCAAGGCTTCGATCTGGCAGGCGGATGATGAGAATACCTACATCTGCTGGATCAACTCCAGAGATGTGACCCTGAGCGACAGCGGCGTTCTGGCCAGCAGCTTCGACGGGCGGATCTTCTACCTGATGGACGACAGCGGGAACAGCCTGCCGTGCTGTGCCACCGAAATCGAACGGACAGATGATTATGTCACCTATGCGGTCCCGGTCATCATCAACATGATGAGCGAAGACGTCAAGACAGCCTACATCCATGTCCGGGTCGATGACGCCAATCCCAACGGAGTCATCATCGGGGTCTACAGCGTGCTGGATACCGAAAGCTCGCTGTACCCGGACAAGAACCTGATCGAAATTCAGGAGGGCGATGACATCACGCCGTTCCTGTTCGCCAGAGACATCGTCTTCAACGATGATCAGACGGTAGCGCCGTTTGAGGAATGGGAGAGCTCTTCGGGGGTCGGTTCCAGCATGGTCGTCCAGGGGGACTTCCGGGTGGAACTGAAGGCCAACGAAGATACGACAAGTGACTATGTGTGCCTGTTCCGGATCACCGATACGCAGGGCAACCGCTACTTCACGAACTATCTGGAAATGAGTGCTGACAGCTTTCAGTAAGCTGATGTAGAAACGAGGGTAATGCAATGATGAACAAAACAGTAAAAATGGCTTCTGCCGCAGTCCTGTCCTTCAGTCTGATCGCACCGCTCAGCGGCTGCGGATCCGTTACCGCGCAGAGTCTGGCCGGAAAGATTGTCGACAACATGGCCGATGTCCAGTCGGCTGAGGAATCCGTCAGCATGGATTTTGACGGTACGGTCAACCTGACCTCCTACAACACAAGCATCGGGATGACGATCCAGGCCACGCAGGATTCCGAGATCACCATCGATCCGCTGGTCACCCATTCCACCGGTACGCTGTCCATGTCCTTCCTGGATTCCAGCGAAACCATGGACTTTGAAGACTACACGGTGCTGGAAGACAACGTGCTGACCATCTATGAAACCTCCGACGGCGATCCGTATGTCAAATATACCCAGGACATGACGGATGACGAGGTGACAGCCGTCTCGAGCCTCTACAATGAAGATCTGATCCAGGGCATCGCGGATGGCAGCATCGAAGCAGAACTGGCGGAAGACACCGAAACCTTCCACGACGAGGAATGCTACGTGATCACCTCCACGGTCAGCGGCGATCAGCTGCAGAGCACGCTGGATCAGACCGGTCTGAGCGATGTGCTCATGGAATTCATGACGAGTGATGATCTGGCGGATGTCTCTCTGCCGATCACGATCTATGTCGGCAAGGATTCGAAGAATCTGGCAGGCATGGTCATTGACATGGCGGACCTCGGCCAGGCCCTCTTCGATAACCTCCTGGCAGGGCAGGACCTGGGGGATTATGAAGTCGCGATGGATACCTTCCAGACGGAAGTGGCCATGTCGGACTACAATTCGATCGATTCGATTGAAATTCCGGAGGATGCCCTGAATGCCGATGAATACACCGACAGCGGTCTGTTCTCCGGCAGCAACAGCAATACTTCGACGGCAACTTCCACCCCGACCGCAGCGGCAACGGCTGAAGCCGCCAGCACGGCTGCCACGGACAGCCAGGTGACCACCGGCAGCGCCGACTGGACCACCATGTCCTTCACGCTGGACAGTACGGATTATGTTCTGCCGTTTGCCTACCAGGATATCGCCTCCATCTGGTCCTTCAGCACCGCGGACTATGGCTATCCGGACGGCTATGTCACCAACCCGGGCGACAAGCAGGCCGCAACCATCTCGCTGAACAACAGCCAGTATGACATGGACTTCCAGGTCGGTCTGGCGAACGTGAGCAGCAGCACCCAGGACATCACGGAGAACAGCGTCTGGGCCGTGAGCATGTCCATTGAATGGGCCAGCAGCTGGCCTTCCATCACGCTGCCCGGCGGCATCACCTGGGGTTCCACCCTGGATGAAATCTACGCTGCCTACGGCACGCCGACGGAAGAGCCGTATTACTCCGACAGCCTGCAGTACTACAGCCTGACCTACAGAACGGATGACTATGGCCGCTACATGCGCCTGACCGTCTATGATGACGGCGGTCTGATGGCCGTCAGCCTGGAAGACTACGATGTGTAAGGCTTAAGCGGAAGACGGGATCTGCACACCGCAAAGGGTGTCACGGATCCCGTTTTCTTTCTGTCCGCGGTTCTGTTCCAGGCAGGAACAGGAGGAAAAAGCTGTCTGGATGCATGCCTGTCCAGGCCGGCCGCCGCGCAGGTTTCGGATATTTTTCAGACTTCGAGTCTGCTTCAGGGCCAAGGTTGCGAAAGCAGAATGCTATAATCTGACTGAAGACTGACACCTCGTCAGAGAAAGGAATTGCTATGACAACAGTTGATGGAAGCGTCTATGTTCCTTATGAAAAAAGAAGCGGGAATGAGTCGATCGTCTACTTCACCCGCGATCTTTCCGCGGCCGGTCTGGCCAAGGCGTATGAGAGCGTAAACGGCAACATCTGCGGCAAGACAGGCGTGAAACTGCATACCGGCGAACAGCACGGCCCGAACATCATTCCGCATGCCTGGGTCGAGAGTCTCATGAAGAATGAGCCGGAACTGAAGGATGCCTGCATTGTCGAAACCAACACGTACTATGAAGGAGACCGCTATACCACGGCCCAGCATCGGGAAACCCTGAAGGTGAACGGCTGGACGTTCTGCCCGGTGGACATCATGGATGAAGAGGGCACGGCACTGCTGCCGATCAAGGGCGGCAAGTGGATGAAGGAAATGTCCGTCGGTTCGCACATGACCACCTATGATTCCCTGGTTGTCCTGACCCATTTCAAGGGACATGTCCAGGGCGGCTTCGGCGGTTCGAACAAGAACATCGGCATCGGCTGCGCGGATGGCCGGATCGGCAAGAGATGGATCCATACCCATGAAGGGGAAGACCAGTGGTCCGTCAGCAAGGAAGAGCTGATGGAACGGATCAGTGAATCCAGCAAGGCCACCGTCGACTTCTTTGGCAGGCATATCACCTTTGTCAACGTGATGCGCAACATGTCGGTCTCCTGCGACTGTGAAGGAACCGCCGCTGCGCCGGTGGTCACGCCGAACGTCGGCATCCTGGCCTCCACCGATATCCTGGCGGTGGATCAGGCCTGCGTGGATCTGGTCTATGCCATGAAGGAAGAAGACCATCATGATCTGGTAGAGCGTATGGAATCCCGTCATGGTCTGCGTCAGCTTTCCTACATGAAGGAACTGGGCATGGGCAATGACCGCTATCTGCTGGTGGATCTGGACAACGATCATCAGCTCATCAGCCGTGAAGAAGCGGTCGCGCACGTCGTACCATTCGTGCAGGAATAAGGAAACTTTCTGCACTGCCTCGAAACGATTGGGTTTCGGGGCTTTTTCTATCTGCGGTCTGAAGGGATCAAAGTCTCTGCGGCAGACCAGGGAATCATGCGGAAATCCAGAAAAAATGCATCCGTCCGTGATGGATGACGGCTCTGCCGAGCCGATGAGGGTGTTCTGAGCAGATCCGCCGGGAAGAAAGCTGTTCAAAGTCAGGGGGACAGTCATCTCAGAATACGGCACAGGAAGACAGAAATCAGAGGGACAGATTTCGGCAGAAGATCTGAAGCGGTATGGGATCGGCAGTTCTTTTTCCGCACAGACTTACGTCTGCAAAACACAGGAAAGCGCTGAGCTGCAGTCTGATCACAAGCCAGGACCGGCAGATACCCAGCCAAAACCCGCTGCCGTTTTCTGAGCAGGCACTTGAAATGACATTTGTATTTATGCAGATATAATAGACACGTAATATCTTCAATAAATATCTCCATATGCTGTTACACTCATGACTCTGCTAAGAACAACCAAGGAGGAAAGCATGTTAGAACTTCAGAATATTTCTTTCGGAGTAGAAACTGCTCAAGGCGCAAAAGAAATCATCCGGAATTTAAGTCTCAGCTTCGATGACAACAGACTGACTGTCATTACCGGGCCGAATGGAGGCGGAAAATCCACCATTGCCCGCCTGATCGCCGGAATTGAAAAACCGGATCAGGGCCATATTCTGTTTAACGGCGAAGACATCACAGAGATGTCGGTCACCGATCGCGCCAGAAAGGGCATCAGCTATGCCCTGCAGCAGCCAGTCAAGTTTAAGGGTCTCCGTGTGATGGATCTTCTGTCTATCGCAGCAGGAAGAAACATAACGCTTGACAGTGCCTGCAGCTATCTCTCCGAAGTCGGTCTGTGTGCGAAAGACTATATCAACCGGGAGGTTAACTCCTCTCTGTCAGGGGGAGAACTCAAGCGGATTGAGATTGCGACCGTCATAGCCCGGAAAACGCCCCTGTCTGTCTTTGATGAACCGGAGGCCGGCATCGATCTCTGGAGCTTTCAGAATCTGATCCATGTCTTTGAACGCATGCGGAAAAACAGCAAGGGTACGATCATCATCATTTCGCATCAGGAAAGAATCCTGAACATTGCCGATGAGATTGTTGTGATAGCCGACGGAAGTGTGCAGCGCCGGGGATCAAGAGAAGAAATTCTGCCGGCTCTGATCGGTACGGACTCTGCCGTCAATGCCTGCTCAACGTTGTCAGAATGACAGAAGGAGAAACAGAATGCTAGATAAGATTCAGTTACAGCTGCTGAAGGAAGTTGCGGATCTGGATCAGCTGCCGGCCGGCGCTGTCAATATCCGTGTCAATGGCAAAGCGGCCATTCGGAATTCGACTGCCAATATTGAAATCACATCCAAAGAAGATGGCAGCGGGATTGATATCCGGATCAGACCGGGAACCAGGAAGGAAAGTGTTCATATTCCCGTTGTGCTCAGTCAGACCGGCCTGAAGGAAACGGTCTATAACGACTTTTATATCGGAGACGACTGTGATCTCGTCATTGTTGCCGGCTGCGGTATTGACAACTGCGGCGGCCTCAATTCAGAGCACGATGGCGTTCACCGATTTCAGATCGGCAGGAACTGCAGGGTCAAATACATTGAAAAGCACTTTGGCAGCGGGAGCGGAACAGGAAAACGCATCCTGAATCCAGGGACAGTTGTCAAGCTGGGAGAAAACAGTGTCATGCAGATGGAAATGACGCAGATCAGAGGCGTTGATCATACCGTAAGGGATACGAAGGCAGAACTCGCTGCCGGCGCCAGTCTGATTGTCCGTGAACGTCTCCTGACCCATCAGGATCAGACGGCCGAAAGCAGCTATCAGATCAGCCTGAACGGTCCGGGTTCCAATGCGGATCTCGTATCGCGCGGTGTTGCCAGAGACCATTCGGTGCAGACTCTGAATCTTGGCATCTCCGGCAATGCAAGATGCTCCGGTCACACGGAATGTGATTCCATCATTCTTGACCAGGCAAGAATCCTGGCTGTGCCGTCACTGGAGGCTAATGATCCGGACGCATCTCTCGTACATGAGGCAGCGATCGGCCGGATTGCCGGCGAACAGATCATCAAGCTGATGACGCTTGGCCTGACGGAGACGGAAGCAGAAGAAGAGATCATCCGCGGCTTCCTGAGATGATCTCTGCACCGGAAGTGGCTGAGCCAGTGCAAAGAAAAAAAAGCAGCACGGTGCGCCATGCCGTCAATGCTCTGAGATGTCATACAGTCTGGTATGAGCAAGGTAGTCCAGCGCTTTTTTCTCGGAATTCTGAATGATCTCCTGAATGGCACATTTCTGTGCGCGGCAGATCGGCATCGGTTCAGCCAGCTGCTTCCCGTTGACGGCTTCAATGACATCCAGAAAAGTGATTTTCTTACGATCCTTGATGAGCTGATAGCCCCCGTTCTTGCCGGGCGTTGATCGGACCAGACCGGCTTTGGTCAGCTGTGTCAGGATCTTGGAGACATAGGTCCTGGAAACGTCACGGAACTGGCCGATGATGTCCTGCAGCGGGATATTATTCTTCTCATCATGATGGACCATGTAATACATGATATGCAGTGCATAATCAGTCGTCTTGTTGTATTTCATTTTGTTTTTCCTGCTTTCGGAGAATAAGAAGTCTGCCATAAGAATAGCATGAAATCGCGTTTTATCTGGCCGGGAAAAGATCTCCGGAACAGCAGGCAGTCCCTGCCGGAAAATAATTGATAAAATCCGGGTAAATGCCCTTTACATCACATAAGAACAGTACTAGTATAATAGCGCGCTATGATAGCACGCTATTTTATGAAAATGCGTAGAAAGGACATATGGGCATGAAGAACGAACAGTCATCTCTGGATTCCTTTGTCACCGGTTCTGTCAGTTCGGCAGTCCTCCGGAATGTGGTACCGGCGATCGCCGCGATGATCATGGTACTGATTTACAATCTCGCGGACACATTTTTCATTGGCCAGACTGACAATGACTACATGGTTGCGGCGGTCAACCTGGCAACACCGGTATTTCTCCTGTTCATGTCGCTGGGAACGCTGTTCGGCATGGGCGGCACGTCGCTGATCTCCCGCGCCCTGGGAGCGGGGAACAGGGCATATGCCAGAAAAGTCTCGTCATTCTGCATGTGGGCAGGGGTTGCCGTCGGGGCTGTCTGTTCCATACTGCTGCTGATTTTTGCCGAACCACTTTCTGTCATGCTCGGGGCGAGCCCGGAAACACTCAGCTATACAAAGACCTATCTGAGCATCGTTTCTCTGAGCGGCGTATTCTCCATCATTTCCAACTGCTATACAAATATCATCCGGGCGGAGGGCAGATCTACGACGGCCATGATGGGAACGCTGATCGGCAATCTCCTGAATGTGATTCTGGATCCGATCATGATTCTTGGCCTGAACTGGGGTGTTGCCGGAGCGGCCATTGCCACAGTGATCGGAAACGTGGCCGGTGCACTCTGTTATCTGATCTATTTCTGGCGGGGCAGATCCATTCTCAGTATCCATCTGGCTGATTTCAGCATGAAGGACGGAATCTGCAGCGGTGTGCTGTCCATTGGCATACCCGCCGCTCTGGGAAATATCCTGATGAGCATCTCCCAGATCATCACAAACAGCCGGATGTCGGCGTATGGCGATATGGCTGTTGCCGCGTACGGGGTCTCTGCCAAGGTTCTGATGATCGTGTCGCTTGTCGGCATCGGCATCGGCCAGGGCATACAGCCGCTGCTTGGCTACTGCTTCGGAGCCGGAAACAGAGAGCGATTTGAAAAGTCCTTCCGTTTTTCTCTGTTCTTTGCTTTTGTGCTCTGCACCGGACTGACGGTTCTCTGCTATCTCTCTGCCCCGCAGATCGTTGCGGCATTCCTGACAGATGAGGAGGCTCTGTCGCTTGGCACACAGTTTTCCCGGATTATGCTGACAACAGCGTGGCTGTTCGGCATATTCTATGTCCTGCTGAATGCTCTGCAGGCAATCGGAGCAGGCCGTCCGTCCCTGATCATTTCCTTATGCAGACAGGGAGTCATCTATATTCCTTCGGTGTTCATTCTGGAAGCACAGATCGGGCTGAACGGTCTGGCCTGGGCACAGCCTGTGGCTGATGTGCTGTCACTGGTGCTGGAAATCATCCTCTACAGGGCGGTGATGGCAAAGCCTGAAAAACTGAAAACCGCCTCCTTCAGTTCAGAGAGAGAACTAAACTATGAAAAACAGTAAAGAAGAGTATGTTGACTGCGGCATGCTGCTGAAACAGATTTCGGATCATATTCAGAGTCATACCAACCGGCTGCTGCAGAAAATAAATCTGACCGCATCGCAGTTCCGCTACCTGGAATATCTGAATCATGCGGATGGTCCCGTTTCCTTCAAAGACGTGGAAAAGCACTTTCAGACATCACAGCCGACTGTCTCCGGCATCATGCGCCGCCTGTCAGATAAGAAGCTGATTGTAGTGGAAGACGCTGACTTTGGCCGGGCCAAAAATGCGCGGCTGACTGCCAAAGGACAGCAGCTGATCGCTGATTCGGGAATTGAACGCGGCAATGAAGAGAAACTGATCCTCAGCGCTCTGCAGGAGGATGAGAGAGAAGCCTTTCACGATATGCTGGAACGGATCAATCAGAAACTGTCAGAATGATCTTTTCCCTGGCAGGCAGCTGCGGAACGCTGTTCAGAGAACAGCAGGAGGACGGAAAAGACGGAAAAGCAATGTTCGGTTCGGTTTTATTTCAGGGAATGATTCCTTCTGAAAAAATTTCCCGGAAGCGCTGGTTCAAGACAGAAAAATGAGGAAAACAGGGAGACAGATGAAATGCTGAAAATACTGAAATACCTGAAGAAGAAAGAATGGATGTATGCAGCGTTCTGTGTGGTGTTCATCGTCATACAGGTATGGCTGGATCTGAAACTGCCGGATTACATGTCCGAAATCACTACCCTTGTCGAAACAGAAGGGTCCGCAATGAGCGATATTCTCAGCGCCGGCTGGGGCATGATCGCCTGTGCCATCGGTTCCATGGCAGCTTCGATTGTGACGGGCTACTTTGCGGCGAAAACCGCAGCCGGTCTTTCCCGGACCCTGCGTGAACTGGTCTATGACAAGACCCTGGACTTCTCCATGCAGGAAGTGCATCAGTTCTCGGCGGATTCCCTCCTGAACCGGACCACAAATGATGTCACGCAGATTCAGACCCTGGTTTCCATGGGCCTGCAGGCGATCATCAAGGCACCGATCCTGGCGGTATGGGCCATCCTCAAGATTGCCGGCAAGAGCTGGCAGTGGACCATGGCCACAACCATTGCGGTGGTCATTCTGATCGTCGTCCTGGCGATTACGCTGGTGATTGCGGTACCGCGGTTCCAGAAGGTCCAGAAGCTCAACGACCGCCTCAATACGGTGACCCGGGAACAGGTTTCCGGCATCCGGGTCGTGCGGGCTTACAATGCCGAAGCGTATCAGGAAAACAAGTTTGATGAGCAGAACGAAATCATCACGGAGAACAACACGATTGCCAACCGGGTCATGGCCCTGATGTCGCCGACCATGTCGCTGCTCAACAGCGGCCTGACGCTGGCGGTGTACTGGATCGGTGCCTATCTCATCGAGGCAGCAGATGCCGCAGAAAAGCTGTCGATCTTCTCCGACATGGTGGTCTTCTCCAACTATGCGATGCAGATCATCATGGCCTTCATGCTGCTGAACATGATCTTCATCCTGCTGCCGCGTGCCCAGGTCAGTGCCAACCGGATCATGGAAGTGCTGAACACGCCGGTCTCCATTGAAGACGGTGAAAAGAATGATGATACCGAGGAGACCGGAACGATTGAATTCAGAGATGTTTCCTTCCGCTATCCGGAAGCCGGCGGCGACGTTCTGGAACATGTCTCATTCAAGGTGAAGAAAGGCGAAACCTGTGCCCTGATCGGGGCGACCGGCTCCGGCAAGACGACCGCTGTCAATCTGATTCCGCGTTTTTACGATGCCAGCGAGGGCAAAGTGCTGGTCGACGGCATCGATGTCAGGGAATACAGGCAGAATGAACTCCGCAACAAGATCGGCTACTGTTCCCAGAAAGCAAAGCTGTTCTCCGGTACCGTCAGATCCAATATTCTCTTCGGTGAGAACGGGAAATCAGCGGGGACGGACGAAGATGTCCGGAACGCTCTGGCTGTCTCAAAAGCAGATGAATTTGTGGACCGGATGAGCGGCGGGGCCGATGCGGCCATTGCCCAGAACGGCACGAACGTCTCCGGCGGGCAGAAGCAGCGGATTTCCATTGCCAGAGCCGTGGCCAGAAAACCGGAGATCTTCATCTTCGACGATTCCTTCTCAGCCCTGGACTATAAGACGGATAAGGAAGTCCGCCAGCAGCTGGCCGAAAAAACAGCCGATGCGACCAAGATCATCGTGGCCCAGCGGATCAGCACGATCCGTGATGCCGATCAGATTCTGGTGCTGGAGCACGGCAGGGTGGTCGGCAAGGGCACCCATGAGGAACTGATGAAGAACTGCAAAGTCTATCAGGAGATTGCCTCGTCACAGCTTTCCAAGGAGGAACTTGCACATGCCTGAGAAGAAGAAGAACCAGATGGAACCGCTGAAGAAGTTCCTGCACTACATCAGGAAATTCAGATCCTGGATCTATATCTTTGCCGCCCTGTCGCTGGTTGCAGCCATTCTGAACCTGATCGGGCCGAATGCCCTGAGCAAGGTGACGGATCTGATCACGGAAGGCCTGTCCGGAGAAATGAATCTGTTCTGGATCAGACGGATCTGCATCCTTCTGGCAGCGCTCTATGTCCTGGGCTGGGCAGTCAACTATGTGGAAGGATTCATCATGGCTACGGTGTCGCAGGACATCACCAAGTCCATGCGCAGAGATATCTCCAGAAAGATCAACCGGCTTCCCTTACGGTACTTTGACTCGCATGATACCGGCGACACCCTGTCGCTGGTCACAAACGATGTGGATACCGTCGGGCAGATGCTCAATCAGTCGCTGTCCACGATCATTCTGAACGTGGCGCTGCTGGTCGGAACGGCGATCATGATGCTGGTGACAAACTGGAAAATGGCCCTGCTGGGCATTCTCTCCGCGGTGATCGGGTTTGTGATTGTGCTGTTCATCATCTCCAGATCCCAGGGCTACTTTTCCCAGCAGCAGATGGAACTTGGCAGTCTGAACGGGCATATTGAAGAGACCTACAGCGGTCTGCTGGTCATCAAGGCCTACAACTATCAGAAGGCTTCCCGGCAGGTATTCAGGGAAAAGAACGAAAGACTCTATACAGCCAACTGGAAATCCACCTATCTTTCCGGCATCATGCAGCCGCTGATGATGTTCATCGGCAACCTGGCCTATGTGGTTGTCTGCATCACCGGTGCGGTCCTGGCCATGAGAGGGGAGATCACCTTCGGGGTCATTGTCGCCTTCATGCTGTACATCAGAAACTTCACCAATCCGCTGCAGAATCTGGCCCAGGCGTTCAGTTCCATGCAGTCCATGATTGCGGCCTGTGACCGGATCTTCACCTTCCTGGAAGAAGAGGAAATGGAAGACGAATCCGGCAAGACAGCAGTCCTGAAGTATGTCAGAGGCGATGTCGCATTTGACCATGTGAAGTTCGGGTATCACAAGGATCATGAAAGCATTCATGACTTCACCTCGGACATCAAGGCCGGACAGAAGGTCGCCATCGTGGGACCGACCGGAGCCGGCAAGACCACGATCGTCAATCT
>CAIFEQ010000014.1 GCA_903789495.1 uncultured Erysipelotrichaceae bacterium | reverse complement strand
GAAGAGTGAAGGCTTCTATTTCGTCAACCCGTTTGTCTCGGCTGTCAACCCGGCCGCCACGACCAGACTCGGGCAGAGCGGCGACGTCAAGAACGGCGAAGAAAGCATCCTGCGGGCCAAGCAGGCAAGCGGGGAATCGGTCACCATCAGCAAGAAAATCTCCCTGAAGGCCATGACCCTGTCCAATGCCAAGCAGAAGGTCAATGATGTGCTGGGCAATCCGGTCGAGATCGGCGTGGCGGTCATCTGGCGGGTCAAGGATACGGCCAAGGCGGTCTTCAACGTCGATAACTACAAGGAATATCTCTCCCTGCAGGTCGATACGGCCGTCCGGGATATCGTCAAGATCTACCCGTATGATGTGGCCCCCAATGTCGACACCACCGGCGATGGCAAGGCGGATGACGGTTCTCTGCGCGGTTCCACTACGGTCGTGGCCGAGCGGATCCGGGATCTGATCCAGCAGAAGGTGGACAATGCCGGTCTGGAAGTCCTGGAAGCCCGGATCACGTATCTTGCCTATGCGCCGGAAATCGCCGCCGTCATGCTGCAGAGACAGCAGGCCAGCGCGGTGATCGATGCCCGGAAGATGATCGTGGACGGTGCCGTCGGCATGGTCGAAATGGCCCTGGAACGGCTGAAGGAAAACGGTACCGTGGATCTGGACGAAGAGAGAAAGGCCGCCATGGTCTCCAACCTGATGGTGGTCCTGTGCGGTTCGCATGACGCCCAGCCGGTGATCAATTCCGGCAGCCTCTACTGATTGATTTCCCGCCATTTCAGAAGAAAGGAGTCCTTCGTTCATGGAAAAGAAACAGATCCCTCTGCGGCTGAGTGAAAAGCTGTACAACGAGATTGCCGCCTGGGCAGAAGATGATTTCCGCTCCGTGAACGGACAGATCGAATATCTGCTGACGGAATGCGTCAAACAGCGGAAAAAGGACGGCCGCTATGTCTCCCGTACGCTGGATGAAGAGCCGGACTTTGACATCAAGTAGGATGTGCAGGGAAAACCCGGGCTTCTGTCTGCCTTGGCAGGCGGAAGCCCTTTTCGTACCGCTGGATGCTTCTTTACCACACCTGAAAAGGACCCAGGTTCATGTCCCGGGTCCTGATTCTGCTTACTCCGCCCTGCTGTCGGCGGTATCGGGTACGATTCTGGTCTGCAGAACCGTAGAGGTGGTGACGTGGTGGCTGACATTGGTCAGCGTTCCGCCATCTGTTACATACTCGGTATCGTCCGAACCATAATCTGCTGTATAGGTACTGTCATCAGGAATGACTTCCTGCACGCTGTAAGTACCGTCAATGATCGGCAGATCGGTAAAGCGGACCAGCCAGCTGTTGCCGTTCTCCGTGATCTGAATCGTGTAATCCGTCACCTCGGTTGTGACGCCGTCAACGGTCTGATAGAGATGCAGCCAGCTGGCGAACTCATCCGAGCCCGGCCGGTCGCCGTACCGGTCGCTTCCGTCATCCCAGACCTTGGTAAAGGTGATTTCGGCACACTCCTCATTCGGAATCAGAATGGTATCGCCATTGATATACAGGTAATTGTCCCAGTCCTGTGTACTGCTGTTGACCTGGAAAGGAATGTCCTCATCCAGGGTGTAGTAGCCGTCCGGGGCGGTTTCCTCATGGAGGTAATACTGCACATTTTCATAGAGGGCCCAGCCATCATCGGTCAGGGAGCCATACAGCGTCGCTTTTCCTTCCTCATCGGTGGTAACCGTCACAATGTTGCCGTTACTGTCTGTCACAGGCACCTTATTGCCCAGTAGATCCAGCCGATAGAGGGAGAAGACTGCCCCGCTCAGGGTCTGGTTCAGGTTTCCGGTTTCATACTTCAGCAGATAGATCCGGAACAGAGAGCCGCTGCCGGAACCGGTCGAACTGACCGTAGTCGTTGAGGAATCCCCGGCAATATAGCCCATCAGAGTAGCCGTATTGCTGTACTCAATCGATCCGGTTCCGAGAATCCGTGCCGAGTAGGTCACGGTAACGGCTGTCGCATCCGGTATCGTGAAGGTAGCCGTATGTCCCGAGATGTCGTAGACGACACTGTCGGAAATATCATTGCCGTCGGCATCCGTAAAGACGAAGGAATCTGCCATGACTGCCAGGCTGTCTGACCAGGTGTCAGAAGCTTCCAGGGTATCTGAATCCGGATCCAGGTCGGCGGCGGTCGGGTTGAGGACGATTTCGAAATCCGCATAGGTATAGCCATCATCGCCCTCATAGGCATCATTGACGATTTCCTTTGTGACTCCTTCGTAGGTGTAATAGTAGCTGACCGAGGCAACGTTTCTGTCATACGTCACCGAATTGGTCAGCGTGGCGGTCAGATCCGTTCCTTCTTCGGCACAGATCTCGCGCAGTTCCTGCAGCGCTTCCTCATCCTTGACGCGGATGTAGTAGTCAATGAAGTAGGTCGGATAGTACAGGTCGGCATCATTGTTGTACTTCGGCATATCCTCCGAAGCGATGTAGAAGGTGGCCCCTGTATCGATTGATGTCACCGTGGCCTTGGAAGAATTTCCCTCAACATCCACGTAAGAGTATTTGCCATTCCAGGTTGAATAGCCGATCACCCGGCGGTTATCCGTCAGTTCTGCTGTTTCCGGGACGATTTCAAACAGATCGGTATCGAATTCATCCGTGACAGTGATATCCCCATAGACACCGCTCAGGGTGATCCGGAACTTCCATACCGGCAGATCCGAATCCGCAGTACTGGTCGTGATAAAGTAAGCGGACGAATCATACGGTGAGGCATAATAGCCGAAAGGATACCCGCTCTTGGAAGCAGACTTGGAGACACCGCTCGGATTGGTATAGAATCTGTCCCTTGCGGTGACAGACTGACTGTTTCCAGAAAAGGTTGCCTTATTGATATGGGTACGGTAGTTGACACTGCTGCTGCTGGCAGCAGCTGCCAGCCATTCCTGGTTGATATTCGTGACGATCGTCACCGTGATCGTACGGGATGCGGAGGACGGCATCAGCTCATATGCCGTTCCATCCGTATCCGTATAGTTTGAGGAGAAATCAATCCGCAGATGATTCGTATTTGTCGTATCCAGGGTATAGCTTTCTCCATCCAGAAGACCGCTTACCGTGACCGCGTAGGCCCCCGCAGTATCGTCGTAATACAGCGTGTCATAATACGTTACCCCGTCGATCTGCTTGTTCGGATACTCATCGATCAGATAAGCATCCGTCAGCCCGGCAGCCGGAACCGTGAGGGTCAGCGTCCAGGTTGCCGTGTAATCAGTGTAACTGATGTCGGAAAGACTTTTCGTGATGCCGATATCGGTGGTGCCGATCGCGACCCCGTCAGTGGCACTGTGATTGTGGCCATCATTCACCGTGTTGGAAAGATAAGCTCTGGTAACCAGGTCGGTTGTATCGTACACCGTGTAATAAACAATGGTATATACCGTATTTCCTACCGCGTCGTCTGGGATTGTCCAGCTCCAGCTCTGACTGCTGCTGGTCACATTCAGATCACTCCATGACACATAGGTAGTCGTCTCAGAAGTTCCGGAACTGGTCGTTGTGGTTGCTGTGATGATCAGTCCGGGATCATTGCCATTGTATGCATCACCGGCAACACCGTTGACGTCAAAACTAAGTCTGTCGCTCAGCCAGGCCAGGGTATCTGTCAGGGTGAATCCTGCCAGAGACGCAGCAACATCGGCATCGCCATAGGTGACGGTCCACTTGACCAGCGCCTGGTTATCCGTTTCCGACACCAGTACGGCATCTTTGGAAATATCCGTATAGTCAATATCACCGGCCAGATCCGTCGTATCCGTCACTGGCGTGGTATTCTCGTCAGACACGACCGAGATATCGTTTTCCGTCTGGGACGCGGTACCGGTTCCGGTTATCCCATCCACATCGACGGAAGCCGTGTAGGTGAACGTATAGACGTCCCCTGCTGCTACGACGGGGATCGTATAGACAAACCCATCTTCTGACACACTGGTCTGTACCGGATCTTCTGCGGTATCCGGCGACTTGCTGATGGATATGGAACTCGTATCCAGCGTCAGCGCCGTTCCGCTGAGCGTATCCGTAACGACGACATTGGTGCTCGTCCCGGTTTGACCGGTAACGGTAGCTGTGTATGTGACTGTGTTCGTCGAGGCATCATATGCACTGGCGGTTTTTTCCACCGTAACGGCCGCTGTATCGCTGATGGTGACATTATTCTTAACAGAGCTGCTGAAAACCAGTGAGTTATTTGTATTATTAAAGACGCCTGTAAAAATCAGGGTAAAGCTGACATTCGTACTGTTCAGGAAAGCCGCATAGCCTTCGGTGTCACTTGTGTTCCAGTTGACGGTAACTAGGCCATTGCTGTCGATGGAATAGGTATTCCCGCTGTAGGTGATGGATCCGCTGCCGGTATCAAACACAATATCCATGCTGCCGCTGGTTGCGACCGGCGTGATTCCCGATGGCAGCTGATACGTGAATGTGGGAGTGGGAAACTGATTGCCCTCAGATTCTGCGAAAGTCACATCAATCTCATACTTGGTCCCATCTTCCACGGTATAGGTGCCATCCGAACCTGGTGTCAGCGTTGTGCCATTGAGCTTATAGACAACGCTCGTGACATAATCGCCATCCGCATGCACAGGGATGACAGCGCCGGGAGAGTTCCCTGCACTAAAAACGGCTAATACAGCCGCAAAGAAAATACCTGAAAATTGTCTCCTTGTCATGTTGCCCCCCATTTTGATTCATAACAGCCTCTGAGAGATGACTGTCCTCTGCATGTGCCACAGGCATGTTCCCGGTCAGTCCAGGGTTTCAGCTGCCGCACAAGCAGAGCTGAATATGGGTCGGGAAATCTTAGCCCTTCACGACACTGCCAAACAGATAATCATTCTCAACAGCAGTATATAACCAAAAGCCATAGTCAGTGGAGAGGAGTTGCGTAAGATTTCGGCAGTTTCTGTCCCTGATGTAAAACATCTATGAAAAATAGTGATCTTCCTCACAGAAGCAGAGCTTTCTGCCTCACTTGCCCGCCGTGCAGGAGACAGAAACGAATTTATAAATTGTTTAAATAATCTCCGTCTGGTGTTTACAAGTACCTTCTATGCTTTGGATGTGAAAATTCTGATGCGGTAAGGAGGTACGGTCATGTTTCTGCGGACTGATGATTCTGTTCCCGGCACAGCTGCTTCCTTTCGGGGATTTTCCGGCCCTCAGTGCCTTGGAAATACAGGGAATTCTTCCGGGAGAACTCACCTATGAAAATACTGATTACGACAGACTGGTATATGCCGGCTGTGAACGGTGTCGTCACAAGCGTGAAAACCCTGCAGAAATACCTGACCGACAAAGGAGACAGCGTTCTGATTCTGACCCTTTCTCAGGACAGCAGAACCTACCGGGAAGGCAATGTCATCTACGCAGGCAGCACCAGTGCCGAGGCCATCTATCCCAAGGCACGGCTCAGGCTGCATCGTTCTGACCGCCTGGTCCGGCAGCTCGTCGCCTGGCATCCGGATGTGGTGCACAGTCAGTGTGAGATCTCAACCTTCTTCATTGCCAGAAAGGTTGCCCGGGAATGCGGCTGCCCGCTGATTCATACGTACCACACGATCTATGAAGACTTCACCCATTATTTCTCTCCCAACGCTTCTCTTGGCAAAAGCGTGGTGGCCCGCTTTTCCCGGCTGCTGCTGAACGGGACGCAGTACGTCATAGCCCCGACGCGGAAAGTAAAGGATCTGCTGAGCGGCTATGGCGTCACTGCCCCGATCCGGTGTATCCCGACCGGTCTGAATCTGGAACCGTTCCGGCAGGAACTCCCCGTCTCAGAATGGCGCTGGATGCGGGAGAAACTGCACCTTGAGGAACAGGACTTCGTCCTGCTCTATGCCGGCCGTCTGGCCAGGGAAAAGAACATTGAAGAACTGATCCGGCTGCTGGCAGCGGAAGAGGACAGACATCTGAAACTCCTGCTGGTGGGAGACGGTCCTTACCGGAAGTTCCTGACGGACGAAGCCAGTCAGCTCAGCGTGGCAGACCGGGTGGTCTTTGCCGGCATGGTGCCGCCGGAGCAGATACCCCGCTACTACCGCCTGGGCGACCTCTTCGTGAGTGCCTCCCAGAGCGAGACGCAGGGGCTGACCTATATCGAAGCCATGGCCAGCGGTCTGCCCCTGCTGTGCCGGAAAGACCCCTGCCTGGATGGCGTGCTGGTGGAAGGACATAACGGATATGCCTATACGGATGAAGAAAGCTTCCACAGAGACCTGGATGTGCTGAAGAACGGGAAGGTCTCACTGCCCGCTTTTGCCAGCGCGGCCCGGGAAACCGTCCTGCGGGAATATTCCGCCCAGACCTTCGGCCAGCGGATCCGGGCTTTGTATCAGGAAGCCATCTTCACCTGCAGAACACCTCAGAAGCAGAACGAATCTGCCGGGAGGCCGGAAATGAGAAGTCAGAAGACAAAACTCAGAAAGCTGCTGGATGGAATCTCTGTCATGGGCATCGTTGCCATGGTGCTCATCTGCGTTTACCTGTGGCAGACAGGCGTTCTGACCTCACAGGAGAGTCTGTCACAGATGATTGCCGGCTATGGCATGTCTGCTGCCCTTGTCTTTATTCTCGTGCAGATGATCCAGGTCGTCGTCCCGATCATCCCCGGCGGCATCAGCTGTCTGGTCGGGATCATCCTGTTCGGGGCCTGGAAGGGCTTCTTATATAACTACATCGGGATCTGCCTGGGTTCTGTGCTGGCCTTCCTGATTTCCAAGCACTTCGGCAAGCCCCTGCTGGAGCAGCTCTTTGACCGGAAACAGCTCCAGCGCTATGAGAGCTGGGCTACCGAGAAGAACCGCTTCACCAAGCTGTTTGCCCTGGCGATCTTCTTCCCCTTTGCCCCGGATGATCTGCTCTGCTACCTTGCCGGAACGACGGAAATGTCCCTGGGGGTCTTCAGCGTGATCATCTTCCTGGGCAAGCCTGGTTCCATTGCCTTATACAGTCTCGGTCTGACCAAGCTCTTCTCCGGTGCTTTGGCACTGATTCCGGGCTGAGGGAGTCGGTCATGAAAGTACGTCTCTTTACCGGTTCCCTGAAGATTGTTGAAAAGAGCGGCGTCGGCCAGGCCGTGCTGCACCAGAAAGCCATGCTGGAAAAGGCAGGCATTCCGGTCACCTTCACAGACGACAAAGATGCCACGATCCTGCATCTGAATACGGTCTTCCCGGACTCCCTGCTGGCCGCCCGAAAGGCGAAGAAAAAAGGAGTAACCGTCATCTGGTATGGACATTCAACGGAAGAAGATTTCCGGGACTCCTTCCGTTTCTCCAATCACCTCTCCTCTCTGTTCGGACGCTGGATCCGGTTCTGTTATCAGCAGGCCGACGCCATCATCACGCCGACCGACTATTCCCGGGCCCTTCTGCAGGGCTGCGGCATTCAGAAACCGATCTTTGTCCTCTCAAACGGAGTCGATACAGAACAGTTCAGACCCGATCCTGACCGAAGAGCTGCCTTTCGCAGACGCTATGGGATTTCGGAGAAGGAAAAGGTCGTCATCTCAGTCGGCCACTTCATGAAGAGGAAAGGTTTTCTGGATTTCCTGGAACTGGCCAGACAGATGCCGGACGTCCGGTTCCTCTGGTTTGGCTATACGCCGCCTTATCTCTGCGAGACAGAGATTGAAGAAGCCATCCGTCAGGCACCCGCCAACGTCTCTTTTCCAGGTTTTGTGAACAGTGAGCAGCTCTGTGAAGCCTACTGCGGCTGTGATCTGTTCTGCTTCATGAGTCATGAAGAGACCGAGGGCATCGTCGTCAATGAAGCCCTGGCCTGCGGTGCCCCTGTACTGGTCCGGGACATCCCGGTCTACCAGTCGTGGCTGAAGGATGGCAGGGAAGTCTACAAGGCTGCCGACAACGAACAGTTTCTGCACAAGGCAGACGCCCTGCTGCACCACCGGCTGCCGGATCTGACGGAAGCGGGCCGCAGATCTGCCGAAAGCAGAAGCCTGGAGGCTGCCGGCAGAAAGCTGGCAGCGATCTACCAGGCACTGACCCCGACAGATCCCTGCCTGGTACATCCCGCAGATCCTGTCCGAAGACAAACCACAGACTGACGCAAAGCTGATTCTTCCTCCTGGCCTGTCCAGCGGTACTGCCCAGTTCGTATGCTTTCTGACAAGCAGCATACGCACATCCGCTGTGACAGGCCTTTTTCTATTTGTTTTTTGATATCTGCGTCTGAATTTTCTCTCCTGTCTGGATTGTCTGCAGGCAGAAAAATTCTCTGCCATGCATGCAATGAAAGGGAGCTCATCGCTCCCTGCATTCTGCAGCAATTGTATCTTTGACTTAATCCGATATTTTCAGACTGACATCTTTCGGTCTACGATACAAAGACAGATGATAACAATATGAACTGATCTTAGCCTCCACTACGATATGAATTTTGCACTATAAAGGCATAAGAATATTCTGTAGTTGGGAATATATTTGCTTTATATAATGGTAGCCAATTGAAGTCACTGCCATTTTGGTAGGCTGCTATTTCCGTTACGGTATAATCAATCTGATTGCCATCTGCATCGTATTTCGGAAGGTCTGTAAAATCGCCCTGCCAGTGTTCACTTGCTGTATCACTAGACGCAAGGGTCAGCAGATTATCTGTGGGCTCGCCATCTTGATTGAGTCTGATGACAACTGAATCTTCAAGCCCCTGTGCCCACATCTTTACCACATGTACATCTACGGATACGATATTTGCCACAATGAAACCCTCGGTGGCGTCGCCGCTGATCTCAGTGACATAGCCGTCAACCGCATCTTCTGTCAATGTATAGGTGATTGTCCCGCTGCTGTCCACCTGGTCAAGATCGGTGAAGGTATAGGTCCACCCGGCAGCTTCTGTCAGCGTGGCGCTGTCAACCTCAGTACCATTGGCAAGCAGATGCACGGTAGCCTGTGTGCCGGCTTCGATATCTCCTTCCTGTCGTACCCAGTTCTTGGTGACTGTGATGTCAATCTTTTTCGTATTCGTGACCGTAAAGCCGCTGGACGCATCTCCCGTGATGGCAGATTCATATCCGTCGATGGCATCTTCCGTCAGAGTGTAGGTGATTGTATTCCCGCTGCTGTCAGTCTTATCGACATCTGTGAACGTATAGGTCCAGCCGCTGTCCGCCGTCAGTGTTGCACTTGCTGTTTCCGTACCGTTGGCAAGCAGATGCACGGTAGCCGAACTGCCTTCATCGCCGACCCAGACCTTGGTGACTTCGATGGAGATGGTTTCCGTTACCGGTGTTGCGGTTGGCGCAGGAGTTGCAGTCGGCGCTGCGGTCGGGGCAGCAGTTGGCGCCGGAGTCGGCTGCGGTGTGACATGCAGGGCATCATGAGCCGCTTCCTCTTCCGGTGTAGAAGTACCGAACTGCAGATAATGGTTGCTGGCGACACCGCCGCCATAGGCAGCCTGGTTGTCCTGGACAATGAGCTTTGCCGCTTCCGTGGCGCTGTTTCTGGCCTCTTCCGACGGCAGATTGACGACGGCACTGGCCTGCAGCAGGGAAACCGCTGCAAGGGACGCAGCTGTGGCAGACGTATAGCGGCTGCTGCCGCTGGAAAGTCTGGTCGTAGAGGCACCGCCGTCCAGATACCAGGCATTGCTGCCGCCGCCCGGCATGATCCCGGTCAGTACGACACCGGTACTGCCGGTTCTCGGGGTGACATAGAGATCATCGCCGGCTCCGTCAGATCCTCTCCTGGTGGTCGTATTGCCGAAGAGGGCAAGGCCGTCAGCCTCGGCGCTGAACAGGTCGGCGCCGCCATTAGGGCAGAACCAGAGACCGCCGCCCAGGACGGTTGCCTTATTGCCGGTGACCAGCGTATTGCTGAAGGTGGCACCGCCATAGGCCTTGCCGCTGTCGAGGAACAGACCGCCGCCGAAATCATCCGAGGTATTGCCGGCTATCGTACCGGCAGTCAGAACGGCCGTGGTATAGACATTGCTGAAGATACCGCCGCCATAGGTCTGACTGGCCGTCATGACCGTGGATCCTGTATCCCCGTCTGTCCGGCAGGCACTGTTATTCAGAATGGTGCCGCCGTTGAGGGTCAGGGAACTGATTGCCTTGCCGGAAGAAGAATAGAGGGCAATGGCACCGCCGTTGCCGGAGCAGACGGTGGATTCCGCGTTTTCGGCATTGGCCTCGTGCGTACCGGCCGTATTATCCGAGAATGTGCCGCCGTTGATGGTGAGCGAAGCGCCTTCCGTTGCCGCAATGGTGCCGCCCAGGGCATTGGCGGTGACCGTCAGACTGCCTGTGACCGCAGCTGAAGAGGTTACCGAGTTGCCGCTGATCGTGCCGTCATTGATGATGATTTCCGCCTCACTGCCTTCAGCACGTATGGCACCGCCGAAAGCGGGTTCTTCGGTGGTGGTATTCCGGTTGCCCGAGATCGTGCCGCCGTTCATGGTGAAGGCGCCGTCCACGACACAGATGGCGGGAGTTCCGCCGGTGCCGTAATCTGCTGCCGAGCCGGTGCCGGTACTGACAAAATCCATGACCGCACCGTCATTCATGACCAGCTCTCCGTATACCGTAAAGACCGGCTGGGTGCGTTCTTCTCCGTCACTCTGAAGTTCCACATTCTCCAGTATGAGAACAGCATCCTGTTCGACAATAAAACCGCCGCTGCCGGTAACCTGTACCACGGCATCCTGATTCTCATCAGCCGATCTGACCGTCAGAGATTCCCCTTCAGCAATCGTGACGATGCTGTCCAGGGTATCTCCGTCATGCATGAGCAAACTATCCTGCTGAGCAGGCTCTGTACTGACAGATGTTTCAGAAGCTGATGCTGATTCTGCCGCAGCGCTGGTATCACAGGCAGTAAGACCAGACAGGCCAAGCAGGGCAGCCAGCCACACCGACAGATTCCGGTATCGTTTCAGAGGGGATAAAGGATTCATATTCATGCCTGTTCTCCTGGAAGTCCGAAAAATCATAAAGGAAAAGCACTAAGCAACGCTTACCTACATTTTATATTAAGAAGGCCTCGACAATTCAATATTTCTTCAGCCTGCCTGCTTCATGATCCTCTGCTTTACAGCAAAATTTCAGCTCTTCTGGCTGATCCGGAAGAGCTGCCGTGCTTAGAAAACTGCCTGATGTTTTTTCTTTTCAGAAACTCTTAGCCTGCCGTTACAGGTTCCCTTCCTGTTTCCACTTCCGGCACACCCAGGCAAGACGGATGAAACAGAGAATCATCTGAACCAGAGAAGAAGCCGGTGTGGCCAGACCGATATGAAACAAAGAAACCGGCCGCCGCCGGCTCATGACATAAGAAACCGGTACCCGGACGCAGAAGGCACCCACGATGCCCTGGGCCATGACGAACCGGGTCTTTCCGATGCCGTTGAAGAAACCGGTACAGCAGAAGAAGACCGCTGTCAGCAGGCAGTCAAACGCATAGGACTTCAGATAGTCCCAGGCGGCAGAAATGACTTCACTGTCGTCAGAGAAGACACCGGCCAGGACATTGCCATGGAAGAAGGTGATGCAGAACATGACCACTCCGATCGAGAAGGAGATCAGGATGCCGACTTTGAGAGACTGCAGGGCTCTGGCATACTTTCCGGCTCCGTAGTTCTGGGAAACAAAGGCAGCCATGGACTGCATGAAGGCCGAGGATACCAGCATGATGAAGGCACAGACCTTTTCTGCTACACCGACCCCGGCGGAGACCAGAACGCCCAGAGAGTTCACAATGGAAAGAATGATCAGAAAAGAAATCCCCACCAGCAGATCCTGCAGGGCGATCGGAAAGCCCAGCTGAACGGTTCTGCGGATGATCTGCCGGTCCCAGCAGAGATCCTGCTTCGTCAGCACAAATGGCAGCTCTTTCTTCCGGATGAAGTGCAGGGAGATGAGCACGCTGAGCAGCTGAGCTGCCACGGTTGCAATGGCAGCGCCCGCACAGCCAAGCTGAAATCCGCCCACCAGGATGAGGTCGCCGGCAATGTTGAAGACACAGGCAATGGCCACCGTCATCAGCGGGGTCCGGGAATCCCCCAGGCCACGGAAGATACAGGAGATGAGGTTATAGGCGGTCAGAATCAGCGTCCCGCCGCCGCAGATCCGCACATACACCACGGTCTGTGCAAAGGCCTCGGCCGGTGCCTGCATGAGCCTGGCAGCCTGCGGGGCAAAGACAGTCAGCACAGCCGTCAGAGCGGCAGCCAGGACGGCAAAGAGGACGATGGCAGAACCGATGATACGCCCGCCTTCCTTCCCTCTGCCCTGACCGATCCGCTGACCGAGCAGAATGGTGGTACCCATGGTAAAGCTGGCCAGCACATTCGTCATGGTCTGCATGATCTGGGAACCGGTTGAAACGCCCGAGATATCTGCAGCCGTTCCGAACCTGCCGACCACCATGAGGTCCACGGCCCCATACATAGCCTGCAGAAACAGCGCCGCCAGCACGGGCAGGGCAAAGCGAAGCAGCGGCTTCAGGATCGGTCCCCGGGTAAAATCATTCGACTGTGTTTTCCGTTCCATTTTCTCCACCTCCAGAACGAAAAAGGCCGGAGAGATTCAGGCATTTCAGCCTGCATCTTCTCCAGCCTTCCGTTTCCGTATTCGAACGAAACGCCCTCCGATGAGCAAGTTACGTTATACGGAATCCGCCGCTGTTTGTCAATCTTTCTGCCCGTCGGATCTCAGCGGATGGAAGCGCCAAGATCATAGGCCTTCTGCAGTTCTGATTTCCCGGCAATATCTCCCGCAGCCAGGTTCCCGCTGGCAAGAACTGCCCCGAGATTCTTCCACTGCAGATGGTCCATCAGATGGCTGAAGTAAGTCAGAGCGTCTTCAAATTCCTTTCCGGCAGCGGCCATGAGCAGAATCCCTGCCCTGCCATTGCCGCGCAGCTTCTGTCCGTCTCCCTCTTCCAGGGCAAACAGCCGGTCAATTACCGTCTTCAGCTGAGCGCTGAGCGACCAGTAATAGAGCGGGGAAGCGAGGACAATGACATCGGCTTCCTTCACCTTCGGATAGATCCGTGCCATGTCATCTTTCTGGACACAGGGGCAGTCCTGACTGCTGTGGCCGCCGAAGCAGCCCCGGCAGCCATGAATGTTCATGTCCTGCACAAAGAACTCCGTCACCTCATGACCGGCACTTCTGGCCCCTTGGGCAAAAGAAGCAGAGAGTGCGGATGTGTTGCCGTTCCTGCGCGGGCTGCCGTTCAGAATGACGATCTTCCGGCTCATTCTGACTCCTTCTTCATGTAGTCCGCGCCGCTGTGCCAGGCCTGTCCGACCTTTTCGCCGATGGCATAGTAGCCGTTCTGCATCTGATCAAACGCAAAGGCCTGAATTTTCCCGGCGTCAATTCTTCCCTTCTCATCCAGGATCTTCTCATCGGCAAGCACATTCACGATCTTTCCCAGAATCCGCAGGCCATAAGGCTGCTCCTGAAAGTCCACCGCCTCGCACTCCAGCGTCAGCGGATATTCTGTGATGACCGGTGCATCCACCTTGGTGCTCTTGATCGCATGCAGACCGCTGCGGGCAAACTTGTCATTCATCTTGTTGCCGGTCGCAATGCCGAAGAAATCCGATTCCTTCAGAGTATCCGTTCCCGGTACAGCCAGCGTAAACCCTTTTCTGGCTCTGATGTTTGCCACGGTCTTATGATCCGCTTCGAGGTTCAGGGCGACCATGTCTTCGGCACAGATCCCGCCCCAGGCCATCATCATGACATCGACGGAATCATCCTCGTTGTACGTACCGATCATATAGGTCGGCATGGGAAACAGATACGGCTTTACTCCTAAATCTTTTGTCATTGTCTTTCTCTCCTTCTGTTTGACTTTTCTCTGCGTCTGCAATATAGAATGAAACTGGATTAACGGCAAGTACGTACATTCAGGTAATGTACTATCTCTGAGGTAAGTGTATGAGCGAAAGATGCATCGCAGACGAAAAACTCGAAACGACGGGATTCAGCTACACCCTGTCGCTGATCAGCGGCAAGTATAAGATGACCATCCTGTATACCCTGATGGAATTCGGTGTCGTCCGGTTCAATGAGATGCAGCGGTATATCAGCGGCATCTCCTTCAAGACACTCAGTTCCACCCTGAAGGAACTGGAAAAGGACCAGCTGGTGCACCGGGAAGAATACCCGCAGATTCCGCCCAAAGTGGAGTACTCTCTCACCGAGCGGGGAAAATCCCTCATGCCGATCCTGGATCAGATGTGTGAGTGGGGAGATACCCACCGGATCTGATCCCGCTGAACGGAAATGGATGGAAACTGTACTTTACCGGTGTGACCGGGAAAATGAGATATAAGGGAAGCGAGGTAAGAAAATGGCACTGCTGCAGGTTAACTACATGTCCAAGGCACTTCTCAGAACGGTTACGATGAATGTGATTCTGCCTGTCGATAAATTCACGATGGACGGAAATACCTGTGCAGAGAAGGGACCGTTCAGGACGCTGTACCTTCTGCATGGCCTGTTCGGGAATTATACCGACTGGATTTCCGGTACCAGAATTCAGCGATGGGCAGAGGAAAAGGATCTGGCCGTCGTCATGCCCTCCGGGGAAAACGGCTTCTATGTGGATCAGGAAAAGAACGGGAATTTTTACGGGGAATGGATCGGCCGGGAACTCGTCAGGGTTACCCGGGCCATGTTCCCGCTGTCTGAGCGAAGAGAGGATACCTATATCGGCGGTCTTTCCATGGGCGGCTTCGGGGCGCTCAGAAACGGACTGAAGTATCATGATACCTTCAGCAGAATCATTGCCTTATCCAGTGCCGTTCATATCTTTGAAGATCCTGAGCATCTTCATTCCAGGAATGTCGCCTATGAGGAAAGCTGTTTCGGAGACATGAAACTGGCCATGCATTCCGATAAAAACCCCCGCGTGATTGTAAGAAACCTGGTGGAAGAACAAAAACAGCATGCGGTTCTGATTCCGGATATCTTCATGGCCTGCGGAACAGAAGACAGTCTGCTGGAATTCAACAGAAGTTACCGGGACATGTTCCGCGAAGCCGGCATCAACGTGACCTATTATGAAGGGCCAGGCGCCCATACCTGGGATTTCTGGGATGAGCAGATCCGAAGAGCCCTTGACTGGCTGCCGCTTGGCGAGGATTCCTCACAGGGACTGAACAGCGGCAACGTCAATGCCTGAGCCGGTTCAGGGAGGATTCAGAAAGGGAAAACAGGAAAACCGGATCCGTCAGTGGCGATACGCTGAAGGATCTGGTTTTCAAATGCCATTCTGCCGATTTTTTCATGCCTGCATACACCTTTGATGCCATACAGATTCAGACGCCGGTTCCCTGCTTCTGCAAACCGGAACTGTTACAGCCGAGCCCTGCCGCCAGCAACTTTTTCTTTTACTGCGGTAACGGTATCTTCAACTGAGAGTGTCGTTGTATCGATGACATTTGCTTCATAGACACCCAGATCAGAAAACTGTTTCCACATGGTTTCCACTGCTTCGGCATTGATTTTTCTGTCTGCCTTGTCCCTTTCGGCGGCCCGCTTCAGTGTTTCTTCCTTACCTGCCCGCAGAACAATGTAGTGCACTTCATAATGTTCCTGAGCCAGTTTCTGCCATGGTGCCAGAAACCATGGTCCGATAATGCCATCGACGATCACATCATATCCTGCGCGTGCGAATCGTTCTGCCGCGGCCAGAAAAGCCTCAATCACGACCAGATTCTGTTCATCTGCTCCCGGCAGATATGGCGGAACTGCCCCTTTGCTCAGATCATGATAAAAATCATCTGTATGCATATGTACAGACTTCTCCCTGTCCGATTCTCTGGCAACAGCAGCTGCCACTGTCGTCTTTCCGGTCCCCGGGGGACCGGTGATGATCATGATTCTTCCCTGATTCATCTGTTCTCCACCACCAATCCGCTGATCTGCTGCGCCAGCGTGCAAAAAGACCTGCATTTCCGGTTATCACGGAAGATCTGCGCGAGCTGATACGGCAGATGTTTTTTACGCGATGATTTCTCCATCCCGTGTGATCCGCCCGAGGTTGTACAGGAAGCGAACGTAAAAGTAGCGGTGGCGAAGTGCGGTATCGGTGTCGGAGATGCTCTCTGAGGTCTCCTGCGGATCGATGCCGACCCCGCTGTCTATGATCTCTTGAATCCAGTCTTCCGCGTAGTGGTCCTTCTCCAGGCCCCAGAGCGCCAGCTGATATTTTTCCTCTGCGGTAAGCTGCGAAAAGTCCTTCTCTGCGTAGGCGGATCCTTCTGTTTCCAGGTAAAGCTCGTACACGGCTTCGCAGAAGATGCTGTAATCCCAGGCTGTGAGATAACGCTGCGAATCTGCCATCCAGCTGCAGAGTCTGTCAAAGTCCTCCTCGACCGTCTCATTTTCCTCGTCATAAAGCGCGGCCATGTCTTCGGCACTGCTGTCGATCTGCTCTCCGTTCACGACCTCATAGGCACAGATCAGGTTCTGGAGCGCATCCACGGAGATCATCTGGTCCGTACCATCCAGTTTCACGGCACTTGTATATCTGGGATCGTCTTCTGCGACGCCGCTGTCGGCTGCGTCGATCGTCACCCCCAGGACCTGCATCGTCTTCAGAATGTCGGAACGGTATTCCTCCAGCGCCTGTTCTTCCTGGTTTTCCGCTGTACATCCCGACAATACGACCATCAGGATGGCCGCCATGATCATCGGCAGGAATTTTTTCCTCATCGTATTTTCCCCTCCGTTTCAGGATCTGAGATGCTGTCTGTTCAGCCTGTCATTCCTTTACGTTTTCAAGTATAGGAAAAATTTCCCGATCCGCACAGCCGCAGTCAGAAGAACAGCGGCCTGCGGAGACGGAACTCTTCCTTAGGTGATCCCTCGCCATACTGTCATGCCCTTTTTCGGGAGCAGGAAGCGGAAACCTATCCATCGGAAACCGGAAAAGAAGATCTGCCCGCAAACCAGAGCAGGAAACGGATCAGAAAAATGAAGACAGAGAAGGCTTCACGATAACGCTCTGCCTTGCAGCATTCAAAATATATCGGAATTTATGATCGATTCCTCATTCCTGCAATGAGCCATGCCAAAGCCAATCCGATTACTCCGCCCAGCGCAAAGGTACCTGCAGAGAGGAAAACAAATGCATACAGAACGCTGTGTGCGAAATGACATAACAGTTCACACAGCGCATAAATCACTGTTCAGACTGCAATCCCTGCAGCTTTCCGTTTGATAACAGACATTCCCGGAAGAACTGCAATGATAAGTCCAATGAAAAGAAGGATATCGGTATCGGAAGAAAAAAGTTCATCAAGAATCGGAAATATTCTGCCATGATTTCTTCCGTAAAATTCCGATCTGATGGAATCCGGCAGACTGTTTTTCATACCTGCCGGGACTCTGAATACCTGTATCCTGTCTGATTCTCTGGCAGAATTACTCTCCTGACAGCCACTCCCAGGCAGGAATGACAGAAACCGGAATCCCATCGATGTCCATTTCGGTTTTCTCGCTGTTTGTGATGACGACACATTTTGCATCTGGCATAAACTGATGGAATTTTGCGAGGGAATGCGTTTTCCTCTGCTTCGTGGTTTCATCCTGCAGGATGCTCCAGCAGACCTGAATGGCAAGGCTGGGCTCCGGCACATAAAAATCAATCTCGACATTCTTTCGGAAATAGTAGACCTGATTCACACCGTATCTTCGAACCAGTTCGATTGCCACCAGGTTCTCAAGCTGTGCCGTATCGCAGTTCAGAAGAAGAAGACCGGGAAAACCTGTATCCATGAAGTAATACTTGGGCGATGTCTCTTTTTCCAGCAGTTTTGCCGCATAGTTCTGCACCGGGAATAAGAGACAGGATTCCAGAGCAGCGTCCATGTAGGTAATGACTGTCTGCTTTGAAATTTTCAGCCCGGCTCCGGTCAGGATATTGAAAATCCTTGTGAAGGAGAGCGGCTGTCCGATACTTTCCGCTACCTTTTTCAGCATCAGCCGTACGGCAAAGCTGTTGCTGATATGATTTCTGGTGATGGTGTCACCAAGGTAAATGGTCTGATAGATACGGTTCAGATATTCTCTGCTGTTTTTGATCTGCACCAGTTCCGGAAAGGCGCCAAACTGAAGGTACCGGCCGTACAGGCGCATGATCTCCGCCTTCTGCTTTGTCCCTAGAAAGGAGAGGTTCTTTGCCTCTTTTCCATTGGCCGCAAGATATTCCCGGAAAGAATAGGGATATACCGGAACAATCATGTACCGGCCGCCAAGGGTTGCTGCAATCTCGCTGCTCAACATCCTGCTGCTGCTCCCCGTGATACAGACCGTGTACTTCTGATCCGCAATGCGGCGGGCAAACTTTGACCAGCCGTCGATATTCTGGATTTCGTCCAGAAAGACATACTGTTTTTCTCCGCCGGAAATTTCATACCCGATCTCAAGAATAAGATTCAGGTCGGCTGCCTTCATTTCGATCAGACGCTCATCCTCGAAATTCACATAAAGGATCTTTTCTTTTGGCACACCGCGGTCCATCAGCTCCTGAATTCTCTGATACATCAGTGTGGATTTGCCGGCTCTCCGGATTCCCACGAAGCAGCAGTCCACATCCTCTTCGATTTCATATGCGCGATGCACGATTCGTGCATCCATGTACATCTCACGCTGGTCTATGATTACCTGTCTGAGAACGTCCCGGTTCATATTATTATGTCTTATTCATAAGACATAAATTACATATTCTTGTTTTCTGTATCAGACATATAACGTTTCATCCTGCTCTGTCAGATCACAAGCCGTCAGATATTGACACAAATCTTCATTTTGATGAAGACCGGCAAAGTGGAATTTATCTACTCAGACTTTTTCTTATCTTTGTCGTCATCTCTGATACGATTACCTGACTGTGAAACAGCTATCGCTATAATCCAAAAGCACACACCTAGAGAAAACCATACCAGCCCCATAGCAGAAATTCCTTTGCTGGATATGAAGCTAAGAACTGCTGCCAGTGAAAAACCCATGGCAGGTAAATAGAAACTGATATTTCCACTCATAATTCCCTCCACTCCACAGATCCCGATCTGTCATTCCAGTTCATATCTCAGGTCAGTTCATCCCTTTCTTCATCCCAGCGCCACATCCAGCATCATCATGACGGTAAAGCCAAGCGAGAAGGCCAGTACGCCAAGATTGGTATGCTCTCCTTTTGCCAGTTCCGGAATCAGTTCCTCTACCACCACATACATCATGGCCCCGGCCGCAAAGGACAGCAGATAAGGCATGACCGGCACCAGGGCTCTGGCGGACAGGATCGCGATCAGGGCGGCGATCGGTTCTACGGCACCGCTGATCACGCCATACCGGAAGGCCCTGCCTTTCCTCCCGGTAGAGCCATACAAGGGCATGGAAATGATGGCACCTTCAGGAAAGTTCTGTATGGCGATGCCGATGGAAAGGGCCAGGGCGGCCGAAGAATTGATGGTACCGCCATACAGGAAGCCGGCATACACCACGCCGACGGCCAGACCTTCCGGGATATTATGCAGGGTTACCGCCAGCATCATCAGAAGATCCGAAGACAGATGATTCGCCGGTCCTTCCTGATCCCTGGTCAGAACATGCAGATGCGGAATCAGCTCATCCAGAGCCAGCAGGAACAGGATGCCGGCCCAGAATCCGATGAAGGCAGGCAGAAAAGCCAGTCTGCCATAAGAGGCACTTTCCTCAATGGCCGGGATCAGCAGGCTCCAGATCGAAGCGGCAGTCATGACACCGGCCGCAAAACCGCTGAGTCCCTTCTGGGTCTTCTCCTTCATTTCCTTCTTCAGGAAAAAGACACAGCCTGCCCCGGCTGCCGTACCGATAAAGGGAATCAGAATTCCCGGCAAGATCTCTCTGAACACGTCCTGTCCTCCTGTTTTTGTTCCAAGATTACCGGGATTTTCCGCTTGTGCAATTTCCCGGGGAAAATCAGAGACAGCTGCCGTCATGCCTGCAGGTCAGGAGCGTTTCCGGCAGATATACAGCAGATGGCTGGCAGAACCCAGCAGTTCCCGCTTCTCGCAGAAGGTCCGATACCAGTGCACAGAATCTTCGAATTCTTCCTCTGACAGGGCAAAATCAGGACGTTTCTCAAGGGCCTCCAGCGGGCCATCCACACCGGTGGTGGTCAGCCAGTCAACCGGCCTGTCCTGAAACAGCTGTTCAAGTTCTTCAATATCGTAGCCGGTAAAGAGCTGGGCAATCTCGTGCTTGACCTGAAAGTCATCCGTATAGTTTTCATTCCGGATGGCCGTCCAGTGTCCGTAAAAGGCATTGGCATACATGATGGCATATACAGACAGGAAGGCAAACAGGATCACCCCGCCCGGCTTTGTGACGCGGACTGCCTCATCAATGGCCCGGTTCACTTCCTCTTTTCCGTCCAGATGGTACATCGGGCCCAGGGACAGCGTGACATCAAAGACGCAATCGGGGAACCGGCTGAGATCCGCTGCGTCACCCTGAAAGGCGTTCAGTTGTTCCAGACCTCTGCCATGTTCCCGGAGCACGCGGAGATTGCTTTCCACCAGTTCAACGGCCGTAACATCCATGCCTTCCTGTGCCAGGGCAATGGAATACCTGCCGGTTCACGCTCCCAGTTCCAGGATCTTTGCCTGCCGGTCTGCACAGCGGTGGCGGTCTTCATCGATCTGATCATAGAAACCGGTGATGATTTCTGCTCTTGTGCCCATGTTTTCTGATTCATCCATTCCGACCCTGCACCGCTCTGCTCTGCGCAGGATCTTATTTCCTATCATAGCAACCCTGACCAGGCGGGAACAGAGAAAGCCGGGCACAGGACTCTTTTACAGGA
Organism: uncultured Erysipelotrichaceae bacterium; assembly: GCA_903789495.1. Classification (GTDB taxonomy): domain Bacteria; phylum Bacillota_I; class Bacilli_A; order Erysipelotrichales; family Erysipelotrichaceae; genus Bulleidia. Next base: position 24,954 of record CAIFEQ010000014.1, on the reverse strand, counting down.
AAATATTCTGTTCTTTACAGGCCGTTTTTAAAATATGGTATGAGAGAGGCAACCATATGAAAAAACATATCCTTGTTCTGCTTTCTCCCTATGTTCTGATGGCCGCATTCTTTGCCCTGGTGAAGTACGTCAGGGGATTCCTGGGCCTGCTGCCGATTCTGCTGGCGTATGACATCATTGCCCTGATCGTGGAGCTGAATGTTCTGAAGCATACTTCTGCAGAAGAAAAAGAAGACCTGTACAAGACCATGCGCAGGCTGAAGCTGGCGCAGATCCCGGCTTATATCGTCATCTTTGTGCTGTATATCATTCTGATCGTGAGGACCGTGTACCTGTCCGGAGTGTCCATGCTGCTCATGCCCATGATCTTCCTCTTCATGTTCGGATTCCTGGGTGTCCTGATGCTCCCGCTGGTCTATATCTTTGCCGGAGTCGTATACCTGCCGGTCATTGTCCTGATCATCCTGGAAGCGTTCTGTCTGGTTCTGAGCGCCATCCCGGAAATCTCCTCCTTCCGTGTCCTGTACCGGAACGGGCGGATGGAAAAGGTGCCTTACCTTGCCCTGTCCTTCCTGCAGCTCCTCTACTGTCTGGATGTGGTTGCTGCTCTGCTGGCACATCGTTTTGTCAAAGACTGAGAAGACGGGTTCCCCGTCTTTTCTTCAGGGAAAGAAGCTGTATCAGCTTGTTCTGTTCTTTCCTTTATCCTCGCCGCCTGGGGATCTGCGCTGTATCGGCAGTCCCGAGGCATTCAGATAGGAACACCACACCTCATATCCCGACCAGCGATTATCTACCTCAATGATGTTTCTGCCTTCCCGGCAGAGGGCCATATAGTCATACTGACCCTTTCCGCGGGCCGAACCAGATTCAATGGAGGTAAAATCCGAAAGCCTGCAGGAGTGCACTTTCAGCAGTTTCCGGCAGCGGATCTCATTCCCGCTGACGCGGACATAATCAAAGCAGGATAAAGCCTCATAGACCGCCAGTACCAGAATGCCAAAGCCAAAGAGGATGATGAGCAGATCGAGCCCGACCGATACTTTCCTGGCCTCCGCAAGATCATATACGGCCGTAACGGCGAGGATGGCGAAAAAGACTCCGGTGGCTGTGCAGAAGAGAATGCCAGACAGCCGCTGCCGTTTTTCTGCTGTAAAGTGATAGGATTCCGTCATTCGTCTTCACCTTCTGTTTCTTTATCCAGTCTGGCTGTCCTGCCAGATTCCATATCCTCAGAATTCCTTTCCTTCCAGGGAAAGATACAGATCAAAGAGAGCAGCATGCAGCCAGGGTACGGACAGATACGATCTGTTTTTGCCGGTCTGCTCTTTTCTGAGTTTCCGCCTGTCGGCTGACTGGAGACTGCACTCTGCATTGTGGATGTCTTACAGTATCCATTTTAAAGCGGTGACAGATTTACAGCAGCTGCAGCATGGCAGTACAGATGAGCCGCTTGGTTTCAGAACCGAAGTACGAATCCTTTCAAAACAGCAGCCATCAGTCAATGATCGTCCCGCCTGACTCCACGTCTTCACCGGATACAAGATCGTCGCGGTAAGCATCCAGAAGCAGTTCCTCTATCTTACCGGCTGATACGAGATCTTTTTCCCGCAGACTTTCCACCTGTTTCAGATAATATCCATAGGTCCGCTTCTGAAGCTCAGCAGGACTGGGCTTATACAGCCTGTCATCATAGCCAAGTCCTTTTGCAGTGAACACAACATTGTCGCTGTACTGATCCAGCTGTGCTTTGGTCAGATATTTTTCTGACACCAGCCTCCACAGCATAGCCAGATGGCTCATGCCAAAATACTGTTCCAGTTCAATCACCTCCTGCATGGAAGGGTTACGGACTCCGCATATGCTGTGCACCTTTTCTTTTAATGATCTGTACGGAGCCAGAAAATAGGACGCAAACTGATCTGCCACTCTCTCGATCTCATCTGCAGAGTCAAATGTTTTGGCACACACATTAAATTTCGAGGCGTCATCAAAAAACAGATGATAGAACTCATGCGCAAGAGAAAATCTCTGTCTGCCATAAGACATCTGTGAGTTGATGGCAATCAGTTTCACCTTGTCATTGGCAACACACATGCCACTGATATTTTCACCGAGGGGATAATAAACGAGCGTCAGCTGATCAACCTGGCAGGCCAGAGAAAAGATGTCGACCGGTGAATTGACATCTTCTCCCAGTCTCTCTCTCAGATCTTCTGCCTTAGTATTCAGATCCAGTCTGTCAATCATGTTCTTTCTCCAGCAGTTCTGTCATAAGGGCACTGTTTACAGCTATTCGTCCAATTTCAGCGATTACCCTTAAATCAGCCTCACTTACCTCCTGTGCCCGATAAGCAAATTTAAGCGGATGGAGATCGGTATCTCACTGGAGAAACATTTCCAGACTGCAGCCATACAGACTTACAAGCTTCCCCAGTTGATCCACGGTCAGATTTCTTTCCCCAGATTTCACTTTTGAAACATAGGTCTGCGTCACACCGAGAAACCGAGCAATCTGTTCCTGTCTCAGGCCGGACTGTTCTCTCATTTCTTTCAGTTTTTCAGAGATTTCTGCCATGGTCATGTTTTCCTTCTGCTGTTATTGTGTCTCAGTTATGTCATGTTTTCACGGTTTATTATCATGCTTTTATGACATAAGGCTGGCTGAAACGAAAAACTGCTGAACCGCAGTTTCCTGCCACTCAGCAGCTCTTTCAGCTTTACCGTAAAGTGTTCTGCCCGGTCTGCTCATAATCAGCCTGAATACTGACGTTCTTCCATCTGCGGACTTCTTTCAGACGGCTGAGCAGTGTTTCTTCCGCCGCTTTTACTGCATCACTGCCCAGGAGCAGTCTCTGCGGCGCCGGATCCGCAAACGCCAGATCCACAATAATCTTCCCGCAGCGAAGCGGATCGTCAGGCTGATCCTGGCGGTCCTGGTTGTCTTCCTTGCGGTACTTCCCGGCAATTCCGTCATAGGCAGACACCTGGGATGACGTACCCTGCATCCGCTTGCCATAGAAGCCGGTGCGCATGGCACCCGGTTCTGCCAGCATGGTTCTGATGCCGAAGGGTTCCACTTCCTTCTGCAGAGCTTCCGTGGCAAGTTCCAGAGCCCCCTTGGCTGCCGAATAATAGCCGTTTCCCAAAGCGCCGCGGACTGCCCCGATGGAAGACACATTGATGATCAGGCCCTGTCTTCTTTCCCGCATCGCCGGCAGGACGAGCCGCACAAGTTCCATCGGGCCGAAGAAATCTGCTTCGAAAAGCTGATGAACCTGATCCGGTTCACCCTCTTCAATCACCGCCCGATAGCCATACCCTGCATTATTTACCAGAACATCGATCTGACCGAATTTCGCCAGTGCCGCTTTCACGACAGCCTGTCGGCTGGCCGCATCGCCAGCCTCCAGATCAGCCGCCAGGGCCCGGTCCGGATAAGCTTCTTCAAAATGACAGACCCGGTTCCTGTCTCTGGCCGTGACGACGGCACAGTCGCCGTTTTCCAGCACTGCCTCAGCAATTCCCTGTCCCAGTCCGCTGGAACAGCCGGTAATCAGCCACACCCGCATGATTTTTCCTTTCCTCAGCTGCGCTGGCAGTCATCGATCAGCTTCTGCAGTTCTTCTGCCGTCAGTTCCGTCTTCAGATCAAGATCAGGGATCCTGTCGGTATCTGCTTCGCCGTCAAAATACATATCCACACCGAGTTCTTCGAACAGAGAAATCAGACACCGGGTGGATTCTTCCACAGAACCGGCAAAGCCGAAGGCATCCTGCAGATATTTCCGGATATCTGCTTCATGATGTGCTGCCATGGCCTTCAGAAAGCGCGGGAAGATCGTGGTCAGGCTCTTCCGGTAGCTGGCCTGATAAAGAACTTCCGGAATGAATTCGACATCATACAGGTCATAGATGTAATTATCGGTCTTGCCGATGCCAAGCCAGCCGGAGGTCGACAGCGAGGCTCCCAGAAGAACCGTACCGCGGGCATCTGTATTTTCCGGATCCTTCTGCAGAATCCGGGCTGCCTGCAGCACATTCCGGATGATGGAAATACCGGCGTCGTACGAAACCGGATTGGTGTCCCCGATGGTTGAGGCCGACAGCTGCACCAGCGTCACCAGAGCCGAGTAGGCGGTCATCTCCGCATTCAGAGAGAGCGAATACTTCGGAGTGAGCAGGGCCAGGTCTGCGGTGATGCCATAGGCCGTACCGAATCGGCCGGTGTCCGTATCTTCTGCCACTGCCCCAAGGCCAAACTCCGAACCGCTGGACGGATAGGTAGGAATCAGGACCAGCGGAACTTTCTTCAGGCCATAGGGATTTTTCCCGCCGCCGATGTAGTCCCAGAGATCTTCCTGATGACAGACCCCAAAGGCAATCAGCTTGGTGCAGTCCATGACGCTTGCGCCCCCGGCTCCGATGATCAGGTCCACGCCCTTTTCTTCTGCCAGGCGGATACCCTCTCTGATCCGTTTCAGCTCCCGCGAAGCTCCGGCATATTCAAAGAAGGTGCCGCCAGATTCAGCCGCTTTCTTCACATCGTCGTAGCAGCCATTCTTCTTCACGGAACCGCCGCCGTAGACAAACAGCGTTTTCCGGCCTCTGGTCACCTGCTCCAGCTGTTCCCGCGGATCATTCCGGAAAACCAGACGCGTATCGTTTCGTAATGCAAAGTCTTTCATCGTTCTCCTCTCTGTCCGGCTTATCAGCCGTATTCCTGCCAGTCGTAGCGGCAAGTTCTTTCAGCCGATGAAAAAACTGCAGGCAGGAAATCCAAGATCATTTTAGAAATTCTGTCTGGCAGGGACATTGCCGTTTCTGAAGAGTACCATGCAACGGATGAACACTGGCGTACAGGGAGAAACGGCAGGTTTTCCTCATTCTTCCTGAAGACAGCAGAAAAAATGCGCCCCGCATAGAAGGGCTGTTCTGTGCAGAGGAGGCAGCTGAATGAAATGGTTCCTGCATGCATACATCCTGCTGTTTTGTGATCTGCCGTGCTTCGATTTTCAGAGTATCGATATGGATCACAAAGCGGATACCGCCGAAAGAGAGCACGGAAAAAGTGTGATCCGATACTCTGCTCAGGGCGACATAGGCATCTTCATAATCCGGACACGGATAGCAGACAACATCCCTGATGTTCCAGCGCTGGCGGCCGGATCGGTCAATACAGACCACATTGTTTCGAAGAAAAGTTTTCCCCGCCGGATCTTTCAGCAGCAGGACATAGCATTCCCGGAAATCAATCCGGGTTCCAATGGCCGCAGCGCTGTTTTTCTTGTCCCTGTCGGACATGCTTTTCATCCAGGAAGGCAAAGGGCTTTTCCATTAAATCCCTGTCAGATCAGAAGACCGCTGTGCACGACATCGTCATGCTGGCGGCTGATGATTCTGGCAATCTCGTCTGCTGTCTGCCGGCGGCCGTTTTCCATCCAGCCTCTGATGATGCCCGTAAAGAAACCGGCCCGCACCGAGATGAAGTAGGTATATTCCTTCGTGTCCATGATAATGCCCTGATTCTGCAGAAAATGCAGCAGGATGTCAGAATTGTTCACAAAACTGTTGTAGATGATATCCAGACGGCCTTCTTCCATGATCGTGGTCAGCAGCTGGATATGTGCATCCTGCAGCCAGTAGCGCAGCACATAGTTCAGCAGGACATCTTCTCTGGTCAGATCGGGATCAGACTTCGTAAAAGCCGTCAGGACCTCATGGAAGTCTCTGTCGCATTTCCAGTACAAAAGATCCGTCACCTCATCAAAATTGCGGTAGAAGGTCGCCCGGCTCACCGTGGAGATCCGGCAGATATCGGAAACCCGGACCTTCTTCAGGGGTTTCTCCTGCCGCACTTTCATCAGCCCCTGATAGAGCAGTTCTGCCGAGCGCTCCGCCCGGATATCTTCACGCAGATGGAACATGACCCATTATCCTCTCTTTCCCCGCAAATGTCAGATGCCTCATCAGGAATTACGGTACTGCCGCATCCCATTGCATCAGACATGCAGTTTCTCTTCCTGTTTATGACCGGCAGCGGCTTCAAACCGGGCCAGATAGCCATCACCCCAGGTAAACCGGTAGGGACTCTCCTCATCCCGGCACAGCTTCTCGGCAAACGGCAGAGAAAGCCAGCCCAGACCCAGGCTGCAGGGAATGGCCAGCAGGATCTCCCATCCCTGCGGAGCCTGTTCCAGAAAGAACGACACGATGATGGCGATGGCCAGGGGCAGATACCCTGCCAGCATGGTCGCAGATCCCGGACTGTAGATCGTCTTCTTGCCCCGGTCATGATAGCGGCGGTACAGAAAGATGCCGCCGGTCGTATGACCATAGATCTCCGCCACACAGATGAACAGTTCCATCAGCAGGAACAGCGGCCGCACGCCGACCAGCAGAACGATGCAGGAAAAAACCACGCCGATGAAGTTGGTCCACATATCCGACAGCTGATTCATGGGATAACGGTCCGCTTTCTCCGGATCGGTTCCTTTCATGAGATTGTACATGGTGTGAAAGCCGCCGGGAAAATGCCATTCCTCCAGCACATGCAGCGGCAGCAGAACAGCGGACAGGGCATAGATCCTGGTCTGCAGATCCCATTCATTCCAATGGGAAAACGTCAGGCCAAGGATCAGTCCGGTAATGCCTGAGATCACATACAGCCAGCAGGAAAGCCAGCCCTTGGCTGCCCGCACCCGCAGAGATGTCGTTTTCTTTTCCTCAGTCATGAAAGTTTCTGCCTGCCAGTCGGTTTATGGATCCTGTGTGTAAACGCACGACCCTCTCCCATAACGATACATTTGTATCGTACGAATATAATGTATCCACACGGATTTCCGGAAACAACCGGCTTCCGGGAAACAAGACATCCTGGCAGAAACTGACTCGCAGGAATCATTTGACGGGCTGCTGTGCGCAGACAGAGAGCCCCGGAAAAGAAACACGGGCACGCACTTCCTGACGGCGTACCTGCCCGTTTTTCAGCTCTTTCACCTGAATCTGTCTGTTCTCCTGATCACGGCTGTTTCTTTCCGAACCGTTCACAGCCTTCCGGCACCCACTTCTTCATGGCATCGCGGCGGTAATAAAACTCCCCATCCGCAAAGAAGGTGCCGTCGCCATTGGCGTGGAAGGTCCGCCGCTCGCTCCTGCCCGGATTTTCCCAGAGCCGTTCGGTCGAAAAGATCAGCAGGCCGCGGTCGGGATAGACCGTTTCCAGTCTGCACTCCAGACAGGCCAGACACTCATCAATCAGCGGTGCCTGGACCACTTCACCCGGTGTACGGGTCAGATGATTTGCCGCAAACTTATCTTCTTCCGATCCATTGACCGTGCCGATCCGGACTGCCGCATCCAGCAGATCAGCCCCTGGGACACAGACTGCGCACTCCTTCGTGTCCAGAATCCGCTGATAGGATTCGTTCCAGGGGCCGGTGGAGATGGCGATATGCGCCTCATAATCCATGACCATCATCCAGGATATGGACATGATGTCATCCCGTTCCGCGGTATGCGTCGTCACCAGCACGACCGGACCGGATTCCAGATAGGTAAAGGCCCGGCGGATATCTCCTTTTATGAGAGAACCTGTTCTGTCCATGTTTATGCCATCCTTTCTCCTCTTCAGTGTAACGGTTTCCCTTCTTTTCACAGTCCTCTCAGGTAAGAACAATGGTGTCAAAACTTAACCACTGCAGGTGATGAAATGACAGTCATATTCTGAAGATCAGCGAGTGAAATCCGATCGTTTCTTTCCTACCATAAGCCTGTACAGGAGGCGTTTATGATTGATCTGACAGCAATGCCCAGACTCGGCTTCGGCATGATGCGGCTGCCCCTGAAAGGCAAAGAAGCTTCCGATATTGATATTCAGCAGGTCTGCGATATGGTCGATCGGTATCTGCAGGCGGGACTGAACTACTTCGATACGGCCTATGTCTATCACAGCGGTATGTCCGAAAGTGCCATGAAGAAGGCCATCACGGACCGCTATGACAGAGACAGATACTATCTGGCTGACAAGCTGCCGGCCTGGTGCATGCACGGGGCAGAAGACCGTGACCGCATTTTCGAAGAACAGCTGGAACGCACCGGTGCGCGGTACTTTGATTTCTACCTTCTTCACTCTCTGGAAGACGGGCCCAACTATGAGACCTATGAAAAATACGACTGTTTCCGCTGGGCCATGGAAAAGAAAAAGGAAGGAAAGATCCGTCACTTCGGCTTCTCCTTCCACGGTTCTCCAGAACTGCTGACCCAGGTCCTCGATCAGCATCCGGAGGTGGAGTTCGTGCAGATCCAGCTCAACTATCTGGACTGGAACAACCCGGTCGTGCGCTCCGGTCAGCTCTATGAGATTCTGCGAGACAGACAGATTCCGATACTCATCATGGAACCGGTCAAAGGCGGTTCCCTGGCCCATCTGCAGCCGGAACTGGAAGCCCGGTACAAGGCCATTGACCCGGACCGCTCTGTCGCTTCCTGGGCACTGCGCTTTGCAGGCTCCCTGCCTGGCGTCATGACCGTTCTTTCCGGCATGAGCTCTCTGGAACAGATGGAGGACAACCTTCATACCTTCTGCCCCTTCCAGGAACTGAACGAAACCGAAAAAGAAGCAATCCGGGAAAATGTCAGAACCATGACGGATATCCCGCTGATCGGCTGCACCGGCTGCCGCTACTGTGTGGATGGCTGTCCGCAGCACATTTCCATCCCGGACGTCTTCCGCGCCAGGAACGCGCTGACTCTTTACCCCAAGGATACCTTCCGCACCAAGTCGTTCTACAGCGCTCTGATACAGCGTTCCGGGCGCCCTGCCGACTGCATCCGCTGCGGTCAGTGTGAGCAGGTCTGCCCGCAGCATCTGCCGATCCGCTCTCTGCTGAAGGAAGCGTCCGAAAAACTCGATCAGGAAAAATAGCATCGGTCTGTTAAAATCCCGGAAGCACTGCCTTCCAGGATTTTCTTCTGCACGGATCCGAAACGAGCTCAGCCGTTATAGGCGTTTCCGGCCGTGTTGCGGAAGTTCTGCCGGGCCAGCCACTCCTCTTCTTCCGCCGTCTCCGGAATGTCGATTCTTTCGATCCGGAAGATGACCGGCCTGGTGCCGTCGTTGCAGCAGGCAATCATCATGCGTTCATCATTGGTCCAGCCGTGCATGATGGAGCCGCCCTGCAGGGCCGTGTAGACATAGCGGCTGATGGCATCCCAGGCTTCGCCGCAGAAGCGGCCATTCATCAGATGATAGAAATCATCCTTTTCCGGCGTGCGATCCAGAATGAATTCCTCGCCGGCATGAAAAAACGGACAGGGCCCGGCCTTCGGATCGGCCAGATATTTTTCCTGCAGATCAGGAAATACCTTGGTTTCCAGAACGGTGATTCTGCATTGATGTTTCATGCTGTTCTCCTCCGCAGTTCTTTTTTATCATGAATCCGAAATGCCGGGAGTTTTCATTTTTTTACCATCTGCCGTCAGCCCTGCAGCTGATAGATGCTGTTCAGCAGCTTCAGACCCGATCCGGTCTTAAATACCTTTTTCTGAAAAGACTCAATCTGCGGCCGGCTGTAGTGACTCTCGCTTGCATTCACCAGAAAATCCGCTTCCAGAAGGATCTGATAATCCAGGCCATCTACGCCCGTATAGGTATGGTGATGACCGACCAGATAGCAGATCCGGTTCAGCATCTCTTCGGGAAGATCAAACTCCTGATAGAATTCTCTGGCTAAGGGCATGCCTTCTTTTTCCTGATACTTTCCCTCTGTGCTGCCATACTTGCTGCGGCACAGCGGGCAGGCAATATCATGAATGATACTGGCCAGTTCCAGCGTCTCCTGCAGTTCCTCATTCAGGTTCTCCTGCTCCCCGATCGTTCTGGCATAAGCCCAGACTTTCAGAAAATGCTCAATGTCATGCGTACTGCCATGATAAAAGAAAATCATTTTTGTGACTGCATTGCTGATCTTTTTTTCCTCTTTCATATGCTCCTGTTCTCCATAATTGCTTCAGTCTCACGCCATGAAAAGCAGACCTGGATCAGCTGCACCCCTGCATGTCTGCGGGTACTGCTGACCGGAAAAAGCTGATTGAACTGTTACTTCTGTTTCAGGACTGCTTCGGCAAAATCCTGAAAGGTATCCCCGCTTCTGGTTTCGGCGCCGCGGACTTTGCTGAAAAAGCAGTTCGGGATCTCATTCAGACTCAGGTTCTTGCTGATGCAGGGTGCACATCCCATATCATGCCTGGTCGGATGTAAGGGACAGTCGAGATGATTACAGGTACAGAATCCGGAAGGGTTACGCATTGGCTTTCACCTCTCTGTCAAATATCGAAACGACGTATTCAGCAATCCGGCAGTCCTGCTCCTCCGTCCCGCCGCCGACACCGATACCGCCGGCAATTTTTCCCTGGGCAAAGAGCGGATAACCGCCGGCTACGAGGGTAATGCGGGGATCATTGGTCTGAATGGCCATCAGGGAGCCGCCTTCCGCTGCGGCCGCCGCCACATCTTTTGTCCTGCTCTGTGTCACAGCCGCCGTATAGGCCTTCCCGGGAACGAGGGTGATGCTTAAGACCAGTGCTTCACCATATCGCCGATACACTTTTGGAAGTCCGTCCGCATCGTAAATGGCAAAGCTGATGTCCACTCCCAGTTCTCTGCTTTTCTCTTCTGCGGCCTCACACAGTCTGTCGCATAATGCATCTGTCAGAATCATGTTTTCCGTATTCCTTTCTGTTTTTCGTACCGCTGTGATACCCTGATGCCTATACCTTAAACAGAAAGAGTCTCTTCCCGCTTGCCCGATTCTCTTAAGAATCTGCCTGTTTCTCTAATTCCTTTCTCAATTTCAGCACATCTTCTTTCGGAGAGGCACCGAACATCTTCCGATAATCCCGCGTAAACTGCGAGATGCTCTCATAGCCGACTTCCAGGGCCGCCTCGGTGACATTTCTGTTCTCATCGATCATCAGCCGGCGGGCTTCCGTCAGGCGCAGTCTCTTCTGACACTGCAGAGGTCCCATGCCGACAGCACTTTTGAATTTCTGATGAAACTGGGACACGCTCATGTTCTGCTGTTCTGCCAGGCTTTCAACGGTAAAGGAACGCTGGAAGTTCTCCTTGATCCAGGAATTGGCTGCATAGATTCCGTCGGCTTCCTGCAGACCGGTGATGCTCTGAAGAAACTGTTTCCCGCACGAACCGCAGAGCACGTAATAGAGGATCTCACGCTGCCGGTTCCTGGCAAGGCAGGCGGAAGAAAGCGGCTGCTTCAGGGCTGTAACCAGCCGACAGACAGATTCCACGACTGCCTGATCCGCGAAGTCCTTCTCCTGCTCGGAAAGAGTGTCTTTCATGATCTTCTCAGTCAGCTCGTTGTCCAGATCCAGTACGGTGTCGATCACGTCCCGTCCAGACATCTCCAGGGCGATGGCATAAAAGTCATGGGTCCGGGAAAAGGATAATACCGTTCCATACAGCGGGGTATCAATCCGGGAAACCGAATACTGACCGGCCATGTAGTCCATCATGCCGGAAGGCGTATAGAGTCTGAGGATGCCGTCAATCACCAGATACAGATAAGGATTGTCTGAGCGCGGCATCTCGATACGCCGCCCGGTGAAACGATAAAACGTCAGGCCGGGAAAACCCGCCTGATTTCTGCCGCCGGACCGGACTGTCTGTCTGACTTCTGCCTGCAGACTGGAAAGAATATCCTGCATAAGAGAACACCTGCCTGTTTATCGCATCACTGTTATCATGCCTGCATACCGCAGCCTGGCTCAGATCTGCACATTCCGGCTGCGGAAATATTCCTGCAGAAAGATCCGCAGATCGATCCTGTGACTGGTATCATCTGCCGCTCTGGGGCTGTAATCATCCAGTCTGTAAAAGTCTCTGTTGGTCCGGCTGGAAAGCTCTCTGTCCCCTGCCCAGGCTTTGAAATCAGCACCATGATCCATCAGAACATCCACAATCTCCAGGCGTCCCGTCTTAAAGGCCACCTGAAGCGGTGACTGTCCATGATCCTTCTTCGGCCTGAGCCCGGCAGCTTCATTCACGGCTTCCGGATGCTTTTCGAGAATCCGCTTTACCTCGTCCAGTCTTCCCTGACAGATCACGGTAAACAGTTTCTGCATATGCTTCTTCTCCTGCCTCTATTTTATCCTGCCCGGCTGGTTTCTGCCGTCCGCACGAAACAGCGGATGAAAAAAAAACACGGGACTGCGCTTCCTTCATCCCGTGACAGGGTTTCAGACATCTTTCCGCATCGTAATGCGCACATGCAGGGCATCTCCTTCTCCCTTTCCCAGTGCCTGCCGGATCCGCTTGAGAAGACCGATGACATAACAGATGCTGCCATCTGGATTTTTCAGGCCCATATTCACAATGCTTCCATCATAGGGAATGCCGTCAAATTCCGCATGCACCCTGACGCGTCCCCTGCCAAATTCCTGGCGGATATCCCATGGAAAGATCACATAGGCACCGCCGTTTTCAGGAGTTTCATGGATGACTGCATCATATTCATATTTCTGCTGCATCAGAGTTTTCCTTATCCTCTTTTTCCGCTGTGTCTGGATGAAACAGCCTGGTCCTTCCGGATCTTCCGCCTGGGATTCCTGACATGTCTAAGACTTATGAGAAAATCCGTCCTGAGACTGCTGAAGATAGTCAATCATATCCCGCAGGCTGCTGTCTATGCTGCGGACCTGATAGCCCAGTTCCCGTTCCGCCTTTTCATGGCTGAACAAGGCATTGCTGTGCAGCGTATGAAGTGTATACGCGGTATAAAGAGGACGAGTGCCTCTGATCCTGCAGTACAGGGAGATCAGCGGCAGAGCGGCTCTGGCGGCCGGCAGCGGCAGGACGGAGACTGGCTTTCTGCCCGTCATCTCCGCCTCTCGGTTCAGCATGTCCTGGATTTCCATATAATGCCCGCTGAGAATATAGGATTCCCCACGCCTGCCATGCTCGGCAGCCAGCAGACATCCTTTCGCCGCATCCCTGACATCGACAAAATCATAACCGCCTTTCACACAGGCAGGAAGATGGCCGCTGAGGAATTCCTTGGTCATCTGAATCAGATGATTCTTCCCGCTGTCGTAAGGACCGATGATCCCGGAAGGCAGCACAATGACCGCATTCAGGGCCGGCGCATTCCTGACCACAATGGCAGCACCCATGGCCTTTGTCCTGGCATACCCGCCGACAACCAGATCCGGATCATAGGAGCTGACTTCCCTCTGTACCGTCCCGGCCGGAAGCTCCGGAATCGCATGGACGGAACTGACATGGACCAGTCTGCGTACATGATGATGGATACACAGATCCACAATGTTCTGTACCCCTTCTACATTGGTCCGATACATGTTTTCCGTCATCTTCTCCTGAATGGAGATCACCGCAGCGGCGTGAATGACAATCGTCTCTTCCCCCTGCAGCCCCTGGAACAGCGGAAGCAGGGAATCTCTGTCCGTAACATCGCCGCGGAAATACTGAATTTTTTCCTGCCTGAGGGCAGGTTCTTCATCCCCAAACAGGAGGGCACGGATCTGCACAGGATGGCCGATCAGTTCCCGCAGAACGGTACTGCCAAGATGTCCGCCGGCGCCGGTAATGAGATATGTCAGCATGTTTTCTCTTTTCTCCTCTGAACAGATTCCCATGCCTGGAATGACAGTCTTCCGGAAATGGGGATGAAGCAGGCTTCATCCCTCCATACGCTCAGGCGGAACCGGTGCAGAAGGTATGCTCAGTATATCGCACAGATCCCTCTGCAGAAAACAGGTAAATTTCAGCTGAGGCAGATGTCAATGCCGTTTTCCAGACCCGGCAAGCAGCAGAACGGTCACACCAGGAACATGGCGGTTACCGTACAGAGGAAATCATATAATCCATGTCCGAGGGCGACGCCCACATAACCGCAGTCTCTGAGTCTGTATCTGGCAAAGCCGAACACAAGACCGATGCCGAATGCAAACACCACCTGGATGATATTTCCGTTGATCAGATGCCAGAGACCGAATGCCAGAGCAGACAGAACAACCCCTTTTGCGGGGCTGTCCGGAAAGAAGCTGACAAACGCATCCTGCAGATAGACCCGGAAGACAAGCTCTTCCACAGGTCCGACGATCAGCAGGTAAAACAGAAGATCATGAACCAGGACATGGAGGGAAAAGTCAATCGGACCGCCGACCAGCGAAACACCGCACAGGGCCGGAATAACGGCAATCCCTGCGGCAAGGAGCAGGCCGATCTTCATTCCGGTCAGGTACTGACGCCCATTCCGGAAATCGATCTCGGGTTTCATCCCGGTCAGTTTCATGGCCAGGAGCGCTGTCAGGCCAATCAGGAGGTTGAGACCGGTCTTTGCGGCACTCTGCAGTGCCGGAGATGCGATATACCCGATCAGGCCTGCCAGAGACGTAATCAGCAGAATGCAGAGCAGTGAAACAATCAGGATCCCGATATTCCTTTTCGTTTTTTCCATGAGTGGCTGTCGTCAGCTTCCGACCTGACGATCCGTCTGCCTGTTTTCCGCGAAGCAACGTAAGTCAGTTATCCCAGAACAGATCATCCAGTGTTTTGTCCAGTGCCTTGCAGATGGAGATACAGAGTCTGATCGTGGGGTTATAGTCACCCTTTTCAATCGCGTTGATCGTCTGCCTGGTGACCCCGCAGAGATCTGCCAGTTCCTGCTGCGACAGATCCTTGGCAGCGCGGGCTGATTTCATTTTCAGGTTCTTCATTCATTTTCCTCACGCTGTTCCTTTGCCGTTCTGACGGCGATCGTCACAGCAACTGCCGTAAAGAAGATACCGCACAGAAGTTCGCTCATTTCATTCGAAGCCAGCAGTTCCCTGGCTGTATGCCAGTCTTTATTCATGAACCAGACGGCCAGGTTCATGATCCCGACAATGAGATACAGGGCAAAGACTCTTCTGGTCTGCGCCGGATCCGTTGTAAAGGCATCACCCCAGATCGAAATGAGAGCACATACGGTAAGTCCGGCAAAGGCCGCAATAAACAGGAAATTCGGTGCAAAGACGTTCATGCCTTCCGTAACTGTGGTCAGAATGGCGAAGAGCATGCACGCACAGATGGTTACCACAAAACCTGCCTGGAATGCCCTGCCCCGTATCAGAACCTGTCTCTCATCATAGTTTTCGGGATGATTCCGGCCGGCTCTGTCCATTTCCCGGAAGGTACGATAGACGATGATGAAGCACGCGATGATCAATACTGAATCGACAATGAGGCTAATCATGTCTGCCATTTTCTTTCTCCTCCGTTTCGGGGAAAATCAGTCTGATAAGCAAGATGGATCAGCAGGATGTCCCTGCAGCTATGGTATAGCGTATATCTGTCATTATGTCAAATATAAATTACATTTTGTCTAATAACACGACCATTTTTCAGAAAGCAGATCGTGGTTTCCTCAGCCTGAGAATCAGAACCTATCCGTGCAGATTCAGCCATACGTGCGTAAAATGGACGATCCCAAACGCAGCCGCCAGGACCGTAAGAACCGTATTTCTTCTCCAGAGACCGATCAGCAGATAATAAAGCGGCGGCAGCAGGACAATAAAGAACAGCATAACGGCCACACTCTGATGACCCGCAAAATAAAAACCCCAGCCTGCGTAATTCAGCAGCAGAACACCGGCTGCACAGAACCCACAGCCTGTTCTGCTGTCGGCCGCAGGATCTGGTTTTTCCGGGACAAGGAAAACCATGGCCATCACGCATAAGGTCCCCAGTATTTTCTCGGTAAGATTGAGCCCTGCCGAACTTTCCTGCATGTGCATGATGGGATTGCTTTCTGACTGCAGGAAAGGCATCACCATATAGGGAACTT
This sequence comes from uncultured Erysipelotrichaceae bacterium, assembly GCA_903789495.1. Classification (GTDB taxonomy): domain Bacteria; phylum Bacillota_I; class Bacilli_A; order Erysipelotrichales; family Erysipelotrichaceae; genus Bulleidia. Next base: position 9,089 of record CAIFEQ010000014.1, on the reverse strand, counting down.
CCTGCAGGACAAATAAAAGGAGACCGATGTGCCAGAATCCGAGAACCTGATTGCCAAGCCATCTTATCCCCTTTGCCATGGTGTGTCAGTCCGTTTTCCTGACCTTGTCAATGATGGGTATTCCTTCCAGACGCATGCGCTCAGCAAATGTGGCGCAGTTGTCAAACATAGCGTCAACGAGGAAAGCCATTCTTCTGCGTCCTTTCACATAGACCCGGATTTCCCCGGTTACCGCCACGCATCTGTCAATCTCACTGATCTTCCAGTGTCTTTTGATGCAGAACAGTTTGACGATCGTGACATCATCCTGATCCACACGCATCTCCCAGAAACCGGGTATGGTGCTCATGTACAGGAACAGTCCCGGCAGCGCGACGAAAATGGCCAGAAGAATCGTAAGAATAGTCGGCATGTCCTGATGCGAGAAATAGGCACCCAGCTCAAGCACCGCAAAGAGACCGACCCCGATATAGGCGTATATATTGACCGAGCTGTTACATCTCGCCGTGAAATGATAGGGATCTGATGCGTGTGATTTTTTCTTCTGCCTGTCCAGGATATGATTGAGGGCCCATGACACCACAAACGCCGTAAGAACTGCCCGCACAATTGCCATACTGACTTCACATCCTTCCTCTTAAACAGGATAGCAGGAATTGAAAGGAATGCTGCCAGAAAACATCAGCCAGTCCGTTCGGATCCTGCACCCAATGGTCAGGCAGAACTCCGCGGCATCCCGCCATCCATGAGCCTTCGGAAAGACCGGGGACTTTCGATGTTCTTATAGCATTTCTTCATTTGACAAAGGTTAATACTTTATTAAGGTTATGAAATTTTACCTGGTTTCATGGGCTTACGTCTTGCTTTCTGCAGAGTTTGATCAGATCACAGATTCAGAAAAGGGCAATCGTCTTACCAGAAATGCCCTTTCCGTTTTGCCAATCTAAAATGAGCAGAGTCTGCGAAAGGACAGATCATGCAGCAGACTGTTCAAGCAGGAGCTTTTCATACCTTTCCAGACCGAATGGCAATCCTCGATTTCCGGTTCCAACGCAGTACATATGGATATATTTCTGTTATTCCTTCACCGTCCAGAGAGCAAGTTCCCGGACTCTTTCCTGATACGCTTCATTCTTCCTGCATGTATCATGCTGCAGGCAGGAGGTAAACACCTCTGTACGGTACGCTTCGACAGAGCGGTGAATACTGGGAAGATTCAGGACCAGGTCGGCAATGTGCTTCATTTCCACCGGATCTGACCCGGTGCAGGTGAACATCAGGGCAATCTTCTTTTTCGGTCCCACCACATAGCTTTTACAGGCAAACGTGCAGCAGAGACGGTTCAGGGGAACCAGGATCTGCGCTGCCGGCAGATTGTAATAGATCGGTGCTGTGACAATGATTCCATCTGCCTGATGCATTCTGGCAAGCAGATCCTGAAAGCCATCCTTCTGGACACAGACACCGGTGTCTGCGCAGGCGTAGCAGGCTCTGCAGAGGCCGATCGTGTAATCCCGCAGGAACACCGTTTCCACGTCTGCACCGGCTTCTCTGCAGACCTCTGCCGAGAGATGGGCCAGGGTATCATCGTTTCCCTCTGCCACCGGTGAAGCACTGATGATCAGTAATTTTTTCATGATTTTTCCTTTCCCTTCTTCAGACAGAATCCCTTCTGCTTTCTTCTGATTCCTTACTGCATCTGCATTTTAGGAAGGATCTTTCTGTTCTGACATGATCAATCCTGTAATGCCCTATGCAGGTCCTGAATAGCTGCGTCCTGCGCAGACCAGCAGGCAGGAAGATGCTGATTCCGTCCGACAGGAACAGCAGATTTGCTGCCGGGCAGCAGAGAAGCCAAGGAAGGAAAAACGGGCCGTAAACCGGGCAGCCCTACATGCGATCAGCTGATCCTTTTCGACTACAGCCTGTTCAGAAATGCCCCAATGATTCCGTTGACCTGATCCGGCTGATCCACATTGGCGTTATGAGCCGCACCCTGAATGACGGCAAGCGGGAAACCTGTGTTCTGCCTCCATTGCTCGTTGTATGTTCTTACCTTGCCGGTCCTGTCCTGGTCTCCCACGATCAGGACTGTGGGACATTTGATTGCCAGATTACAGTTATCCGCGATGAAACTGGCATAGCCGATACCCATCAGATGACACAGTTCATGTTTCTGATAAGGCTCCAGCATGGCTATCATGTTGTCATATCCCGCTTCTGTCAGGGTGCATTGTCTGGCAATCGCCTTTTTCAGTGCAGTCAGAGGAAATAACGCAGCCATCCATTCGACCTGTTTCAGCCACCAGAGATCTGATCGGGAATAATACGATAATCCATAGGGACAGCTGTCTATCGAAACAAAGCCTGCCACAAGCTGCGGATCCCGCTTGATGACCGCCTGGGTCAGGAATCCTCCCATGGACTGTCCGATGAAAATGGCCTCCCTGATATGTTCTGCATCAAATATTCTTCTGATAAAGGCCGTCGTGATTTCAAAACTGAACGCCTGAAAAGGCCGTGACTTTCCATGCAGCGGCGCATCCCAGGCCAGAAGATTGCAGGCAGGCGCAAAGTACTCATACTGCTTCTGAAACATCCGATGGTCTGCTGTCATGCCATGGAGAAAAAACAGTGTTGTTCTGTCAGCGGACCATGCATCAGAACGCCAGTAATAAACTTTTCCGTCGGGTGTTTTTACCTTCTTCTCCTGCACCTTCTGCCTCACTTTTATTTTCTGACAGCCAGGATAAATAGTAAGAACGGAAGTCATATTCTTGTATCATCCCTGCAGTCTGAACGAACAGCCTGATTCTGAATTCTCGTACTGCACCCCGAAATCCTGAATCAGGCCTGTCTGTTTTCTGATATTCTGAAGATCTTCTCCAGATGTGGTGCAGCTTTGGCTACTGTACCGTAATGGACAGCACGGTTTTCGTATAGGGCAGATATTCTATCCTGAGCTCCTTGCCCTGGACAGAAAATGACGGATCACACATGGTGCTTTCGTTAATGTCAAAATTCACGAGCTGTTCCTCCTCATCTCTGCCCCAGACTGAGAAAACAGCGGCATTTTCCAGGTCTGTGTCAGCGTACAGGGTGCAGTCATGAAGGACTGTTTCTGCCGGATTGGCAAGGCAGAAAATATCCCGGATGGGATTCAGCAGGACCAGAAATGCGGTCACCGCCAGGCAGACCGCAGCGAGCTGTCCTTTCCATCTGTGCTGTTCTGGCAGGCTTTTCTTCCACCAGACCAGACCGGCAATCCCCAGGGAAATCAGACCGCTCCGGGCAATGAGCATCAGCACAAAGCCGGTCTTTCCTTCCAGAAAATGGCCATAGAATCTGTTCATCTGAATGAAAATGCTGAACACCCACCAGCCGGCCATCACGATCCAGAAAGCCACCGTCAGGTAATAAGACAGATCGGGACGGTCAGATCCAGGCTGCGTGTGCTGTACCCGCAGTCTCTGAAAGGATCTGCGGATATTCTGCATGTTCAGATCCTGACTGTCTTCTTCCGGATCCTCTGAATCTGCAAGACCTTCTTTCCTCGCCCTCTTCACCTGTGCTGACATGAGGTATGCCTCCAGTGATGATCACCTTTCCGGAACAGCTGCTGCTGAGCAGAAAGCCTCAGCCGCAGCTTTTCTGTTCTGCTCAGCTTAAGTCCTCTGCCTCATATTCATCATACGGTGTCTCTTTTTAACTCCTCGTAAAGCTTCAGTAAAAAGACATCAGCCTTTAGGACATTAACGTCTTAAAGCTGATGTCATGGTTCTGATTTCATGCTCTTCTGGCTGTCTGCAGCTGAAAGCAGTGCCTGATGTTCATCCGGCAGACCGGAATCTGTTTATTGACTCACTGCCATTTTCTTCAGCTCAGAAGATAAGGTGATGGCGAATATGACTTCAATGATACAGGCCGTCACGGCAACCAGTGTACCGCTGTTGAATGTCGTTCCCAGCAGCGAAACAGCCGGAATCACAATTGCTGCAGCCTTATAGCCATTGGACTGATACAGCCACGAACAGGGAAACAGATGCGCTCCGAAGACCATGGCATAGACCATGATCATCTTCTCCGGAACGGCATTGAATACCCACATGACAATCAGCAAACAGATCAGCTGATTTAATGTAAACAGAAAGCCTAGCTGACCCAATGGATTCTCTTTCGAAAACAGATCAACGTGTATCAGCTTACCGATCATTCAGGCAAGCGGAAGCATCGGACAGAAACAGCAGAACACAATCAGATTCTTGGTCATAATCGGAATATCGAGACAGGAAACAGCCGCAATCAGTCCCCATATCACAATCGAGGCAAGGATAAACGGCAATCCTTTTTTCTGTTCCATGCTGATCCGATTTCTCAGTTCATCTATATCCATCTGCTGCTATCCTCGCCAGGCATGTTCCTGACGCCGTACAGCATAGCATCAGATGATGTTCGGCGCTCACCGTTATGACATCTTGCTGCTCACTTCATTCCGGAACAGATGACCGCGCAGATTCCGTTTTTACTTTTCTGCCAATGAGCTTCTGCACGGCCTTCCCGGTTTCCTGCATTTTGGAATTCTGATCAGCACTCTGCTGCTTCGCAGCTGTATGACCTACTGCGAAATGGAAAGGGAATCGGCGTAGCAGTGCACGGTGACATTGCCGTTATAGGTGTAATACACACTGCCGTACTGCTCCAGCAGGGCCACTGTCTCGGCCACCTCATCCGGATCCGGATTGTCCGCGGAACAGCTGATCACGCTGTATGTCGGCTGCAGAACAGAAAACAGATCGTCCAGACAGTTCATATAGTGACCGTGATAGGGAACTTTGAGGAAATCGACCGTCGTATCATGTTCGGCCAGGTATTCTTCGATCCGGTACTTCTGCGCATCTCCCATGAACAGCAGTGTCTCCGTACCATTGGTGACGGTCGTCACCAGCGAGGAATTGTTGTCCGCATTCGCATCATAGCCGCCTGCCGCTCCTTCGATGGTAAGCTGCGCTTCACCCAGGGTGAATGTCACATCCTGGCTGCTGTCTACCACCTGGGCTTCCAGGCCAGCAGCTGCCAGGGCATCGGTAAGGTCAACCCCATCATCCGCTGCGTATGTCGTATAAACATTTTCCACGGTCAGGCTGCTCAGAATATCGGCAGCGCCGCCGGCATGGTCTTTGTCAAAATGGGTCAGGATCAGCGCATAGAGATCCGTAACGCCAAGCTCCTTCAGCTGGCTGATCAGCGTACTGCTGTTGTCTGCCAGGCCTGTATCGATCATGACATTTCCTGCATCAGTCTGCAGAAGAATCGCGTCTGCCTTGCCGGCATCAAACACCGTGACCGTCATCCATTCTGTCGAATCGGCGGAAGATGTCGACACCGTCGAGGACGTTGTGGTGCAGCTGGTAACAGCCAGGCACAGTGACAGAGCCGTGAGAAGTTTTCTCAGTAATTTCATCGTTATCACCTCAGATGGAGCTCATGAGCATCATTTTCCTACACAAAGGTGAAGGTTTTCTGAAGATCCCCGCCGCAAAATATCAAAAGCATATGATCCCTGCGGAATGATAAGCTCCACACAAAGCAGACAGGACGGCAGACCGATGGCGGATCCGCTGTGCAGACCTTTTCCCGGTGATTCAGGCATGGTGCAGGACTCTGGTTCTGTCAGCAGACAGGGAGCTGCAGTCATGACCGCAGCCTGCACCGCGAATACCCGGGAAATATGAAAAAAAAAAGATAGGATGCCTGCCGCAAGGAACAGCCGGAACTTCAGCGGCTCATCTTCCGGATGAAATCCTCCGTAGGTCCTTCCTCCAGAGAACAGCCGTAATAGAGGCGGTACAGGTCGTCAAAAGAATTGATCTCTTCACCGGCATGTGGATGTCCCTGATCCAGGGTGGCACCGGCAAAATCGATGGCCTGTCCCTCGGGCAGGAGCATCTGCATGGTTTCTTCCTCTGTCGGGATCTGCTCAAAACAGAGGAATGCGTATGTGCCTGCTTTCCCCGCATACTCCTGAAGATCAGGGAAAAGCCCGTAGAGTGTGCTGTTCTCCTCCGGCAGGATCGCACAGGACAGCGTGATCACCGCCACCGGATCCGATCCGTCCAGCTTTGTGGCGACGATCTCACGCTCCAGTTCCTCGCCGCCGGCGAGAACTTCCCAGGGGTCGATAGTCAGATGACCGTGCGCGTAGTTGCAGAAACGCCAGACCCCTTCGATATATGCCTGTGATTTTTCCGGGTCATTCTCCGGTTCCAGCATCGCCGGATCGGCGAGCGGGACCATCATCCTTTTGCCCTCAGCGTTCCGGTATTCTTCCGGCACAACCGGCACCGGATAGGAAGGAATCAGAATTTCCGGTTCTTCATCGCCGCCCAGAAAACGGGTATCGAGAATATTGCAGCGGTAGTCTTCCATGTTCCGGAAGAAGCCCGTCAGATCCCAGGCGTTCTGTTTTTCATCACTCCCATACGAATACGTGACATACCGGACCTTCCGGATATTGCTGACGATCCAGCCACGTGTGGGACTGTCTTCCCAGGTCACAAGACTGGGCGTACTGATGGATTCAAAGGTGCAGTAGGCATCTCCTGCCGGAAAGAGCTGCACATGCGCAGAATCTTCCGGAAGATCGTAGACGACGAAATGCGCTGTACCATCTTCGGAAGACCCGGACTTCAGCAGGGTTTCCCTGACGTTCTGCCACTCCATCGGTTCAAAATAGTATTCTATCGTGGCTCCCTCGAACACATCAGGATCCGGTTTTTCTGCCATCAGACTGCAGCCGGATCCCACAGCCGCCAGCAATGCACTGACAGCTGCTGTCACAGCCGTTTTCCCCTTCTTTTTCAAGATATCCTCCCCTCCTGCAGCCTGCTGCTTCTCTGCACCGGTTCATGCCTGCATGCGTGGCTGACCGCGGTGCCTTATGCTGCCTCTGCAGGTCCTGCCCGGGCCCGCAAAACCCATCGTTTCCGGCAGGCTGTTCCGATCATTCCTGCTTTTTCAGAACACAGTCACCATATCATTATCCCCCGGAAAAAACTCCCTCCCGGGTCATCCAAGACTGCCGAAAGGGGTTTCGTTTCCAGGCTCAGCGGATGCCATAGGATGTTCCGCTGTCCTGATTCCAGGTGATTTCATCGACGAAGCGGTCCGTCTGCGGATCATAGGCCGCCACCGTGATACCGGCCTGATCCCGGCTGATCTCTTCATTGTCCACGGTGATATCCGCAAGCCCGGCATCTGCCGAAGACGAAAGATAAACATAATGACTGCCAAGGTTCAGTTCCAGGCAGACCGGATCCTCTCCCGTTTCCAGCTGTACGGATCCCTCCTGACAGGCCAGTACAAAGTACCCTGTTCCGCAGTCCACGCCAAGTGCCTCTTCCAGCAGCTCCTGTTCTTCCTGGCTTCTGTCTTCCGCACCTGTGCTGACGGCCAGAATCTCATACCCCTTGGCCTGGGCAGTATCCAGCCAGTCCGCCATGCCGCGGCAGTTCATCAGTTCCGGATCTCCGTTCTGCACCACGCGGGACCAGTGTTCTTCCGTAGTCACGGTAACACTCTGCAGACTGTGGGTCTGCGCATAGGAGACATTATTGACAAATTCCGGATTTTCAATCAGGTCCACGAGACCATTCAGAGGATTATAGGTCGTCAGGAATTCCGTATTCAGTTCCGGTACCGCCGGATTCAGATTGCCTGCCGCGGCCTGTTCCTGCACCCACGCTTCCCGCTTGTTCCACTGATAGCGGATATAGGCCAGATCCAGAACGGCGTTAGCATACTGCCAGCAGGTGAAAAGAATGAGCACTGCCAGCCCCGCCCGGAAGACTGTTTTCCCTTCCAGCCCCGGCAGCAGGCAGACGATTCCGGTCACCAGAAATATCGTGGCGCCGAACATGGAACGGTCATACAGTACCGACACGGGCGACAGCACAATGGCCGCCACCGCCGCTGCCCCGCACAGGGCAAAGGCCAGAGCTGTTTTCTTCTGCCGCGCCGGACACGTGCTGACTGCCATCAGAATGGCAAACAGAATCCACAGCACAAGCTGTCCGGGCACCTGATCATAGACCCGCAGGGTATTGATCAGATCATGGGTCAGAATGTAGGCCGTGCCCCTTGTATCCACAAAATCCTGGGCCCGGACCTGATTGCCCGGTGCGGCCAGCAGAATGACAAACCCCAGAACCGATCCCGCCAGTGCCGCAGCCATCCAGGGCCGGCTTTTCTTTTCCCGTCTGAAACGGCGCAGGAAAAACAGCTCCATCAGGATCAGGGCACCGCCTGTATTCTCATTGGTCCAGCCGCTGACGATCCCCCACAGAAACATGACCAGGGGAGCTGCCCTCCGCTCGGTGCCCGCCTCCCCGTCGGCCTGCCAGCGCTGCAGAAATTCCAGAATGATTGTTGTCGTCCAGAGATAGTTGCACGATCCCGTTTCCCAGAGCACGGTCTGTCCAAACACCGGGGCAGTGAGAAAAATAAGAAGCGCTGTCACCACCAGAATCTTCGGCTGCAGCTTCCGGCCGGCAGCGAGGTAATGAATCAGCACGATCAGCCGCGTAAAGACCAGCGCGTTGCACACATCAAAGATTCCCTTGGGCAGAGACAGGAAACAGCGGGCCAGAATATGAGCCACGCTGCGGCCCGTCCAGGTCATGTACTGGATGTATTCGCGGTGAAAGATATCCAGCAGACCGCTGTTGATTGAATATCCGAGATCATCGCTGGTTGGCGGCACCAGAATATTCAGGACCAGCAGAGCCAGAAAAATACCCAGCAGGACCCGGGATGCAGCTTCCGTTCTGATTTTCAGCAGGAAGGTTTTCCAGCTTTTTTTCATTTCCTCTTCAGTATATCCCAACCGCATTCGGACCGCACGGGAGTTTGACAGTTGAGAGAAGACCCGAAATAAAGATCAGCGCATAGCAGTGCTGATTTTTTTCATTTTTTCTGTCAAATTTTATGATTTTATATCGTGTTATGTCGTTTTATGCTATCATTCCTTTGGAGGTGCTTTATGCGGGTCGCTGTGCTCAATGTCAATTCTCCTTCTGAGGCTGTCTACATCC
>CAIFEQ010000013.1 GCA_903789495.1 uncultured Erysipelotrichaceae bacterium | reverse complement strand
GTATCGACCAGCGAAGCACCGGCCGTCTGCTCCAGCGGCAGCACGCCGACAGCGACGCAGCTCATGACCGCGTACAGGACAGCGACGAACAGAGTCGAGATGATGATGACCCGCGGAATATCCTTGGTCGGCTCTTTCGCTTCGCCGGCCAGCGACACGACGACAGTAGCGCCGCCGGTCGCAAAGGTCAGCAGGGACGAAGCCTGCATCAGGCCCATCAGACCGTCGGTCATCCATTCGCCTTCCGCCGTCATGCCGGCCCAGTCGACTTCACCCAGTCCGAAGACCGTGAAGATCACCAGGGCAATGACCAGCAGAATGACCATGACATTCTGCACCTTGGCAAACATGTCAATGCCGACCGCGTTGATCACATAGAACAGCGTCAGTACGATCAGGGCAATGACCGTCCGGTTGCCGAAGCCGATCAGACCCATGAGGTAGTCGGCTGCGGACAGGGCATACATGGCCAGCGACAGGTTGCCCAGAATGGAAATGATGGTGTAGAAGCCGCCGATCCGGCGGTCCACCAGCAGCTGCACAATCGTGTAGGCACCGCCGTTGGTGCGGATGGTGGAGTTGAAGAATACGTAAGGAACACTCTGGAAGACCACCAGTACGGCGGAAATGATGAAGGCGATGGGTACGGACTTACCGGTCATGGCGATGGCAGCACCTGTCAGTGACATGATGCCGGCGCCGATGATCTGGCCGACCGCGGAACCCATCAGATCCCAGAAACCGAGTACTCGTTTTAACTGGTGATCCTGATCCTGCTGCGTCATAAGATAAACACCTCCCCTTTTCTGGATTGTCTATGACAGCAGACCTGTGTCTGCTAACAGCCGTGATGATGCGGACTGTATGGCGGGAACTTTGTCGAATCTATGATTTTTCTATGAGGATTAGCTGAGCTAATCGTATCGCATGTCAGCATATTTGTGCAAGCGCTTTCATATAAATTCATAAAGCACTTTTTCACAAACCCGTGCGGTCAGAAAATCCCTGGACAGGTCATCTTCAGCAAAGAAAAAGAAGCTGCAGTCTGGCCGCTTCCGGGCCATTGGTTTTCTGCAGCTTCCATGTTTACGCTGTGAATCGAGGTTCAGGCTTTTTCGTACGTGACTTCGCCGGTTACCTTGCCGGAATTGTAACGGCTGAAGGAATACGCCAGGGCGGCGACAGCCATGATCACATTGCCGATCAGCAGCGCTGCGCTCTTGCCGCGTGCATTCAGGTAGAGGTTCAGGAAGTTGGCCAGCTCGGCCAGGATGAAGAAGACCACCAGGGTGCCATGGCTGACATGGAACTTCGAGGCCGCCCACTCTTCCGGAATGACCTTCTCCAGATTCATCATGCCATAGGTGACAATCAGCGAGTTCACGGCACTGATCAGCAGAACCAGAGAACCGATGGCATCGATATCCATGCCGGTCAGGATCGTGAGCAGACCGATGACATACAGGACAGTCAGATAGATGATCGGGACTTTCTGCTTGTTCAGACGGCCCCAGGAAGCAGGGAACCAGCCATCCCAGGTCGCCTGCATGATCGGTTTGGTGGAAGAAGCGAACTGGTTGTTCAGCGTCGAAGCCAGCGCGCACTCGGCACCGCCGATGATGAAGAACACGAACAGCGGATACGGCAGAATCGCTCTTGCGGTATCCACCAGCGAAGCACCGGCTGTCTGCTCCAGCGGCAGCACGCCGACAGCGACGCAGCTCATGACCGCATACAGCACGGCGACGAACAGAGTCGAGATGATGATGACCCGCGGAATGTCCTTGGTCGGTTCTTTTGCTTCGCCGGCCAGTGACACGACAACGGTTCCGCCGCCGGTCGCAAAGGTCAGCAGGGACGAAGCCTGCATCAGACCCATGACACCGTCCGTCATCCATTCTCCCTCTGTCGTCATGCCGGCCCAGTCAACCTCACCCAGTCCGAAGACCGTGAAGATCACCAGGGCAATGACCAGCAGAATGACCATGACATTCTGCACCTTGGCAAACATGTCAATGCCGACCGCGTTGATCACATAGAACAGCGTCAGTACGATCAGGGCAATGATGGTCCGGTTGCCGAAACCGATCAGACCCATCAGGTAGTCAGCCGCCGACAGCGCATACATGGCCAGGGACAGGTTGCCCAGAATGCCAATGATCGTGAAGAAGCCGCCCAGTCTGCGGTCCACCAGCAGCTGCACGATCGTGTACTGGCCGCCGTTGGTGCGGATGGTGGAGTTGAAGAAAACAAACGGAATACTCTGGAAAACAACCAATACGGCGGAAATGATGAAGGCGATGGGCACGGACTTACCGGTCAAGGCAATGGCGGCACCCGTCAGTGACATGATGCCGGCACCGATGATCTGGCCGACCGCGGAACCCATCAGATCCCAGAAACCGAGTACTCGTTTTAACTGGTGATCCTGATCCTGCTGTGTCATAAAGTAAACACCTCCCCTTTTTGACTGTTTATGACAGCAGACAGCAGTCTGCGAACAGCTGTTCTGAACCGGGCTGAAACGCCCTCCTGTCGAATCCGCAAAAAAATTACATATGTAGGTTTTCTTCCGGTATTCTAGCTTACAGGTGTGCTTCACCGCAAGCGTTTTCATTAAATTCATGATCAATAACCGTAAAAAAATTTTTACTTGCTGAAAAATGTCGGACGTTTGATCGGATCATTCATGAAAATCATGCCTGCTGATCACCGTTTTTCATCTGTGTCAGATACAAAAAAGCTGCAGAGCAGCCTGGTTCATCTGCACCAGGTGTTCTGCAGCCCTGCTGATCTGTCAGGCTCGGGTTCAGGCTTTTTCGTATGTGACTTCGCCGGTTACCTTGCCGGAATTGTAGCGGCTGAAAGAATAGATCAATGCCACAACGGCCATGATCACGTTGCCGATCAGCAATGCCGTACTCTTGCCGCGGGCATTCAGATACAGATTCAGGAAGTTTGCCAGTTCGGCCAGGATGAAGAAAACCACCAGAGTGCCATGACCGACATGGAACTTCGAAGCTGCCCATTCTTCCGGAATGACCTTCTCCAGATTCATCAGACCCCAGCAGATGATGATTTCGTTGACTGCACCGATCAGCAGAACCAGGGAACCGATGGCACTGATATCCATGCCGGTCAGAATGGTAAGAACACCGATGATATAAAGAACGGTCAGATAGATGATCGGAACTTTCTTCTTGCTCAGTCTGCCCCAGGAAGCCGGGAACCAGCCATCCCAGGTTGCCTGCATGATCGGCTTGGTGGAGGAAGCCAGCGAGTTGTTCAGGGTCGAAGCCAGCGCGCACTCCGCACCGCCGAGGATGAAGAACACAAACAGCGGATACGGCAGAATGGTCCGTGCCGTTTCCACCAGCGACTGACCCGCCGTCTGCTCCAGCGGCAGCACGCCGACGGCAACACAGGACATGACTGCATAAAGAACGGCGACAAACAGGGTGGAAATGATGATGACCCGCGGAATATCGTGGATCGGATCCTTTGCTTCACCGGCCAGCGAGGCGATGACCGTCGCACCGCCCGTCGCGAAGGTCAGCAGCGAAGACGCCTGCATCAGACCCATGATTCCATCGGTCATCCATTCGCCTTCTGTCGTCATGCCGGCCCAGTCCACTTCGCCCAGTCCGAAGACCGTGAAGATGATGAGGGCAACAACCAGCAGGACGACCATGGTGTTCTGCACCTTGGCAAACATGTCGATGCCGACCGCATTGATCACATAGAACAGTGTCAGTACGATCAGGGCAATGATGATCCGATTGCCGAAACCGATCAGACCCATGAGGTAGTCAGCTGCCGACAAGGCATACATGGCCAGAGACAGTCTGCTCAGGATGAAGACAATGGTGTAGAATCCGCCCAGCTTCTTGTTGACCAGCAGCTGGACGATGGTGTAGGGACCGCCGTTGGTCCGGATGGTCGAATTGAAGAAGACGTACGGAATGCTCTTGAAGACCACCAGAATGGCGGAAATGATGAAGGCGATGGGTACCGACTTGCCGGTCATGGCGATGGCAGCACCCGTCAGAGACATGATGCCGGCACCGATGATCTGGCCGACCGCGGAACCCATCAGGTCCCAGAAACCAAGAACGCGGTTAAGTTGATGATCCTGATCCTGCTGTGTCATAAGATAAACACCTCCCCTTCTCCGGATGATTTATGACCGCAGACAGCAGTCTGCTGACAGCCTTGATGAAGAATCAGATATTATCCTTACAGGTTTTCAGGAATAACCTTGCTGACTCCATCGTACCGCGCCCCGGTATATTTCTGCAAGCGCTTTCATTCCGGAACGTTATTTCCCTGTACGGGCAGAACGAAAAAGCCTGCGTTTCTTCTTCGGAAGGAATGCGCAGACTTTTTTCCGGATGATGCTTAAACTCAGCCTTTGATGCCGCCGCGGGCCACGCCGTTGACGATATACTTCCGGGTGCAGATGAACAGGATGACCATGGGGATGACCACCATGGTCGCCGCTGCCATCATGCGTTCCATCTTCGCTCCGCCTTCGGTCATGAAGGCATACAGGCCGAACGGCAGGGTGCGGGATTCCGGCGAGTTCGTCGCCAGCATCGGCCAGAGGAAGGCATTCCAGGAGGCAATCGCATCGAGCAGGACGATGGTGACCAGATAGGGTCTGGCCATCGGGACCATGATCCGCCAGCAGAAGGTCCAGTTGGAACAGCCGTCCAGCCGGGCCGCATGATACAGGGCATCAGGAACGCTGTCGAAGAAGTTTCGCAGCAGATAGATGTAGAAGATGCTGCTGGTAAAGGGAATGATCAGAGCCGCCAGGGTATCATGCAGACCCCAGGCGACAATGGTGCGGTAGTTGGTGATGATGAGCATCTCAAAGGGCACCATCATCAGGGCCAGCAGGAAGGCATAGAGCTTCTTCTTCCCCCTGAAATCCAGGCGGGAGAAGGCAAAGGCCGCCAGGATGGTGGTGAAGGTACAGGCGATGACTTCGATGACGGCCACCAGACAGCTGTTGAGGAAGTAGGTCTGGAACGGCGCCGTCTCCAGGGCGAACCGGTAGTTGTCCAGATTGAAGCTGGCCGGCAGGAGGGTGGGCGGAAACTGGAGAATCTCCGAAGAAGTCTTGAAGGAGCTGATGAACATCCAGTAGAAGGGAAACACCATGATCAGGGCCCCCAGCGACAGGAAGACATAGGTCAGCACCTTCTTCAGCCGTTCATGCCTGTTTTTCATGGACCAGCACCTTCCCTTTCCGCTGCAGATGCAGTTCGATCCGGGTAAAGACCAGCACGATGAAGAACATGACCACGGAAGCGGCCGCTGCCAGGCCGTACTTCGGCGGGGTCGTCACGCTGAACTGGTAGTAGATGTAGTAGACCACCGTGAACAGGTTGAAGGCCACCCCCGGTCCCATGAACAGCGGGAAGAGTTCGTTGTACACCTTGAAGGTACTGATGGTATTCATGATCATCAGCAGGCCGATGGTCGGCCCCAGCAGCGGTACGGTGATCCGCCGGAAGATCCGCAGCGAACTGGCCCCGTCCACCCGGGCAGCCGTGTAGTACAGCGGATCGATGCTCTGCAGTCCTGACAGCAGAATGATGATGGAAAACGGCAGGATGTTCCAGATGCCGTAGATGACCAGGGCCCAGAAGTTCATGGTCGGATCCTGCAGCCAGTTGATGGGCGAGACGCCGAACCAGGAGAGCACATAGTTGATGATCCCGGACTTGTAGTTGAACATCAGTTTCCAGGCCATGCCCACTGCCGTGACCGAGGTGACCATGGGCAGGAAGTAGGCTGTCTGAAACAGCGGCTTCAGCCGGATGTTCTGATTCAGCAGATTGGCAATCACGATGGCAAGAGCCGTCGAGATCGGCACCACCAGTAGGACATAGCCGAAGGTATTGCGCAGGGCCTGAATGAATTCCGGATCCGTCACGATTTCCTGATAGTTGGCCAGACCCAGACCGTCATAGGCCCCGGTCAGGAAGTTATAGTCCTGCTTGAAGGACATGATAAAGACATTGACGATCGGGTACAGGGTGAAGATGACAATCCCGGTCATCGCCGGCAGCAGATACAGATACGGCTCCAGTTTCTTCTTCATGACAGCCGCTCTCCGCTCTGCCGGTCAAAGACAAAGACACCCTTGTTCTTCAGATGCAGGCAGGCCTGCTGACCGGCCTGCAGCTCCTGTTCTTCCGCGGCATAGGCCCGCAGTGCCTGGCCGCCGACATCGGCCAGCAGGATCTTTTCCTTGCCCAGCCGGAAGACCTGATGGATGGTGCAGGGGATTTCTCCCTGATCATCCACCCGGATGCTTTCCGCCCGGCAGGAGAGATAGACTTCTGCCTGTTCCGGACCGGAAACCTGCCGGCCGGTGGGAATGCCGCCTGTCAGTTCCACGGCCCCGTCATGGATCACCCCCTGAAGCTTGTTGATGGGCGGGGTGCCCAGGAAATCGGCGACAAAGCAGTTGGCCGGATTGTCATACAGTTCCTGGGGTCTGCCCTTCTGCTGCAGACAGCCCTGTTTCATGATGAGGATATTATCCGAGATGCTCATGGCTTCTTCCTGATCATGCGTTACGAAGATCGTCGTGACCTCGGTTTCCTTCTGAATCCGGCGGATCTCTTCCCGCATCTCGATGCGCAGCCGGGCATCCAGGTTGCTCAGCGGTTCATCCAGCAGGAGCACATCCGGCTTCTTGATCAGGGCCCGGGCGATTGCCACCCGCTGCTGCTGACCGCCGGAAAGCTGGGCCGGCCGCCGGTTCAGATACTCCTCGACATGCACCAGCCGGGCGATCTCTTCCGCCTGGCGGATGCGTTCTTTTTTCGGTACTTTCTGAATCTCCAGCGGGAAGCAGATGTTCTCCAGCACCGTCATGTGCGGATACAGGGCATAGTTCTGGAAGACCATGCCGATCCGCCGCTGATCCGCCGAAAGATCCGTCACATCCCGGTCATCGAAGTAGATCTTCCCTTCACTGACCGGCAGGATCCCGGCAATCATGTTCAGGGTCGTACTCTTGCCGCAGCCGGACGGACCCAGCAGGCAGACCAGCTCGCCGGAATTCAGTTCCACATTCAGATGATCCACCGCGGTCTGATCCGCAAAGCGGCGCACCAGATTGACCAGACGGATTCTCATGCCGTTTTCTCCCCGGCCAGGATTTCCACAATCGGCTGGCCGTCCGCGTCATTCATATCCAGCCCCAGGGTGGCCGCGATGGTCGGTCCTTCATTGACCATCACATCCCGTTCCAGCACTCTGCCTTTCTGATAGTCCGGGCCCCAGGCAATCAGGGCCGTGGTCTGATCCCGGAAGGGCAGATAGCCATGACTGGCCTTGACGAAGCCGCCCTGCACATACGGGGCAAAGATATCATTACCCTGCAGCGTGGCAGTGAATTCCATGATCTCCCGGCCTTCCACCACGAAGGAGAACGGACCGTCCAGGCCCAGGGCTTCAAACTCCGGCCGGGTCAGGACATAGCCGATGTTCATGGCCGGATCATGTTTAAGGTCCAGCAGGAAGTCCAGCATCTTCTGCTGCATGGCCCTGTCCTCCGGATGTTTCAGGGTGATCCAGGCCGACAGGGAGGCCGAAAAACAGTAGGCCTCATAATCCAGCAGCTGCCCGGCCTCGTCCGTCTGAAGGAAGCCGTTCTGTCTGAGCAGCACATTCAGGTTCATGCGTTTCTTCACATCCGCCTGCCCATGGTCGCCCAGGATGACGATGTTGGTGGCATCCAGCGTTCCTTTCCGGCGCAGGGCTTCCAGCAGGGCTGCCAGTTCCCGATCATGCTTACGCAGCTGTTCGGTTACCGCCGCATCCCGGACACCATGAATGTGTTTGGCCGTATCCAGGTCGCACATCTTGACCAGGAAGAGATCCGGCTGTTCCTCATGTTCCAGAAGATCCAGCGCCATGGCCATCGTAAAGGCATCCAGATTCCGGCCCGGCCCGCAGAGATACCGTCTGTATTTCCAGAAGTATTCCTGCATGAGGTATGGCGTGGCGTTGCCGGTCAGATACTGTTCCGGCTCCTCCCCGGCATAGTCGATGGGCACGATCATGGGCAGATTGAAGCGGATCGGCGCCCCGCCGGTCACCGGCCAGGACAGGGAGGCACAGCTCAGCCCTTTCACATTGGCATAGTCAAAGATCGTCTTCACCGCAATGTCCCGGTACTGGCTGTACCAGGGAGCGTGGGGATTTTCCACCTGCACCTTTTCATTGTGGATGATGTGATGACGCCGGGGATAGCAGCCGGTCAGGATGGAGACATGGCAGGGATAGGTCAGCGAGGGGTAGACCGGCTCGATATGCCGGACCACCGAACCCTCGTTCATCAGCCGGGCAAAGACCGGCATGGCCTGCATGTCTTCCAGATCACAGGTGCATAAGGCATCGATCAGAAACACCAGTGTCTTGTTCATACTGCCGAAACTCAGGACTGAAGGGCCTTGTCACAGGTGGCCACGGCATTCTGAATCGCCGTTTCAATATCCGTGGCGCCGGAGGCGCTCTGGGTGATCATCTTCTTCAGTTCTTCATACAGCGTGCTGCTGTTCTGGATGACCGGCAGGGAACCGGCATAGGAAGCCTGGGCCTGAATGGCCTGCAGGGCAATGTTGTCCTGCAGATACGTCTGGTATTCCGGCAGGGCCAGCACATCCTCATAGGACGAGATCGAGCCGAAGACCTGCGTCCAGGCACTGGAGTTCTCGGTATTGGTAAAGAACATGGCAAAGTCGGCAATCGCCTGGTTCTTGGCCTCATCATCTGACCTGAAGCCGATGATGTTCCGGGTCCAGATCTGGGCCCACTTCGTCCCGCCTTCCGTCTGCGGCACCGGGCAGCAGGCCAGCTCATCGTCGCCCAGATCGATGTAGTCGATGCCGGCCGAAGAACCGATGTAGGACGCCAGCACCTTGCCGCTCAGGTCGCCGGAATTATAGTCGCCGGTCGTCGGGGAGAGCTGGAAATACCCGGCCTGCACCCCTTCCTTGAACCAGGTCAGCCATTCTGTGGTGCTCGGGTCATCCCAGGGGACCGTATTGGTCGTCGTATCGACGTACGCCACCCCGTTCTGCATCAGCTGTTCCTGGCCGAAGTCGGTCAGGGAGTCGACCGCAAAGCCGACGATCCCGGTCTGCTCATAGATGGTCTGGGAATTGGAAATGACATCATCCCAGGTCTCCGGGGCCTGCAGGCCCAGGCTGTCAAACAGGGTCTTGTTGTAGAAGTACACCGGGCCGGTGGAATGAATGGTGATGGTATACAGACCAGGCTGGGAGAAGCTGGTGCCTTCGGTATAGATGCCGTCACTCACTCTGGACTTGTAGTTTTCGACATCGATGTACTGCGAGAAGTCCAGGGCCAGACCGGCATCGACATAGTCGGCCGCACTGCTGGCATCCAGCAGGACGATATCCGGTCCGGTGCCGCTGGCCGCGGCTTCATAGACCTTGGACGCAAAGTTCGTCTCCGGCTGGGTCAGCGCCGTGACGGTCACCTGATCCTGGGAAGCATTGAAATCCGCAATGATCTCCTGCAGCTTGGCTTCATGATGTTCCGTGAAGGTATGCCAGAGCACCAGTTCCGTTTTCGTGCCGCCGGCACTGCCGGAAGAATCCGAGGACGCGGCCGACTGGGATGAAGAACACCCGGCCGTCACCAGCATGGCACCGGCCAGCGCCAGATGGAACATACGGTTCAGCAATCTTTTCTGCATCGTTTCTTTCCTCCTTCTTGTGAACCAGTTCAGATTACCTGCGGCAGGAAAAGAAAGACTGCAGATTCCGGTGAAATGCATGTTAGATCCCCGGTTTCGGCAGGCTCTGTAAAGTCTGTTCCTTCAGACAGGAAAAGATCAGGTAAACCGGACGGTATTTTTTTCACGCATGTCCTGTGTTTACCTGCCTGCATGCTTTTCCAGGTCACGAAAAAAGCAGGATCTTCTTCAGAAGAATCCTGCCTGAACTGCTGCTTTACTCAATGGTGACCTTGACGCCCGGGCCCATCGTGGTGGAAACCGTGATGGACTTGATGAAGGCGCCCTTGATGGAAGAAGGACGGATCCGGGTGATCTGGTCATAGAGAGCCTTGTAGTTCTCGGCCAGCTGGTCATCCGTGAAGCTGACCTTGCCGAGAATGCAGTTCATATTGCCATCCTTGTCGACCCGGTAAGTGACCTTGCCCTTCTTGATCTCGGTGACGGCGTCCTTGATGTTGTTGGTCACCGTCCCGGTCTTGGGGTTCGGCATCAGACCGCGGGGACCCAGAATCTTGCCCAGACGGCCCAGCTTGCCCATCATATCCGGGGAAGCGACGATGACATCGAAGTCCATCCAGCCGCCGCTGATCTTGTCGATCATATCCTGGCCGCCAACGAAATCGGCGCCGGCTTCTTTGGCCTCGTTTTCCTTCTCGCCCTGGGTGATGACCAGGACCCGCTGCGTCCGGCCGGTGCCGTTAGGCAGAACCATGGCGCCGCGGATATTCTGATCCGCCTGACGGGGATCGACGTTCAGGTCGTAGGAGACCTCAACGGTCGCATCGAACTTGCAGGTGCTGCACTTCTTGGCCAGTGCCACGGCTTCGGCATAGGGATAGGTCTTCGTGCGGTCAATCTGCTTGAGTGCCTCTGCGTATTTCTTGCCAGCCATGTTCAGTCCTCCCAGCCTTCAATGGTGATGCCCATGTTCCGGGCCGTGCCGGCGATGATCTTCATCGCAGCATCGATATCCCCGGCATTCAGATCCGGCATCTTGTACTCCGCAATCTCACGCAGCTGATCCTGGGTGATCTTGCCGGCCTTGACCGCCTTCGGAGAACCCGAAGCCTTATCAATGCCCGCTGCCTTCTTCAGCAGATTGGCAGCCGGGGTGGTCTTAATCACGAAGTCAAAGGACTTGTCTTCATAGGCCGTGATGATGACCGGAACGATGTCACCCTTCCGGTCCTTGGTCTTGTCGTTGAATTCGGTGCAGAACGCCGGCATGTTGATACCGGCAGAGGCCAGAGCGGGGCCCGGTTTGGCACCGCCGCCAGGGAACTGAAGCTTGCAGACTTTTGCGACTTTCTTCTTAGCCATGTGCGAATCTCCTTTCACATGCAGTGGTCAGCGGACGAAGATATCCTCCCACGCATCCTTAAACTGCGGCAGAAACTGCC
Source organism: uncultured Erysipelotrichaceae bacterium (assembly GCA_903789495.1). GTDB lineage: Bacteria > Bacillota_I > Bacilli_A > Erysipelotrichales > Erysipelotrichaceae > Bulleidia. Next base: position 36,089 of record CAIFEQ010000013.1, on the reverse strand, counting down.
GTGACTTTTTATAGTAATGGTTTTCGGCCCGGCCGGCAAGCGGCAGCGAGCGCTTCTGCCCGCCGTTTCCGCTTCCGGCCCATCACCGCCAGGACCAGCAGGGTCAGGGCGGAAACCGCGATGCAGGCCCGGCGCAGGGGTGTACTGCGGTACTGACAGACATAGGTGCCCGGCCCGTCACAGGCAAAGACGACAAGACCGGTATCCGGATCCTGCCAGGTCGTATAGGTCTTTCCGCTGCACATCACCACATAGCCCTTGTACCAGATCAGCGGCAGGATCAGGGTCTGTTCCCCTTCCTGACTGATCGTGAAGCTGAGGGTGGTGCCGTACTTCTCATAGACCAGAGCCAGGTCTTCATGATCCTCGTTCTGGATGGCCCGGGAATGGCTGCGGAAATCGGTATGCATCAGCGGCAGATACTCTCCCCCGGCCAGCTGAACTTCGTCAAACTGCATGAGCACCTCTCCATAGAGCGTCTCTTCCACATATTCCCGGATCCGCATGATCTTGTCGTGCGCTTCCTCATCGCTCAGCGAGCTGTCCAGCAGGACACTGTAGGTATCCTCCCGTTCCAGGCAGGGTGAAAGATGCCAGACCCCTCCCCGCAAAGCAGGACACACAGCAGCACGCAGAAACTCCGCCGGGCGCTGATCTGCAGACGGCTCAGCCCGGCACAGGCCGCCGCGATCAGCAGCGGCAGGGCCAGGGTCATCAGCCGCCAGGGAAACTGAATCAGGCTGAATGGCTTCAGCAAGGCACTGTCCCAGGGGATGATCCTTCCGGCCATCACCAGACAGCCATAGCCCAGTCCGAAGCAGCGCCAGGCAAAGTACGTATTCTCCTTCTTCTCCCCTTTCACCAGCAGGGTCAGCGGCGCCAGCATGGCAAAGTACCCGGGATTCACCAGCATCCGCTCTTCTGCCGCATAGTCATCCCCGCTGCCCCCGAAGCTCGTCACATTGGCCAGGTACTGGATCAGGTACATGGCATGCGGGCGCAGGGCATTGCCCGTAGTCTGCTGCAGATAGAAGTCCTGGGAAGCCAGCTGCTCCAGCATGGGCAGGGTGAACCAGCAGGTCAGCAGGAAAGCCTTCAGCGCGGCTTTGCACAGGACCTGCCACTGAGCCCGGTGCATGCGTTTCAGACTCACCAGGACAAACAGCACCAGCAGGACCGCCGTCATCAGGAAGCTCAGATTATGCGACAGCAGAATCCCGGTGAGGCCGCCGCAGAGATGTCCTTCTCCCGGCCTGGTCTCCCCGTTCAGAATTTCCAGCAGGCCCAGCAGGACCAGGGGCAGAAAGGCCATGGCCGACACCTCGCCCAGGGCATTGCGGATATAGAAGTCCGTGATGCGGTAATTGGCAAAGGTATACGCACACAGACTGATCAGCACAGCTCCATGGCTGTCCGGTACCAGCCGGCTCAGAAAGCGGTGCATCCAGTAACAGCCCACGTAGCAGCACACCCCGAGATACAGCTTGAACGCTGTGACCAGCGGCAGCCCCGCCGCATGCAGGGCCGCAAAGGGCACCAGCAGAAGATCATTATAAAAAAGCGGACTCCCGTAGCCGAACGCGTAGTTCTCCTCCCCATAGACCGCCGGCAGGAAGTCATGCTGCTGCAGCGCCTGACTCAGACTGCCCAGCCGGGTCAGATGAAACATCGTATCCTGCGCCTCGTAGACTGCATCCCGGAACAGCCAGGGATAACAGAAAACCAGGGTCAGCCCCAGACTGACCAGCAGCGCTTCCCGATTGCATCGCAGCCAGCGTTTCATCGGCCGCTGATCCTTTCAAAGCGGTATTTCTGTTTCACATCCGGGTACTTCTGATGATCCACTTCACTGAGAAACATGGCCAGGGGACGGGCATAGAGCTGCTGCGGCGCAGCCAGGGCCTGATAGATCATCAGCTCCTCGCCGGTCTCGGTATGCCGGGCTCTGCCGATGATGCGGTACAGATACCGATCCGTCTGCTGTTCTTCGGCACTGAGCAGCTCCCATTTGAAATGCCGGACCAGATCTCCCGGCAGAAAGGTATTCTCCTGCATGCCTCCCCCTCTCTGCTCCTATCTTACCGCGCCGGGCGGCTTTGCGCTCTGTCACATTTCTGCTACGATGTCGGTCGGAGGAAGAGAAATGCCGATGGAAAACCGTGAGGAAACCCGCCAGATTGCCGAAGACGCCGCTGCCCGGGCCGTGAAGAAAAGCCGCGGACAGGGAAAGTTCGTCCTGCTGGCCTTTGTCCTGGGCCTGGCGCTGGGGGCTTATGGCATGTACCGCCATGAGCAGGCCTCGACCCACCAGACCAGCGTGCAGAGCGACGAAAACGGGGTGGTGCTGGAAGAGCTGACCTTCTCCCATACCGCCGCGGATTTCCAGGATGCCGTGCTGGAAGAAGCCAGCCAGCATACCGAACTCATTGTCATGGAACAGCCGCTGTCCGTGGAAACCACCGTGACCAAGGCCGGCCTGGGAAACTGGGAGATCTTCTCCAAGTACCAGGACATCACCTACTACGGCACTGGGGTCTATACCGTGGATCTGGCCGGTCTTACGGCTGATGATATCGTCGTCGATGATACGGAACAGACGGTGACGATCACGATCCCGCATGCCGTGCTGTCCTATGTCACGCCGGATCTTGAACGTACGGAGTTCTCCGATACCGAACACGGTCTGCTGGCCTTCGGGGACATCAAACTGACCGCCGAGGAACAGAACGAACTGGAACAGGCGATCTCGGCAGTCATGCAGGAAGAGCTCTCGGCTGACGAATACCTGACCGCCGCCGATGAGATTGCCCTGCTGCGGGTTCAGGCCCTCTTCCAGCCCCTGGTCACAACCATCTCGCCAAGCTATTCGGTGGTCCTGGTCCAGGCAGACGTCTGACGAAAAAAAGGAATGTCCGGAATTTTCTGCCGGCATTCCTTTTTCTTCACATCAGACCCAGACTGCCCAGAACCACGATCCAGCCCACAATGGCCGGTACGCAGAACAGGGTGCTGAGGGCCAGGATTTCGCCTGCCAGTTCCCCGTCCGAGTCCATGTTGACGGCCATGGGGAAGGAACTCGAAGCCACCGGAGTGGCAAACAGGATGGCCGAGAGGAAGATCTCAAACCCCGAAAAACCCAGGGCCAGGGCACACAGCACCGACAGAGCCGGCACGATGACAAAGCGGGCCAGCAGGGTCGGTCCGATGTATTTCATGTTCGCCCGGGTCGCCTCCAGCGACAGCGTACCGCCCAGCACCATGACGGCAGCCGGGGTAGCCATCTGTCCCAGGGTGAAGAAGGGCGTCAGGAAGTCTTCCGGCAGCCGCGGGAACAGCCGCAGCAGATACGCTGCCACCGCCGCGATGATGATCGGATTGGTCACGACCTTCTGCAGCAGGCTCTTCGCGTCCACTTTCCGCTGATCCGAGAACACGGACAGCACCAGCACGGCGCAGACGTTGAAGAGCGGCGCGATCAGGGCGATCAGCACCCCGGCGCTGTTGCCGGTTTCCTCGCCATAGACCGAAGCGGCCAGCGGCAGGGCAAACAGCAGAACATTGCCCCGGAAGATGCCCTGCACCATGACACCGCATTTCTTCCGGTCCTTCACGAAGCGGGGAATGATGGCAGCGGACACCAGGATCACCGCCACGATCAGGAAAAAGACATACAGCACATAACGGGGAGACAGCTCATTCTCGGCGTCGATGTTATAGATGCTGCGGAAGACCATCAGCGGCAGCAGCAGGAAAAAGACGACCTGATTCAGTTTCTCAAAGAACGAATCATCGGCCTTCCCGCTTTTCTTCAGTCCCCAGCCGGCAATCATATACAGAATGAACGGCCAGACTGCCCTGACGGCAATGACGAAATTGCTCATGTGATCCACTCCCCTGACGAAAAAACCGCTGCTGCCAGCGGTTATGGCTTACTCCGTGACTTTCTGCAGATCGGTATAGCTGATGTCGGTCGGGGTTTCCCGTCCGAACAGCATCGTCAGAACAGAAGCCGTCTGCGTCTGATCGTTCATGGAAGAAATCCTGCCTTCCATGCCGCTGAAAGGACCAGCCAGAATGCGGACCGTATCGCCGACCTGGAAGTCGACCACGATCTTCTTGTCCGACTGCCCCATCCGGCGCAGGATGGATTCCATCTCATCCGGGGAAACCGGGAACGGTTTGGCACCGCCGCCGGAAGAACCGATGAATCCGGTCACGCCCGGGGTATTCCGGACGACATACCAGGCCTCATCCGTCATCTTCATCTCGACAAACACATAGCCCGGGAAGAGGTTGCGCATCTTCTCAACCTTCTTGCCGTTCTTGATCTCGATTTCCGGCTCTTCCGCCACCAGCACCCGGAACAGGCTGTCCTGAATGCCCATGGTTGCAATCCGTTCCTCCCGGGCATCCTTGACGCTGTTTCCATGCCCCTAAAAGGTATTTACGACATACCAGCGCTTCTGGTTCTCGTCATCGACCAGCTTTCTGGCTTCTTCCTCTGTCATCGTCATAGGCTCACCCTCCGATGCCCAGCAGGGCCAGCAGATTCGATGCGATGAAATCGCAGAAAATGAAGAACAGGGCAAAAAGCGCCGTGAAGAGGACGACTTCTCCCGTATTGCGCATGACATCACCGCGCTTGGGCCAGCGCACACGCCTGGCTTCCTTGCGGATGCCGCTCCAGCTGAATGTACGATCCATATAGCAGGGACTCCTCCTATCTGCTTTCCTTATGAAGGGTTTTACGCCCGCATCTGGGACAGTACTTCATCAGTTCCAGGCGGGTGGTTCTGTCATTGGAACGGGTGGTGGTGTAGTTCCGGGAAAGACACACCGAACATACCAGAATCACTTTGCGACTGCCCTTGGCCATGACAAAAACTCCTCATTGCAAATGCTACCCTACCTTAGCACAAGCGCCGTTTCGCCGTCAATCACGACCGCAGGGCGGCGTGGATTTTCTTCCGGGCCCGCTGCAGCCGGCCGTCGTAGGTCTTGTAGGTAACCTGCAGCCGCTGACAGGACTGCTGGTAGCTGGCCCCGCTGAGGTAAGCCTCCAAAGCACTGCGCTCCTCCACCTTCAGCTGTTCCCAGGCACACTGGACCTTCTGGCGGGCCTCTTCATAGGCACAGCGGTAAACCGGATCCGTCATCGCATCCTTGCCCGGCAGAGCCTCATAGATGCTGCTGTCCGCTTCGGCGAAATCCTCCAGCCACAGCATGTCGTGCATCTGCACCGTACTGCCGGCACTGTAATGCCGTAACAGCGAGAAGATCCGCCGCTCCGTGATCAGGCCCAGAAAGGACCTAAACGAGCAGAACTGATCCTCCCGGTAGGTCTCAAAGGCCTTGTGCAGCAGGATCATCGCTTCCTGAATCATGTCCTCCCGATAGATCTCCATCGGCCGGTAGCGGGCAATCATCGTATTCACGGCTGCCCGCTGAATCGGTGCATAGGTACGAAAAAGAGCCTGCAGGGCATATTCATCCCCCGCCCGGCTCATGTAGAGTAACTCGTAGGCATTTTCCATGACAACCCCTCCTGTTTTACAGAGGGAAGCGGCTGCCATAGACGGCATACATCAGAATGCCGGCGGAAACCGAGGCATTCAGACTTTCAATCGAACCCGCCATGGGCAGGGATACGATGTAATCGCATTCCTGCCGCAGAAGGCGGGAGATTCCCTTTCCTTCACTGCCGATCACCAGCACCAGCGGAAAGTCATACTGCAGACTCCGATAGTCCTGGCCGTCCATATCCGCTCCCACGATCCAGTAGCCCTGTTTCTTGAGCTGCTGAGCGGTACGGGTCAGGTTGGTGACCGCGCAGCACTTCACCGTCTCGATGGCCCCGGCCGAGACCTTGGCCACCGTCGGTGTCAGGCCGACTTCATGCGTTTTCCGGAAGATGACCCCGTCGGCACCGACCGCATCGGCTGTCCGCAGCACCGCCCCGAGGTTATGGGGATCCTCCAGCTGATCCAGCATGATCAGGAACCCATAAGGTCCTTTCGGCTTTGCGGTGAGCTCTTCCAGCGGATAGGTCGGATACTCCTGCACCGCCAGCACCACCCCCTGGTGCTTGTCGGTACCGGCCAGCTTCGTCAGCCGCGACCGGTCTGTGATCTGCAGCGGAATCTTCTTCTCCTGACAGAGTGCCTGAATCTGCGCATCGTTTCCGGACAGATAGACCATCCGGACCCGGACCGGATTCTTCAGCAGCTGTCTGGCAACATTCTTCCCGTACACATATTGTGTCATGCCGCAGCCTCCTGCCTTTCCCGTACGGTCTTCCAGATTGTCTCAATTCTGTCCTGGGCACCCAGTAATTCCAGAGCGCCCAGAATGGCCTCAAAGCCGGTCGCCTGCCGGTAGACCAGCACCGGGGTATTGCGGGCTGTGGTCGAGGTGGAGCCGTTGCGGCCCCGCCGGTACCAGCCCTCTTCCTCGTCACTGAAGAAGTGCTCATCATGCAGCTGCAGATAGAAGGCTGCCTGGGCTTTGGCCGAGACATACTTCACGCTTTCCCGCTGCAGTGCTTCGCCCTGACGGATGCCGTCCGCCAGCAGCTGCCGGCGCACGCACAGGGACCAGACCGCATCGCCCAGAAAAGCCAGTGTCCGGCCGCTGTACTGGTCAGGATTCATCAGAGCAGACCCTTTTCCGTCAGCTCTGCCCGCAGCGCATCTGCCCGGGCAAAATCCTTGGCTGCCTTGGCCGCATTCCAGTCGGCATACAGCTTTTTGTCAGCCTCGCTCAGGCTGACGCTTTCCACGGTCAGACCGAGAAGATTCAACATTTTCTCCACGGCCCGGTAGTAGCCGCCCACTTCGGCAAAGTCCGGTTCCTTCCGGCGCAGCGAGGCATTGAGCTTCCGCACTGTCTCAAAGATCACGCCGTAGGCATTCGGCGTATTCATGTCATCTTCCATCTGGGTCAGGAAGGCCCGCCAGGACTCTTCATCCGCTTCCGCCGGCATCTGCACATCCAGCAGAGCGGCCTTGACCGCAGCCTGACGCATCGGGGTCATGACCCGCTCCAGCTCGGTCCGGGCAGTCTCGATGGTCTCATCCGAGAAGTTCAGTTCCTTGCGGTAATGCACGGAACTCATCAGCCAGCGGGTCAGGTTGACCCCCAGCTTATCGCAGACATCCTTGGCCCACAGCACATTGCCCAGGGACTTGGACATCTTCTCCCCGTTGATGTTGATCATCGCATTGTGCACCCAGTAGTTGGCCAGCGGACTGTCATGCACTGCCAGGGACTGCGCCCGTTCATTCTCATGGTGCGGGAAACGCAGATCCATCCCGCCGCCGTGGATATCGATCAGCGGCCCCATGTTCTTGTTGATCATGACCACGCACTCGGTATGCCAGCCCGGGCGGCCCTTGCCCCACGGACTGTCCCACTGAATGCCTTCGCTGGTCTTCTTCCAGAGGGCGAAGTCATAGGGATTCTTCTTCTGGTCGTTCTCTTCGATCCGGGCCCCGGCTTCCAGCTTGTCCATGTTCTGATGGGACAGCGTGCCGTAGGTGGGAATCGTATCCACGCTGAAGTAGACATCCCCGTCCATCACATAGGCATGGCCCTTGTCCACGCACTCCTGGACGAACTCGATGATGTCGTCCATGGTTTCCGTCACCCGCGGTGTCAGATCCGGCAGTTCGGTATTCAGCTGCTTCCGCAGATCCTGATAGGCCTTGATATAGGTGGCCGTGATATCGGCTTCGGTGGTATTTTCCTCCTTGGCCTTTTTAATGATCTTGTCATCCACATCGGTGAAGTTGGAGACATAGAAGACCGAATACCCTTCCGCCTCCAGCAGCCGCTTCAGCACATCGAAGACCACCATCGGCCGGGCATTGCCGATATGGGCATAGTTGTATACCGTCGGACCGCAGACATACATGTCCACATGCCCCGGCTTGATGGACCTGAATTCTTCGACCTGCAGACTGTAGGTATTGTAGATCTTAAGCATAATGGATTCTCCCTTTCTCTTTCTGAAAAAGGATGTCTCCCAAAGAAACATCCTCCACTTTCGGCTGGCAAGCAGGAACCCCTTCCTGAAAAAAGCGTCTTTCTCAAAAAGACGCTCTCAGCGTGGTTCCACTTTTCTTGCTTCTTGAAAACGTAACGTGTTCAGACGTTCCGGCTTACCCGTTGGTTCAGCCAGACCCTCCCGGAGGCATTCTCCCGTTTCCTGCAGCGGACGCTTGCACCTGACCGTCCTCTCTGACTGCTGCGGTATCACGGGTTCTTTTCCGATCAGCGGTTTACAACTCTCAGTATACTTCTTTCTGCTTCAAACTCAATCCGTCTGCTCTTCCGAGTCCTCGGTCGAGTCTTCCGGTTCAGCGGCTGCGGCAGGCTGGGCAGCTGGTTCCTGCCCGGCTTCCGCAGTTCCTTCTTCCGTCTGGGCCTCTTCCTCTTTTCTGGGCGAGTAGGAGGCATAGACCGTATCTCCGAGCTTCATCCAGTTCTCAAAGTAGGGCATCCAGATGTAATGCTCGGGAGTGACGATATCCTGCTGGATCAGCTTGATGAAATCCTCATCCGTGTAGGGGCCGAACTTCTCCGAACCGTCCAGGGTGTAATACCAGACCTTATCTGCCATGATCAGTTCTCCTCTGTATCCTCCGCTGCCGCCGTGGTAGTTGCCGCGGTTGGCGTAGCTGTCGGGGTCGACGTCGGCGTAACCAGCTGGACACCGTTGATGACCGTATTATCGGTAACCTCAAAGGTGGCATCCGGATTGGCCAGGGTCCTGCCGTTCAGCTTACTGTTCAGCACGTCGCCATACTTATAGGTACCGGCAGCCAGGTTCACCGTGATCGTCGTGCCATCCGAGAGATTGAAGACTACCTCATAGGTCTTGGCGGTATAGGTCTTCGTGGCGGTCGCCGTGCTGGCCGTATAAGCCGCGGTATCGGAAGGATTGGCGGTGATCGTGATCGTATAGGTCGCACCGTCCGTCAGATCGCCTTCCGGAACGGCAACCGAATCGGTGGTCGAGGTATAACGCAGGATCTTGGTATTGTCCGCTGTCAGTTCGATCGTATAGGAACTGGCGTTGTTCACAGTGTTCCAGGTGATGGTCCAGCCGTCATCTGTCGACGTTGCCGAGATGTTGCTGACGGCATCCAGCTCCTGCTGTACCGCTGTGTAGGTGAATTCCGCACTCAGCGGTTCCGAATCCTCGTAACTGCTGCTGCTCGAAGCCTTGGCAGTGATCGTCACGGTATAGGTATAGCCGTTGGTGAACTTGCTCACCGGAATGCTGATGGAATTCTTGGCCGAGTTCAGGGTCGTGGTCGGACTGGTGTTGACGGTCACCTGATAGCTGGCCGCGTTGGCAACCGCCGTCCAGGTGATGTTCAGGTTGTTGACCGTCGTGGTCACCTGAATATTGGAGACCGAATCCAGCTGCACGCCCGCCGTTGCCGTTGCACTGGCTGTGGCCGAAGATGTGTCGCTGTAGACTTCATAGGTGTTGTCCCCGGCGCCGATGATCGTGCCGTCAGACCCGACGGCCACCAGCGTATCGCCGCGGGCCGCAATGTACTTGATATTCGTCCACGAAGAAGCGGTGGTATCCATGTCCTCATCCGTGACCGTGACCCGGCCGCTGGCCAGACCGGCCGCGAAGCTGTCGCCCACGGCGGCCTGCTTCATGCTGGTCCAGGAGGTGGTGTCGTCTGTCGAGGAACCCGATGTGATGCTGTAGCAGGAGACCGTGCCGTCGTCAAAGACCACGGCAATCTCATTGCTGCCGATATCCAGGTCGCTGACGCTGTCCAGCGCAGTCAGATAGTCTTCGGAACTGACGGTGCCGCTGATCAGCAGGGTGCCGTCCTCCTTCAGGCCGATGGTCAGATCTTCGCCGGCATAGACGGCCTGCACATCGGTCCAGTCTTCCACGGCACAGCCATCGGTACTGCCGGTACAGACGACTGTTCCGTCACTCAGCAGACCGACACTGTGGCTGTCGCCGGCCGCGATCATGGTCACATCGGTCCAGTCTTCCACGCTGCAGGCGGTGGTGCTGCCCGAGCAGACGACGGTACCGTCCTTGTTCAGTCCGAGGGCAAAGTCGGCTCCGGCACTGACCTGCACGACATCGGTGAAATCGGAGAGATCCGGTGCCGAACCGGTACTGGTCAGGTTCCCGGAATCATCAATATATAAGGCAAACTCATCCCCCAGCGCCAGCCGGTTCTGCGTGCCCAGCGAATTGATGCTCGGCGAAGTGCTCTCGGATGCACTCGAGGAACTGCTGCCATGCGTAAGCAGCAGGATCACCAGCAGCACGGCAGCGGCAATCACGCAGCCCAGAATGATCAGCTTTTTCTTTTTCTCCGGATCATCGCCGCCCGCAGCGCCGCCGCTCTTCTGTTTCGTGCTTTCTTCCACCGGCGTCATCTGGGTCGGGGCAAATTCCCGGGTATCCTGGGCACTGTCGCTGCCGGCACTGTCCGCTGCAGGATTCTGCGGCCCGATGTAGTTGCCGTTTTCATCCACCAGGTTGGCATCCGGCATCACGCCTTCCACCGGCATGATGTCCACCTCATCCGTCAGGGTCGCTTCCTGCTCGGCTTTCCTGATGTCCTGGAAGGGGATCTCCACACTCTCAAAGATCTGATCCTGGTCCGGCAGAGTCACCGGCCGGGTATTGTCCATGAGTTCTTCCATGGGTACATGATAGAGGTCCGCCAGCTGTTTCATCTGTTCAATGGAACAGATGGTATTGCCGTTCTCCCAGTTCATGTATTCACTGACGGAGACATTCAGTTTCTTCGCCACGTCAGCCTGTGCATACTGAAACTTCTTGCGCAGCGTCGTCAGCTTTTCAGGTAAAAGATTCGTCATACACATTCTCCGATTATGTTGTCGTCACCATTTTATCGGGAAAAAACATGGTTTTCAACACAGCCCCGGCCATGCAAAAAGAGGAGCGGACCGGCCGCTCCCCGTTGCTTCTGTGAGGAACCTTACTTCAGTTCGGCAAAATACTTGATGGTCCGCACCATCTGAGAGGTGTAGGAGTTCTCGTTGTCGTACCAGGAAACGACCTGCACTTCATACAGATCATCCCCGATCGGGCAGACCATGGTCTGCGTGGCATCGAAGATGGAACCATGCGTCTCGCCGATGACATCGCTGGACACGATCTCTTCGGTATTGTACGCAAAGGACTCCGACTCATCCGCCTTCATGGCCGCATTGATGCCTTCCACCGTGACATCCTTGCCCTTGACCACCGCAAACAGCAGGGTCGTGGAACCGGTCGCAACCGGCACACGCTGGGCGGCACCGATCAGCTTGCCCTTCAGTTCCGGAATGACATTCCCGATGGCCTTGGCGGCACCGGAAGATGTCGGCACGATGTTGATGGCAGCGGCTCTGGAACGACGCAGATTGCCCTTTCTCTGCGGGCCGTCCAGAATCATCTGGTCACCGGTATAGCCGTGAACCGTGCACATGATGCCCGACTGAATCGGGGCATACTTGTGCAGCGCCCAGGCCATCGGGGCCAGGCAGTTGGTCGTGCAGGAAGCCGCCGAAATGATGGTGTCTTCCGGCTTCAGGGTCTTCTCATTGACGCCGTAGACAATGGTCGGCAGATCATCCCCGGCCGGAGCCGAGATGACAACCTTCTTGGCACCGGCATCGATATGCGCCTGTGCCTTGGCCTTCTTGGTATAGAAGCCTGTGCACTCCAGCACTACGTCAACGTCATATTCCTTCCAGGGCAGATTCACCGCATCCTTCTCCTTGAAAATCGGAATCTTCTTGCCATCGACGGTAATGCTTGTGTCATCGAATGATACCGTGTGACCTTCCCACTTTCTCTGGGAGCTGTCGTGTGCCAGCAGATAGGCCAGCATCTTCGGTTCCGTCAGATCATTGATCGCCACGACATCATACCCTTCCGTGACGAACATCTGCCGGAATGCCAGACGGCCGATTCTGCCGAAACCATTGATCGCAACTCTTACATTTGCCATAGAGCCGCTCCTCCTTTTCTTCAACTTAGATTATATGAATCTGCTTCTCAATATTCAATGTAAAGCACCCTTCAGTCTGCCGCTTCCGGCGTATCTTTTCCCCGTTCCTGCCTCATGCATGTATACGCAGGAAAAGGGCGGTGCAGTCCGGTATTTCCCCTTCCTGCCTCAGAGGACGGTGACGTTCTCCCGGGCCGGGCTGCCGAAGCCCATGAAGCATCTCTGCACGACCTTCTGCCACTCTTCGCCGACAAAGTCGATGCCCTGCACCGGGCAGACCCGGGCACAGGCCCGGCAGCGCAGGCAGGCGGTATGCGTATTTTCCGCCTTGCCCTTTTCCGTGTTCAGTACCAGATTGCCCATCGGGCAGGCCTGCACACAGCTGCCGCAGCCGATGCATTTTTCCTCGTCGACATGCGGGCCGATGGCTTCCTTGGGCAGGGCCGCAGCCTTGGCGGACGGATTGTCGTTGCGGGCGTTGAACGGAATCTGTTCTGCAGTCAGTTCACTCCAGCTGCCGGCCAGCTTGGCACCGATGGATTTGCCGAATGCCTCGGCCTCGGCCAGATCCTTGTCGTTGGGACGGCCGGTGGCGATCTTATCGGAGAAGGAATGTTCGCCGATGAAGGAACCGCAGGCCACCGGACGGAACCCGGCTGTCCTGGCCAGGTCATAGAGTTCCTTATTGGCTTCGTCATAGTGCCGGTTGCCATAGAGGGTCAGCAGAATGGCCGGCTGTCCATTGCCCTTGAGCTGGCTCAGCATCTGTCTGGCCACACCGTTGAGATGGCCGCCATACACCGGGCTTTCCAGCAGAACGACGGCATTTTCCGGAATCGCCGGCACCGCAGCCATAAAGGCCTTGCGCTGCTGAGGCAGGGTGACGTCAACCTCTTTGGTTTCAAAACCCAGCCCTCTGGCAATGGCCCGGGCGGTTTTCTGACCCGTATGGGTCGGACTGAAGTAGAAAAGAATGGTCTCCATGTACAGATATCCTCCTTGTTTTATCCTAACAGAACCAGCTGATTCTGCCTGTTGGATTCAGAGCACCAGCAGATTGCCCTTGCGCACCCGGCCGAAATTCTCCTGACAGTTCTGGATCAGCCAGGCATACGAAGTGCCGTGGAAGTCCACCGCCTGCACCGGGCAGACCCGTGCACAGGCCCGGCAGTGCAGACAGGCCGTACGGGTATTTTCCGCCTTCCCCGTTTCCTTGTTCTGTACCAGATTGCCTACCGGGCAGGCCGCCACACAGCGGCCGCAGCCCGTGCAGCGCTCGTTATCCACATCCGGTCCCGGCAGACCCTTGAGCACCTGGCCATGACTGCGGATCAGCGGGGTGCGGGGACAGAAGGGAATCTGTTCCCGCTTCAGGGGAACAGCTGTCCCGGACAGCTTTTCCCGCAGGGCCTTTCCGAAGTGCTCCGCCAGAGCCAGATCCGAAGCATCCGGCCGGCCTGCAGCCAGTGTCTGGGAGAAGGAATGTTCGCCGATGAAGGCACCGAAGCCGATCGGCCGGAAGCCGGTCTGGACGGCCAGGTCATAGAGTTCCTGCCCGGCCTCATCGAAATTCCGGTTGCCATAGAGGGCCAGGAGAACGGCCGGCTGTCCCGTTCCTTTCAGCTGACCGAAAGCCTGAAGGGCCAGGCTGCAGAGGCGGCCGCCATAGACGGGTCCTTCCAGCAGGACCACATCGTCTGCGGCAGGCTGGGGAACCGCCGCCAGGAACTGCTTCCTGGCCGCCGGCAGGGTAATATCGTATTCCGTCAGGGGCAGGGCCAGACCCGAAGCTGCGGCCTGGACAATCCGCTGTCCCGTATGGGTCGGACTGAAGTACAGTGCATAGATTTTCATGACCGGAATGCCTTCCTCTCTTTATCCTTATTATCTCGTTTTCTGCGTCCGGGCACAGCAGAATTTCTCAGGCAGTTTTCGAAAAAATCTGCTTTGACTTTTCCCGCGGGGCTGGCTAAAATACGTCACGGATACGGAAAAGCCGTATCGGTTCGACAGTAAACCGCGTGTTGCCCTTTGGCGTAAATCCAGCAGGACAGCACGCTTTTCTTTTGCGGAGGTAAACATGAACAGAACTGAAAATCGTCTGAGTACAGAGTCCATCGGGGTTCTGATGCGGGAATATGCCATTCCCTGTGTCATTTCCCTGCTGGTGGGCGCTCTTTACAACATTGTAGACCAGATCTTCATTGCCAACGCATCGTATCTGGGCAGCTATGGCAACGCGGCCAATACCGTTGTCTTCCCGCTGACCGTGGTCGCCCTGTCCCTGGCCGTCATGATCGGGGATGGCTGCTGCGCCTATGTCAGTATTGCTCTGGGCCAGCAGCGGGCGGACAAGGCCGGTAAAAGTACCGGCAATGCCATCACGCTGAGTCTGTGCGTGGGGTTTGGTCTGATGGCTCTTTATCTGCTGCTGCAGGATCAGCTGATCACGCTGTTCGGCGGCACGGTGAATGAGCAGACCTATACGTTTGCAAAGGAATACTTCTTCTATATCACGCTGGGCATTCCGTTCTATGTCTTCGGCCAGGCCATGAACCCGGTCATCCGGGCCGGCGGTTCGCCGCGCTTTGCCATGGCCGCCACGCTGAGCGGTGCCATCCTCAACCTGATCCTGGATCCGGTCTTCATCTATGGCCTGCACCTGGGCATGATGGGTGCCGCCGTGGCGACGGTCATCGGCCAGGTGGTCACCGCCGTGCTGTCGGTCTGGGAACTGCCGCGTCTGAAGTCCATCAAGCCGTCTTCCCGGGAAGATTTCCGGCTCGACGGGAACCTGGACAGAAGAATGCTCCTGCTGGGCGTGACCAGCTTCCTGTCGCAGATCTCGGTGGTTGCCTCGATGGCTGCCGTCAATAACATGATCCGCAAGTACGGCGCACTGGATCCGATCTTCTCGCAGGCTGCCTATGCCCAGATCCCGATGGCCGTGATCGGCATCGTCATGAAGTTTTTCCAGATCATCATCTCGGTTGTCGTCGGCCTGGCTGCCGGCTGTATCCCGCTGGTCGGCTATAACATCGGTGCCGGCCGCAAGGACCGGGTGAAAGAAATCTTCCGCACCCTGCTGATCAGCGAAACGCTGGTCGGGGCCATCGGATTTGTGCTGGCCGAGTTCTTCCCGGACAAGCTGATCGCCATCTTCGGCGCGGCGCAGGAAAGCAGCTACTACACCAGCTTCGCCGTCCATGCCTTCCGGACCTATCTCTTCCTGATCATCCCCGCCTGCATCAACAAGGCCTGCTTCATCTTCCTGCAGGCCATGGGCAAGGCGCGTCAGAGCAACATTCTGTCGCTGATCCGGGAAGTGGTCTTCGGAGTCGGCTTTGCCCTCCTGCTGCCGCAGTTCTTCGGTCTGGATGGCATCCTGTACTCCATGCCGGTCTCAGACGGACTGACCTTCCTGATCTGCCTGCGGCTGATCCAGCAGACCTGGTCGGAGCTCTCTCTTCAAGGAGAGATCCGGACGGCCTGAAAGAAAATAATCTGTATTTTCAGGGAACACTGCGCTGTTCCCTTTTTCTTGCAGTCAAATTAGTTGCGTCTCCAACTGTTTTCTCTTATCCTGAAAAAGACAACACAGGAGAACCCTTTATGAAGACGATTCGCAAACGCAGCGGGAACATCGAAGCCTATGACGGTACCAAGATCCGTCAGGCCATGGCCAAGGCCTTTGCCAGTGTCCCGCAGGAAGTCACCGAAGCCCAGCTGGATGCCCTGCTGCAGGAGATTGAAGCGCAGTTTGCCGGCCAGGATGAACTGGGCGTGGAAGCCATTCAGGATCTGGTCGAAAAGACCCTGATGAAGAACGGCTTCTTCGAGGCTGCCCGCAACTACATCCTCTACCGCCAGCAGCGCACCGAAAAGCGTTCCCAGCGCCAGGCCATTGAAACCCATACGCAGGAACCAGGTCTGGAGCCGGTCCTGCGGAAGATCCAGCAGGATTTTCCGGCCTGTGATCTCAGCCGGCTGCTGGCCAAATACCAGGCCATGGAAAAACCGGCGGAAAACCGGGACCAGCGTCTGGACCTGCTCACCCGCAGCGCCGCCGAGCTGACCACCAAGGAAGAACCGGACTGGGAGAAGGCTGCCGGCCGGCTGTTAAGCTATCACAGCCACCTGAAACTGAAAGAGCAGGAAGAGAAGCTGGGCATTCACGGCTTCTATGAGAAGCTGCGCTGGCTGACCGAAGAAGGCCTCTATGGTTCCTATATGCTGGAGCACTACAGCCGGGCGGAAATCGAAGAACTGGAACAGCATCTGGATGACAGCCGGGATGAGCGTTTCACCTATGCCGGTCTCGACCTGCTGCTGTCCCGCTATGTGATCCATACCCATCAGGGCATTCCCATGGAGTCGCCCCAGGAACTGTACATGGGCGTCGCCATGCATCTGGGCATGAAAGAACCGGAAAACCGGCTGGCGGTCGTCTTACGCTTCTACGACATGCTGTCGCTGCACAAGGTCACCATGGCCACCCCGACCCTGAGCAATGCCCGCAAACCGTATCACCAGCTGTCCTCCTGCTTCGTGGATACGGTCCCCGATTCCCTGGACGGCATCTATCATTCCATCTCCGACTTTGCCCAGGTCTCCAAGTACGGCGGCGGGATGGGCATGTACCTGGGCAAGGTACGGGCCCGCGGCGGCAGTATCCGCGGCTTTGAGGGTGCCTCGGGCGGCGTGATCCGCTGGATCCGGGTCATCAACGACACCGCGGTGGCCGTGGATCAGCTGGGCATGCGGCAGGGCGCCGTGGCGGTCTACCTGGATGCCTGGCACAAGGATCTGCCCGAATTCCTGCAGCTGCGCACCAACAACGGGGATGAACGCATGAAGGCCCATGATGTCTTCCCGGCCGTCTGCTATCCGGATCTCTTCTGGAAGCTGGCGAAGGAAAACCTGAATCAGGACTGGTACCTCATGGATCCCCACGACATCCTGACCGTCAAGGGCTATGCCCTGGAAGACAGCTGGGGGAAGGAGTGGGAAGAAAAGTACTGGGACTGCGTGCATGATGCCAGGATTTCGAAGCGTGTGCTGTCCCTGAAGGACATTGTCCGCATGATTCTCAAGTCCGCGGTCGAGACCGGCACTCCGTTTGCCTTCTTCCGCGATGCGGTCAACGAGGCCAATCCGAACAAGCATGCGGGCATGATCTACTGTTCGAATCTCTGTACGGAGATCGCCCAGAACATGAGTGCCACGGAGACCGTCACCCGGACCATTGAGACCAAGGAAGGCGATCCGGTCGTCGTCACCTGCCGGAAGCCGGGCAGCTATGTCGTCTGCAACCTCGCTTCCCTCTGCCTTGGCAACATCGACGTGGATGATCCGGCTGAAATCCAGCAGATCACCGCTGACGTCATCCGGGCTCTGGACAACGTCATTGACCTCAACTTCTACCCGGTGCCCCAGGCCGAGCTGACCAGCCGGCATTACCGGGCCATCGGGCTGGGCGTCTCGGGTTACCACCACATGCTGGCAAAGCACCATATTGCCTGGGAATCCCAGGAACACCTCGACTTTGCCGACAAGGTCTTCGAGGAGATTGCCTACGGGGCTATTAAGGCCTCCAATGAACTGGCCCGGGAACGGGGCAGCTATGAGGCCTTCGAAGGCTCAGAATGGCAGACCGGCCGCTACTTCACGCGCCGGCACTATGACAGCCCGCGCTGGCAGAAACTGGCCGCCGACGTGGCCCGGTACGGGATGCGCAACGGCTGGCTGATGGCTTCTGCCCCGACCTCTTCCACTTCGATCCTGATCGGTACCACGGCCGGCCTGGATCCGGTCATGAGCCGCTACTACCTGGAGGAAAAGAAAGGGGCCATCCTGCCCCGGGTTGCCCCGGAACTCTCCCCGGCCACTTACTGGTACTACAAGGATGCCCATACGATCGATCAGACCTGGTCCGTAAAGGCCGCGGCGGTACGCCAGCGTCATATTGATCAGGCCCAGAGCTTCAACTTCTGGATCACCAACGAATACAAGATGTCCCAGCTGCTTCACCTCTATATCCTGGCCTGCGAGAGCGGCGTCAAGACCATCTACTATGTCCGCTCCAAGGCCCTGGATCCCGAAGAGTGCGAAAGCTGCAGTGCATAAGGAGAAAAATCATGTCAACGGATTCCATTACCCGCAAGCCGCTGTTCAACCCGGACGGCGACACGGATGTCGTCAGCCGGCGTCTGCTCAACTTCAACACCACCAACATCAATGACTTCAACAACCTGAAGTACACCTGGGTCTCCGACTGGTACCGTCAGGCCATGAACAACTTCTGGGTGCCGGAGGAAATCAACCTCAGCCAGGACAAGTCGGATTATCCGCATCTGGAAGAAGCGGAGCGCACTGCCTACGACAAGATCCTCAGCTTCCTGGTCTATCTGGACTCCCTGCAGTCCTGCAACCTGCCCAATGTGTCCTCCTATGTCACGGCCAACGAGGTCTCCCTCTGCCTGGCCATTCAGACCTTCCAGGAGTGCATCCACTCTCAGGCCTACAGCTACATGCTGGACTCCATCTGCACCCCGACCAGAAGGGATGAGATTCTCTACCAGTGGAAAGAGGATGAGCACCTGCTGCGGCGCAACACCTACATCGGCAGCCTCTACAATGAATTCCTCGCTTCTCCCGACAAGACGACCTTCCTGCGGGTCTGTGTGGCCAACTACATCCTGGAAGGCATCTACTTCTATTCCGGCTTCATGTTCTTCTACAACCTCGGCCGCAACGGCAAGATGCCGGGTTCCGTGCAGGAGATCCGCTACATCAACCGGGATGAGAACACCCACCTCTGGCTTTTCCGGGAAATTCTCCTGGAACTGCAGAAGGAAGAACCCCAGCTCTTCACCCCGGAGAACATCGAAATGATTAAGGACATGTTACGGGAAGGGGTGCGGCAGGAGATCGCCTGGGGCCAGTATGTCATCGGCGATAAAATCCCGGGTCTTAACAGCCGGATGGTCGAGGACTACATCCGCTATCTGGGCAATCTGCGTGCCACCTCGCTTGGCATCGGAAAACTCTATGAGGGTTATGACGAAGAACCCGAAACCATGACCTGGGTCTCCCAGTATGCCAACGCCAACCTGGTCAAGACCGACTTCTTCGAGGCCCGCTCCACGGCCTATGCCAAGAGCAGTGCCATCGAGGACGACCTGGGCTGAACTGCAGAAAAGCAAAGATTGTCATAATGCGGCATTTCCGGACCGGAGATGCCGCTTTTCTGATCCATCCGCAGTCAGTCAGCCGGTACAGCCTCGCTTTAACATGGATCTGATCTGACTTTGCAATGGATCTGACAGGCTATTCCTATAGTGGAACCATGATAAAAGTATTGGAAGAACTGACAGACGACTCGGCCAGAACCAGGATTGAAAACGGTGAGGCCGGGCGGCATGTTCCCCTGAAGACGAACCTGTTTTCCCTCTCCGGCATCATTTTTTTCGTTGTCGGCATCATTCTCTTTCTGTTCGCCCCGGTACTGGTTCTGCTGGTTCTGGCGGTCTGTTTCCCTGCCCACCGGAAACAGATCGAGAACGAGAAAAGGAAAGAGGAAACCTGCCGCCTGGAGGTCTGGAACAACGTACTCAATGCCGTCTTTCCGGGGGCACGTCTGAATGACGACATCGACGAGGTCAGAACGGACCTGATCGACCTGGTCCTGCCGGAAAACGAGTACCGCTCTCTCAATGACAGCTGTGCCCTGCATGATGAATTCGATACGCATATCTATCAGCTGTATGCCTATGATGAGCACCGCGATAACAAGAACAACGTGAAACGGGAGACCAAGTTCAACGGCCTTGTCCTTCACCTGCATATCCCGACCGGCATGGACAGCGGTGACATTCTGCAGGTAGTCCGCACCGATAAGATGCTCTGCATGGAATTCCCTGCCAGCCGGAAGCTGAAAGGCCTGCAGCAGTTTGAGACCGAAGATATTGTCTTCAACCAGAACTACAATGCGTACTGCAATCCCGGCAACATAGGTGCCCGGGCCGTTCTGGGTCCGGCCGCCATCATCCAGCTGGATAACTGGGTGTATGAGCATCCCGTCAACATGCTTGCAGATGCGGATGACATCCTGATTGCCTTTGATCTCAGAGAAGATCTGCACAGCCTGTTCAGCCAGGCTCAGGTCCGCTGCGGCCGGATCATCCGATCCAGCCATGAATATCTGGAAGAAAACTTCTATGAAACCCTGCGCAGCACCCTGGAGGAGCCGATGTGCGTCCTCAGTGCCGTTGCTGAGCAGATCGTCAAGAACTGAGGGAGGATAAGGAAAAGCATGAACTGGGGTTTGAGGTATGAGGTTCTGATTGTCATCGTTGTGATCGGCGGCTGGTGGATTGCCACCAGCAACCGCATGAACCGCTTCAGGATCTCAATTGAAGAGTCAGAAAAAGACGTGGATATCGCCCTTGCCAAGCGGTATGACACGATCTCGGAGATGCTGAAGGCCGCCAAGTCCTATGCCCGCCATGAAACAACCCTGATGACCGAACTGGTCCAGGTGCGCATGGGCAATACGACAAAGCAGGCAAATGCAGTCATTGCCAACCAGGATCAGGCCCTGCGGGAGATCAGCCTGGTCGGCGAAGCCTATCCGGAAATGCTGTCCTCACAGCACTTCCTCGAGCTGCAGCGGCAGATCGGCCGGGAAAACGACCAGCTGGCCGCAGCCAAGCGGATTGTCAACAGCAACATCTCGCAGCTCAACCAGATGATTGTCTCCTTCCCGGCATCTCTTGTCGCATCGGCCAAAAACCTGCAGAAAGTGGAATTCCTGCAGGAAGAAAACCTCGAAAAGAAGAAGGATATCTCCGGCTTCGACTACGAGATCAACGAAAAGTAAGTACCGGAAAAGGCAGTCAGGCAGGGTTTCAGACTGCCGCCTGAGCGGCAGAGAGACGAAGCATGATCCGCTCGGTCAGAAGGAACGGAAAGCCTGCTTTTTTGTTCTGAACATGACATGGGTGCATGTTTTCCGGAGCGAAAAAAAGCGGCATCTCTGCATCAGACATGCCGCCCGCTGTTCAGAAATGTTCGCTGAGATTCAGCGGTTTTTCGCTCAGGGCAAAGGCCTCCTGCACTGTTTCCACCTTTGTATTGAACAGCCGGCTGTAGAGTTCCGGATTGTTCAGCCGCACCAGGGTGGATCCTCTGTCCTCTCGGGGGGCCCGGGGAAACAGCAGCGACAGGTTCTCCGCCTTGGAGACGTTGATGGTGATGGTATTGCGCTCCTGCAGCGCCGCATTGATCATCTTGATCAGGGACAGGGAATCCAGGTAGATGATCTCTTCCACATCCGCCTTCTGCCGGTCCAGCAGCATCGTGCAGTAGGCCTGGATCTGATGATCCTGACCGTAGTAGCCGATCACCTTGCCCCCTTCGGCCGCGATCTCTTTCTTATACGACACGAAGTAGTCCAGATCCCGGGCATAGAAGCCGTTGAAGCGGGAGATATAGGCACTGTAGCACTTGAGCAGATCCAGGGCGGGCGGATCGTAGACACACCCGACGTTGTTGGTCCGCTGCACATCATCCCGGTCCAGGGTGT
This sequence comes from uncultured Erysipelotrichaceae bacterium, assembly GCA_903789495.1. Taxonomy (GTDB): domain Bacteria; phylum Bacillota_I; class Bacilli_A; order Erysipelotrichales; family Erysipelotrichaceae; genus Bulleidia. The sequence goes on along the minus strand of CAIFEQ010000013.1, from coordinate 14,492 downwards.
AGAAGGAACGCTCATACAGGACCTGGAAGCCGAAGGGCAGGTACAGCTGCAGATCATAGGCCTGGATCAGGGTGATCAGTTCCGCATGCTCGCAGGCATCCAGCACCGTGTTCATGAGCTGGTGCATGTACCCCTGTTTCCGGGCTTCCGGCAGGGTCGCCACCCCGACGATCATCGAGGTCTTCAGGATCCGGCCGTTGAAGACGAAGTCATGGGGAATCCGGCACAGGGTCGAAACGACCTGATCATTCTCCACCACCGCATAGCCCCAGTCCGGCTGGAAGAGATTCCGGAAAAAGAATTCCGTATAGCGCGGATCTTCCTGTGTAAAGCAGCGGTTCCAGCAGTTCTGGATGCCATAGGTCAGCGAACTGTCCCCATGAACGATCATTTCTTCTCCTCTGTGATCATGAACTTCTCAATCATGAAGGCCGGGTGCAGGGATTCCTTGGCATGGCGCAGATTCTCCTCGCCGAAGTCATCCTCCCGGTTGACGTACTGATATTCACTCATTTCATGCTGAAGGAACTGCGACATGATGACCTGGTACAGACCGCGGATGTTCTCATCCGCCTTTTCGATGTTCTCCTGGCACATCCGGTCGCTTTCCCGGGTGCCGATCGCAAAGGCCTTGACCTGTCCGTCGATGCGGATCAGGCCGCCCTTGTAGGGTACCTGCCCGAACATGTCCAGCACCCGCTCCACGCCGATGCGTTCCTGCCGCAGCTTCTCATCCTGTTCGCTCTCCGGCTTGACCCAGGTGCGGAAATAGGCCCTGACCTCCGGCAGATTTTCCTCCGTCATGGTCTCATAGTTCCAGCGGCCTTCGTACTCCCGGCAGAAGGCATTGAGATGGTTGCGTTTCTTCTGCAGATGCTTGCCCGACAGGGTGATCATCTTCTGCGTCTCGTAGACATAGTCCTGGTCATCCCGGGAGGACGTCATGGTCACTTCCGGCAGCAGTTTCCTGACCTTTTCCGCAATGTCCCTGGTATAGAAGCACATGCGGAAGGGATAGCCATAGTGTTCGAAGATGCTGCGGCCGCGGTGGATGGCCTCGGCAAAGTGGGCCTCGTCACACAGCGGCATATACATGAAGAACTGCCCCTCATGGACCACCATGAGCAGCAGGTAATCTTCCGTGCCGACATAGAACAGCGGATACCAGTCCAGCCACATGAGCATGTCGAGCACATTATGGTTGCTTTCCTCGTAGTTACATCGCTGCAGATAGCTGCAGATCAGGGGCCAGTCCTCTTCCCGGACCGGCATGAAGTCATGTGAAGGCAGTTCTGTCATAACGTCTGTTTTTTCCCCTCGTTCTGATGCACCTTAAAGTCCGCATCAATCACTTCGGCTTCTTCTTCCTTTTTCCGGCGTACCTGTTCGCCGATCGGTACGTCCCGGCGCCTCTTCAGCCAGTCCAGCGTATCTCTGGTTGTCTGGGACACGGTCTGGCGGGTCTTCCAGCTGCGGAAGAGAAAGATCACCACCAGCAGGAGCACCAGCCACCAGAGATAGCGGAACACAGCCCAGATTCCGAAGACGATGATTGCCCAGCGCACGATGATCCTTATCTTTTCCTTATCCATTTTCACCGCAGCCTTTCTGCCATGGCGTGAATTCTGTCAAAACGATGTTTGAGACCTGATTTGGAGACCGGAGTGCCGGTACGCTGGCAGATCTTGTCCGCCAGTTCGTTCAGGGTTGCCTCCGGGAACTCCTGCCGTAAGGCTATCACAGTCTGCAGTTTCTCGTCCAGATCCTGTACCAGCCCGTGTTCCTGCAGAACCTGGATGTCCGCCAGCTGAGCCTGGGAGGCCTTCATGGACTTGATCTCATTGGCCACATCCACGTTGTTCAGCCGCTGCACGCTGTTGGTCAGATCCCGCGAGATGCGGGTGTCCTCAAAGGCCAGCAGGTTCTCATCCGCCTCCATGATCCGCAGGAAATCCGCGATCTTCTCGGCCTGCTTGAGGTAGACCACCCACCTGCCCCGGCGCTGGATCTTCCTGGCATGCAGGGCAAAGCGGTCCATCAGACCGATCAGGAAGTCGGCATACACCGCCGTACCGGCCTGGATCTCCAGGTGGTAGTTCGTGGTCTTCGGAGAGTTCACCGAACCCTGTGCCAGGAAGGCCCCGGCCAGGTAGGCCCGGGCACAGGTATCCTTCTGGACGATCTTCTGCAGGGGTTTCTGCCGCAGGCCCCGGGCGGAATAGATGCCAAGATCCTGCAGGATCCCCACCGTGTCGCCATGGATGCGCAGCAGATACACCCGGTTCTTGCGCAGGTTCATGCGCTTCTTGACCCCCATGTCCACCTGCACCGTATAGCGCTGCTTCAGCAGGCGGAAAATGCAGCGGCTCACCGCTGCACTGCCGGTCTGGGAGACGATCGTCATCCCGCCGGCGGAGATCGACAGCGAGGCGGTCAGCTGAATCAGGGCGGACAGTTCCGCCCGCGCCTCGTCCCCTTCCGGCACATTGCGGCAGACCTCCTGACGGACTTCACCGGTAAAGCTCATGCCGGCTCCTCCAGCAGGGCTTCCACCGCTTCCCGGATCCGGTCCGGATCATGGCGGATCAGCTGGTGTTCAAACGACAGCATCTCTCTCTGTATGATCTCATAGTCATGTTCGCTGTCCCGGATCAGCACCCGGCTGGATCCTTCGGCCGTATAGCGGGCCAGGATCTCCGGGGGAATCTCATCACAGCTGTAGACCACCGCATCCACCGGCGTGCCATGCTGGCGCAGGGCCTGGACATGGTCTTCCAGACAGTAGCCGTCCGTCTCCCCGGGCTGGGTCATCGCATTGCAGAAATACACCCGCCGGCCCCGGCAGACCGACAGGGCCTGCTGGATCTCCGGAATGATGATGTTGGGCAGGATCGAGGTATACAGCGAACCGACCCCGTAGATGATCAGGTCGGCATCCTGGATAGCCTTGACCGCGGTGATCGTGGCATGGACATCTTCTTCATAGAAGACCTTCAGGATATGGTGATTGCGGCTGGGGATGTTGGCCTCGCCCTTCACCACCGTCCCGTCTTCCATCAGGGCATACAGCGAAATGACCTGGGTGGTGGCGGGAATGATGGTTCCCCTGACATTGAGGACCTGACTGACTTCCTGCACCGCCTCCATGAAGCTGCCCGTCTGCTGGGTCAGCGCCGTCAGGATCAGATTGCCCAGGTTATGGCCCTGGATGTCCACCTCCTGGCCGGAGGGTTCCTCAAAGCGGTAGTTCATCAGGGTCGTCATCAGGGTCTCACTCTTGGCCAGGGCGATCATGACTTCCCGGATATCGCCCATGGCGGGGATATGAAACTGCCGGCGCAGGCGGCCGGTGCTGCCCCCGTCATCCGCGACGGTCACGATGGCGGAAATCTCCAGATCCGGAATCTGCTTGATGCCCCGGCAGATAGCCGACTGGCCATGCCCGCCGCCGATGACCACAACATTCTTACTCATGCCGGTTCTCTTTCCCCGGCACATCCCGGTGCGACAGATAGCACCGGTACATCGGCCGGTAATGCTCATACATCCAGTCGGTGATCACGACCGAGCGGTGCTGCCCGCCCGTGCAGCCGATGGCCACGGTCAGATGGTTCTTCCCTTCGGCCACGTACTGTTCAAAGGCATAGTCGGTAAAATCCTGCAGCTTCTGCAGGAAGGTCTTCGTCTCTTCTTTCTCCATCACCCAGCGGATCACCGGCTCATCCAGCCCGGTCAGGGCCCGCAGCTCCGGCACCCAGTAGGGATTGGGAAGGAACCGCACATCGATCATCAGATCCGCGTCCATGGGTACCCCGTTCTTGTAGCCGAAGGATTCAAAGGAGATCGAGAAGCCCGGTTCCCGGTTGGGAGAATACCAGGTCTCCAGACGCTGCTTGAGTTCAGTGGCACTGATGAAGGTCGTATCGATGATCGTGAAGCGTTCCATATTCTGATGCTGGAACATCTGCCGCTCGACGGCAATGGCCTCTTCCAGCGTACTGCACAGATTCGACACCAGCAGCGGATGGGTCCGCCGGGTGCTCTTGTACCGGTGCAGCAGCACCGCATCGGAGGCATCCAGGAACAGCACTTCCGGATTGATGCTGCTCTTGTTGAGCTGGGCAAGGAATTCCGGGAAGTCCTGGGCCGAGGTGCTTAAGGCCATATAGCGGTAGCGCGGATCGGTGGATACTTCGACGTTGTGCACGAGCATGGCGACGAGACGGACCGGAAAATTATCGATGCAGTAATAGCCCAGATCCTCCAGGATCCGCATGGCACTGCTCTTGCCCGCGCCCGACATGCCGCTGATCAGGACCACCCGCTTGCTCTCCATCGTATCCCTTCTTCCGTGTCTCTATTCTAGCATAAGGAATCTGCCGGCAAGTGCTTCCGGCGGTCCGGAAAAGGCTTTCCCGGGAAATCTTTCTGCCCCGCCGGGAAAGTGTCTGACGGGCTTCCGGGCGCGTTTCATGTACAATGTAGGTAATGACAGAAGCGGAATCTCATAAAACCGAACGCTTTCCGGATAACCGCAGTCTGGTCCTTTTTTTCCTGCAGGGAGCCAAACGCTGGTTTGCCCTGGCCGTGGTCTTTTCCCTGCTCATGTCTCTGCTGCAGCTGATCAATCCCCGCATCATCCGCTACTGTGTGGATGCCCTGCTGGGCCAGGGCAGCAGTTCCCTGTCGGCCTTCGGCGAGCGCTTCATGACCCGGCTGGGCGGCACGGCGTATCTGCAGGAGCATCTGGAAATCATGGCCGGCCTGATCATTGCGGTCGCCCTGCTGGCTTCCTTATGCCGCTATGGCTTCCAGGTGTGCAACACCCGGGGTGCGGAAACCCTGGTCAAACGCATGCGGGATACCCTGTATGACCACATCCTGCACCTGCCCTATGCCTGGCATAACGAGAACCAGACCGGCGATATCATTCAGCGCTGCACCAGCGATGTCGAGCAGATCAAGATGTTCGTCTCCGAACAGCTCACCTCCCTGGTCCGGGTAGTCATCCTGATCATCTTCACCCAGGTCTTCATGTACCGGATCAACGTCCGGCTCATGCTGGTGTCGGCCGCCTTCCTGCCGATCATCATCCTGTATTCCTTCTTCTTCCATCACCGCATCGGAGAACAGTTCCTCAAGGCCGATACGGAAGAAGGGAAACTGTCCTCCATCGCCCAGGAAAACCTGACCGGGGTGCGCATCGTCCGTGCCTTCGGCCGGGAAAGCTATGAATGTGAGCGTTTTGCCAGGCAAAACGAATACTATACCAGTCTCTGGGTACGGCTCATGAAGCTGCTGTCCGCCTTCTGGAGCAGCGGCGATTTCCTGTCCTATGCCCAGATCCTGACGGTCTGCGTGTTCGGGGTGCGCTATACCATTGCCGGCACGATGAGTGTGGGCGACTATGTGGCCTTCGTGCAGTACAATGCCATGCTCACCTGGCCGGTGCGCATGCTGGGCCGGGTCATTGCCAACCTCTCCAAGGCCGGCATCTCCCTGGACCGTCTGCGCTACATCATGAATGCCCAGCCGGAAGCGGACGCAGAGAATGCCGTGCGGCCCGACTTCCATCAGGACATCCGCTTTGACCATGTTCATTTCACCTATGACAACGGGGCCTCGGAGATCCTGAAGGATGTCTCCTTCACGATCCCGGCCGGTTCCACCGTGGGCATCCTGGGCGGCACCGGTTCCGGCAAGAGTACCCTGATGTCCCTGCTGGACCGCCTCTACGACCTGCCGCCGGAGAACGGGCATATCTGGATCGGGGATACGGATCTGCAGCAGATCGAGCGCACCTGGGTGCGGCAGAACATCGGCATGGTCCTGCAGGAACCCTATCTCTTCTCCCGCACCCTGGCGGAGAACATCCGCATTGCCCGGCCGGACGCCGGGCTCGGCCAGATCCGCACCGCCGCCCGGGCCGCCCAGCTGGAGGAGACGGTCGAACACTTCCAGAAAGGCTACGACACCTACGTCGGCGAACGGGGCGTCACCCTGTCCGGCGGTCAGAAACAGCGTACCGCCATTGCCCAGATGCTGATCCGGGAACCGGCGGTCATGATTTTTGATGATTCCCTGTCTGCCGTGGATGCCGAGACCGACGCGAAGATCCGCGCCTCCCTCTCCCGCCACATGCAGGGACATACGGTGATCCTGATCAGCCACCGCATCTCCACCCTGATGAATGCCGATCAGATTCTCGTGCTGCAGAACGGCCGGCTCGTCCAGCAGGGCACCCATGCTCAGCTGATCCGCCAGCCGGGCATCTACCGCACCTGCTATGAACTGCAGATTCAGCAGTCCGAACTGGAAGGGGAGGTGAGCCAGGCATGAGTACAGAAGAAAAAAATGTCCGGCTGCCCTGGTTCGGCTTCCCGAAGATCCTGCCGTATATGAAGCCCTATCAGAAGACGATCATCGCCATGATCTTCCTGGGCATCATCGCCTCCCTGATCGACTCGATCTATCCCCTGTTCAACGCCTATGCCCTGAACCACTTCATTGCCCTGCAGACCACCGACACCATGACCGCATTCATCATCCTGTTCCTGGCCCTGCTGGCTTTCCAGGTCTGGATCAACTACCTGTCGGTGTACTGGTGCGGGCTGTGTGAGATGAAGATCGACCAGGACCTGCGCAATGCCTCCTTCCGGCATCTGCAGACCCTGTCCTTCTCCTACTTCAATCAGAACAACGTCGGCTATATTCATGCCCGGGTCATGTCCGATACCGCCAAGATCGGCGAGATGGCCTCCTGGCGTCTGATGGACCTGGTCTGGAACATCAGCTACCTGATCTTCATGGTCATCGTCATGTTCCGCACCAACGTCCGGCTGTCCCTGGGTGTGATTGCCCTGATGCCGATCATCATCCTGATCACGCTGTTCTTCCAGAACCGCCTGATCCGCTACAACCGGGATATCCGGGAAGCCAACTCCCGCATCACCTCGGACTTCAACGAGGGCATTACCGGCATCCGTTCCATCAAGACCCTGGTCATCGAACCCGGCATGAACAAGGACTTCCGCAGGGATACCGGGCTGATGTATGACACTTCCCTCAAGGCCGGCCGCTGTTCCGGGGCTTTCCATTCTCTGTACTCCCTGCTGTCCAGCACCGTCCTGGCGCTGGTGCTCTGGCGGGGCGGTCTCCTCACCCAGCAGGGACTCATGAACTTCGGCACTCTGTCCATCTTCATGACCTATGCCCTGCAGATGATCGATCCCCTGCAGCGGATCGTCGCCACCATTGCCCAGCTGATTGCCATCCAGGTGAACATCGAACGCTTCTGCCGGCTCATGGACACCAGGTCCGATGTGGCGGACAGTCCGGAAGTCGTGGCCCGCTATGGCGACACCTTCCATCCGAAGAAGGAGAACTGGGAACCCCTGTACGGCACGATTGACTTCGAGGACGTCAGCTTCCACTACCCGGATGGCGAAGAGATGGTCCTGGAGCACTTCAGCCTGCATGTTCCGCAGGGCACCAACATCGCCATCGTCGGCGAGACCGGGGCAGGCAAGAGCACCCTGGTGAACCTGGTCTGCCGCTTCTATGAACCGACCTCGGGCCGGATCCTGATTGACGGCGTGGATGCCCGCCAGCGCTCCCAGCTCTGGCTGCACTCCCACATCGGCTATGTCCTGCAGAGTCCGCATCTCTTCTCCGGTACGGTGCGCCAGAATCTGCGCTATGGCCGTCCCGAAGCCACGGATGAGGAGATCCTGCAGGCCCTGAAGCTGGTCCATGCGGACTTTGTCCTGGAGAAGATGGACAAGGGCCTGGACAGCGAAGTCGGCGAAGGCGGCGATCTGCTGTCGACCGGCGAGAAGCAGCTGCTCTGCTTTGCCCGCGCCATCCTGGCCGATCCGAGCATCCTGATCCTCGATGAGGCGACGGCTTCGATCGACACGATGACCGAGAAGGCCATCCAGGATGCCATTGCGACCGTCATCAGAGGCCGCACCTCCTTCGTCATCGCCCACCGGCTGTCGACCATCGTCGATGCGGATGAGATCCTGGTCGTCCGGGACGGGAAGATCGTCGAACGGGGAAGACATGCCCAGCTCATGCAAAAAGGCGGCTATTACTACCGCCTGTATACCCAGCAGTACGGGGATCTGCTGATTGATCAGATCCGCGCCTGAAGCACTTCTCCAAGCGCGTTTATTTTTTAGTCCAGATGATAGGGCGGGGCGGGCTGTTCCGGAAAGTCAAAGGTCCCGTGCAGCCAGCCTTTCAGGAAGGCCTGGGCCAGGGAGTTCTGCCGGATCTGCCGCTCGGCCTGCGCAAAGTCAAACCAGGCATACGCCTGCACCTCGTCGTTGAGATGCACGTCTTCGCTCTCGGCGGTGGCCCGGAAGTTGAGCATCAGGGTGTTGCTGGGCGGAAAGTAGCGGCTGTGGTTGAAGCGGATGTCCTTTACCGTCAGGCTCAGCTCCTCCCGCACCTCCCGGGCCACGGCATGCTCGGCATCCTCGCCCTTGTTCACATACCCGGCCGGCAGGATATATTCCTTTCCGTCATACTGTCTGATCAGCAGGAGTTTCTGTTCATCCGGGCTTAACAGCAGCACCGAAACGGCGGTGCTGAAGACCGGAAAGCGGTAGGCCTGGCATCTGGGGCACCAGGGAATGTCCCGCCCCTCCGAGGCCAGATATTTCTCCTGGAGGCGGGTTCCGCACTCCATGCAGTACAGCATCTTCACCGGCATCTGCTTACTCCTTTTCCGACAGCATTATAGCAGAGAAAACAAAAAGCCCGGCCGGGCCGGGCAGGATGTAGTGCTTACTTCAGGGTCAGGCTGTAGGTGATCTTGGCGACCTTGGCAACGGTCTGGACCATGGAGCAGTCATGAATGGCGCCGTCCATGCATTCCTTGACGGCATCGTAGCCATCCGGGCTCTCGGCGGTCATGTCAATGTTCACCCAGGTCAGGAACTGCGGAATCTCCGCCCGCTTCTCACCGGTGACGACGACCTGCACATCCCCGACGGTGACGTTCTTCTCCCGGCACCAGTCCAGGAAGGTGGCATACATGCAGGAAGCCACGGCCCCGAAGGTCATGTCATAGGGATGCACGCCGTCGCGCGAAACGTTGATGGTCTGGCCGCCGACTTCATAGGTGCCGTTGAAGCCATCATGGAAGTTGAGTACTGCCTTTAATTCTGCCATAAAGTTATTCCTCCTTTAATTCACTCAAAGTTGAGCGCTGAAAATCGGGATCAGATCGCGCAGATCATGAACCACCGCATCCGGGCGGACCGCCTGCAGGTCCTTTTCCCGGCGGGGCTCGGAGACCATGGCCACCGTATAGGCCCCGGCCTTCTGCCCGGCCTGGATATCCGTGACGCTGTCGCCGACATAGATGATCGCGCGCTCCCGGGGATCCAGTCCCAGCCGTTCACAGGCCTTGTTGATGCCCTCCGGATCCGGTTTGGGATGCGTGACATCCTCGTGGCCGATCAGCACATCGAAACGCTGCGTCATCTGCAGCAGTTCCAGCTGATCCCGCATCGACTTCGTATAGCGGGTCGAGATGATCCCAACCGGTATTTTACGATCTTTCAGCCAGTCCAGGACCGAAGACGCTCCCGGAAAAGGCTTCACCCAGCCATAGAGATTCTCCTGCTGGTAGGTGCGGTATTCCTGCACCAGCCGGTCCGGATCCTGCTCGGGAAAGAACTGCACCATCATGTCACGCAGCGGCGGTCCCTGGACGGCCAGCTGGCGGTCCGGGGTGAATTCCTCCTCGTTCCGGTATTTCCGGAAGAGGTAGCGGTAGCTTTCCAGAATGATCGGGGCGGTATCCATCAGGGTCCCGTCATAGTCAAACAGGGCAGCAGAGATCATCGCTTCCCCTGTCCTTTCCGCAGTTCATTCTGGCTGCGCAGGTAGCTGCGCTGCTGTTCCTGGAAGATCTGGGAGCTGTTATAGCCCTCTTCCTGGAGGGTGAAGTTGACCACGGCCGACTCCACCAGCACCGAGGTCGAACGGCCGGGCGAGACCGGCAGAGCGATGGTCGGCACTTCGACATCCAGGATCGTGCTGGTCTCCCGGATATGGTCGCCGAGGCGGTCATATTCGGGACTGTTGTCCATGTGGGTCAGATGAATGACCATGTCGATCTGGTGCCGGCTGACATACGAGGTTGCCCCATACATGCGCTCGACATCGATAACCCCGATGCCGCGCAGCTCCAGCATCCGTTCCAGCAGCTTGGGGGCGGTGCCTATCAGCTTGCTGTGGACACGCAGGATGTCCACACGGTCATCCGCGACCAGGGTCTGGCCGTCCCGGATCAGTTCCAGAGCCGTTTCGGATTTGCCGATGCCGCTCTCGCCGGTCAGCAGGACACCCTTGCCATACACGACCACCAGGACACCGTAGATCGTTTCTTCGATGGCCAGCTTCTCATCCAGGAAGGTCGTCAGGTCGACGGACAGACGGCCGGTATCTTCCGTGCTGCGGAAGATCGGGAAGTTCTTCTGCCGGGCAATGTCCAGCATGATCTGAGCGACCGGATTGTTCCGGGTGACGATGATGCAGGGACTGCGGTTCTCCATCAGGTTCGGGAAACGTTCATACTGCAGGTGTTCGGACATATGCCCGATGTATTCCGTTTCCTTGTTGCCGATGATGATGATCCGCTGCGGGTCGGTATCCCGCACATAGCCGCACAGCTCAAAACCCGGCCGGTTGACATCCGGTTCGGTGATGACCCGATCCAGGGTGGATTCATCCCCGGTCAGGCGCTCCAGGTGGAAGGTTTCCGCCATTTCGCGCAGGGTTACGGTCTTGCGGCCCAGCTGCTGTTCTGACATACAGAGTCATTATAGCATGGCCTTCGCCTGCTTCTGGACGGTCAGAAAAAAAGCGTGCACCAGTAAACAACTGCGGATTTGCTCTATCTGATCCTGCGCTTTTTTTCAGGAACTGATGTTCGGCAGCCTTTTTCAGAAGCTGAACATCCCGCAATTACTGAGGCAGCAGTTTTCCTGAACTTCTTATTTTCTGACCCGTGACGAACTGCGGCGGTTCTTTTTCGGTGCCTTCGTCAGGTATGTTTCAAACTGCCGGGTCAGCAGTTTCCGCAGCATTCCTTCATACTGATCCTTGATTTCCAGCGTGACACAGGTATATAGAACACCGACTTCGCAGCAGACCAGTTCCCGGAAGATTTCTTCCGCACTTGTTTCACTGGAAATCTTGCCGGTTTGCTGGAATCCCTGACAGTTCTCCACGAAGAATTTCACATTTGGCCGATTGATGTCAAAGAAAGTCTTATTGCCCCCTTCCGGGGAAAAGGCAACCTCATAATAAAAGTCAATGGTTTCTTCATCCATGTACTTCAGGAACAGATCAATGTAATCTGTCAGCAGCTGCCTTGCATCATCTTTTTCATAATCATAGGTCTTCGCATTCCGTCCGAAGGAATTTTCAAACGGCCGATAGATATAGCTGACCAGTTCGCTCTTGGAAGAAAAGAAATGATAAAAGGTCCCGATCGAAACACCGGCTGCCTTGCAGATATCCTGAATGGATGTGCCGGAATAGCCATACCGGCGGATCAGCTTCAATCCTTCTGTTTCTATTCTTTTCTTTGTTTCGGCCGATCTGATGGACCGCTTGGTCTGTTTGACTTCCATGGTGCCTCCGGTTTCGGAACTATTTTATGCTGTCCGGTCAGAAAATAAAAGCAGACGGCAGCAGCAGGGGGAGGGCTGTTTCTGCCGTCTGAATCGGATCAGCGACTGCTGATCATCTCATAGATGCGGGCGGTCATCTTGATGCCCTTCTGAATGCTGTCCACCGGAACGCTTTCATTCAGGCCGTGGTCATGCTGGCTGGCATCGGCAATCGGCGTCAGGATGCAGGGCGCATTCAGAATGTCGTTGAACAGATAGAAGGGGCCGCTGCCGCCCTGACCGGGATAGATCAGGGGTTCCTTCTGCCAGACCTCTTCCGCCGCCTGCCTGACCAGGGCGACATAGGGGTTGTGAATCGAAGTATAGGCGGAAGGAATGCCGTGCATTTCTAGCTCAATGCCGGGATAGCCCAGTGAACTGACATAGTCAGCAAACTGCTTTTTCTTGGTTTCATAATCGGCATTCTTGCCCAGGCGCAGGTCAATCCAGACTTCGGCCTTGCTGGGCACAATGTTCTTGGCGCCCTCCACGCTGCCGGCATGTATGCAGCCGATGTTCATGACCGTGTCATACATGTAATGCAGATAGAATTCTTCCGGATCCATGCTGGCGTCAAAATCCGGACTCTGCCACATCCTGGCATAGGCGGCAAGATCACCGGGAATTTTCCGGATAGCGGCTTTTTCCTCCTCATCCGGACCGACATAGTCGTCATAGAAACCGGGAATCTTTGCCCGGCCATTCTCATCAACCAGGGCATCCAGAATCCGCACCAGTTTCCAGACCGGACTGGGCATGACCGAACCCCACATGGAATGAACATCCTGGGCCGGACCATGCGCGGTCATATGAATGGAGACGACGCCTTTGCAGCAGAGATAGAGAATCGGCTGACCGGACGGATGCTGACTGGAATCAGACCAGAGCGTAATTTCGCAGTCCTTGAGCAGGGTATCCTTATAGCGGCGGATGAATTCCGCGACCTGAACACTGCCGGATTCCTCCTCGCCTTCAACGGCGAAGCAGATGTTGACTTTCGGCTGACCGATGGTCTTGCAGCAGGCATCATAGCCAAACAGATAAGACAGCACCTGGCACTTGTTGTCCCCGATGCCGCGGGCATAGACCCGACCGTCGCGGATGACAGGCTGGAAAGGATCACTGTTCCAGCCGGACAGATCTCCGGGCGGCTGAACATCATAATGCCCGTAGACAAAGATGGTCGGTGCGCCGGGAATCTTCGGCGTTTCCCCATAGACAACCGGGCTGCCCTTGCCCCAGGGACCGTAAAGTTCGGCCTTCAGCCCGTACTTCCGCATCAGGTCCGCAACAGCTTCGGCACAGTCATGAATCTGCTGTTCATAGCCGGGTATCGGACTGATGCTGGGATAGGAAACGATGCGGAACAGGTCTTCCTGATACTGCGGCCAGTTCTTTTCAACATATTCGTAGACAGCGTTGCTCATCAGCTTATCCTCCTAAAAATTCTTCTCAGGCAGCAAAGATCATCGGGCCGAGAATGCTGGCCAGTGCGACGGACGCGACGGTAACTGTTGTGAATCCGGAGATGACCATGGCCGGTTCGACCATGCTGAGCAGCTTTTCCTCATCTTCCTTCGGCAGATCCATGCGGCTGACAATGTCTTCCGACAGGAACTGCGAGAACGGGAAGCCGAAGGTGCAGGCCGGTGCCAGTGCCGCGCACAGCCGCCAGTCCATCTTGAAGGCAAACTTGCCGATCAGGATGAAGCCGACAACGGCAGCAGCAATGCCCGCGCCCAGCAGAACGATCAGCGGGACAATCTGACTCAGCAGCATTTCTCCCGTCAGGGAATGAAAGCCATCGACCAGATTGATGTAGAAGCAGATCGTGAAGAAGTTCATCAGCCCCTGCTTCGAGAAGGCATTCTTTTCGAGGAAGCCGAGCTCGGTAAAGAGCGTGCCGAGCAGCAGGACGAAGATCGAGGTTCCGGAAGACCAGCCGATCGCATTGGCAATCAGCTTGGCAAGCAGACCGACCAGACCGTATTTCCACATGGCGAGGAACTTCGTGTCATATTCCTTGCGCACCGGCTTGAAGATCCGGAAGCTTCTCTGCACGTATTTGGGTGCTTCATAGGTCAGATAACTCTTGTCAGCGATTACCTTCCGGCAGTATTTCCGCAGGAAGAAGCCGCTGACCGGCATGCCGAACATGACCTGAATGATGCAGATCAGTGCAACAAACGCTGTCAGATCAGAGCGGCCGGCTGCTTCTGTGACCTCCTCCGTCAGCATTGCCGCCACCGCACCGCCGGAAATCGGCGCGGCCGAAGCCCAGGCCATTTCGCGGCTGAAGAGTGCCGTGCCGAGCGGGATGATCACCAGGCACAGAACCAGAATGGAAAACAGAGCGCTGACAACGACTTTCCACTGTTCAATGAATTTGTTGATATCCATCGTCGAGCCCATGTTGGCCAGCAGGCAGAAAGTCAGTCCGCCGGCGACTGTCTTGCCGATACCGAGATTGGATGGAAAGTCCCGCGGGAAGAAACCTGTAACATAGCCGATGATGAAGATGATGCCGCCGACGACCATGGTGGCAAGCAGTCCATGAGTGTGGAAATCCAGGATGTCGCCGATCCAGAAAGCCAGACAGGCAACGAAGATGCAGAATTCCGTGGTGCCCCAGAGAGATGCCATAATGAAATGAACTTCCCCTTTCGAATTAGATTCTAGAATGCATTCTAGTTTAAATTCTTTTTAGCATCTCCGGCCCATACTGTCAATTCCCAAAAAGATATTTGTTAACTTCCTGAAATGTTAACTGTCTAAGAAGAAGGGCATAGGCAGATCAGG
>CAIFEQ010000012.1 GCA_903789495.1 uncultured Erysipelotrichaceae bacterium | reverse complement strand
TGCCATGAACTGTTCTTATTCCCGCTTGAAGCTTCGGCTTATGTAGTTTTATGCCGGGGTCCCTAATAAAACGCTGTTTTCACAGCAGTTTCCGGATCTTTCTGGCGTAGCGGTGCCGGTCCCCAGCCGCGCAGTTGCACAGCTGTCCCATCAGATCATAGATCTTCAGCTTGCTGTTGGTGCTGTAGCGGTCATCCATGGCCACTTCATTGATGAGTGCATTGGTCATGCCCAGAAATTCGTTTTCTTCCACGCTGGAGCCGTTCTGCAGCATTTCATCGAACTCTTTCCGGATCTGTTCATTGTGATAAGAACCGAACATAGCTGTTCCTCCTCAGAGAAATTCTTCCTGTTCCTTGCGGCTGGTGACGATCTGGGTCTGGCGGGTCTGCACGCAGGTTTCCACCAGGGACTGCCAGTCAAATCTGGCCTCGTAGAATGCTGCCTTGTCCTCATGCGGTCTGGTCACCGGATTCTTGGGGTCGAAGATCGTGCAGCAGTCTTCATAGGGCAGAATCGAAGTCTCGTAAGTGCCGATGCGGCGGGCCAGGTCGATGATCTCCACCTTGTCCAGACAGGCCAGCGGCCGGATCACCGGAATGCGGATCACCGAATTGATGCAGACCATGCTTTCCAGGGTCTGCGAGGCCACCTGCCCGATGGATTCCCCGGTGCCCAGGACCAGACAGCCTTCTTCGGCCGCGATCCGCTCGGCAATCCGGAACATCATCCGGCGCATCAGCGTGACGGCATAGGGATCCCCGGCCGCCTTGTAGATGGCCAGCTGCAGATCGGTGAAGCTGACGATATGCACCTTCATGGAACCCTGATAGACGCTGAGCATCGAGGCCAGCGTCAGCATCTTCTCTTTGGCCTGTTCCGAGGTATAGGGCGGCGAGGCAAAGTGCAGGGCCTCGACTTCTATGCCCCGCTTCATCATCTCATAGACGGCAACCGGCGAATCGATGCCGCCTGAGAGCAGGACGAGGCATTTCCCGTTGATGCCGACCGGATAGCCGCCGGCACCGGGGATCTTCTCCGCGGTGATGTAGGTCTTCCGGGCCTGCACCTCCACCTGAATCGGCAGTTCGGGATGATGGACATCCACCTTCTTGTCCGTCTGCTGCAGGATCGCATCCGCGACCGCCCGGTTGATCGCATCGCTGTTCAGCGGGAAGCTCTTGTCATGCCGGCGGGTGATCATCTTGAAGGTATGGGCCGGACTCTGGGCCGCAATCTGCAGGCAGGCCTTGGTGATGGCCTCCATGTTGGAATCCACGGCCTGGGTGAAGGAGAAGGAACTGATGCCGAAAACCCGACTAAGTTTCTCCCGAAGTGCCTGCGGATGTACGACAGTCATTTTGATGTAGATCCCATCATATGTCCGCCGGTACTGCAGATGCGGATACTCGGCCAGTGCCTGGCGGATGTTGGCCTCCAGCCGGCGGATGAAGTTCTTGCGGTTATGTCCTTTCGTGGACAGTTCGCCATAGCGGATCAGAATCGTATCGTATTCAGCCATAACGGGCAATGATCTCCTTCAGAGCAGACAGGAACGCGTCCACTTCTGCCAGTGTGTTGTGGTAGGAAAAACTGATGCGGATACAGGACGAGGCCCGGGCATCGCTGAAGCCCATGGCCTTCAGGACATAGGAGGTGTCCGCCGATTTGCTCTTGCAGGTGCTGCGGGCACTGACTTCAAAGCCTTTCTCATTCAGGGCATTCTGCATGACTTCGCTGGGAATGCCTTCATAGGAGAAGTTCACGACACAGTCCAGTCCGCCGGCCGGGCTGTTGATCTCGATGCCGGGAATTTCCAGCAGACCGTTCACGGCTTTTTCATGCAGGGCATGCAGCAGATCCTGATGCGCTGCCATGTTTTCCAGGGCCAGACGCAGGGTCTTGGCAAACACCATATCGGCACAGGCATTGGCAGTGCCGCCCCGCAGGCCGCCCTCCTGCTCGCCGCCGTTGATCAGCGGTTCCAGGGGCACATATTCCCGCTTCAGCAGCAGGCCGCTGCCCTTGAGTCCTTCGATCTTGTGGGCTGCCACGGAAGCCAGATCGATGTCGGTCAGATCCACCGGAATCTTGCCCAGGGACTGGGTCAGATCGACATGCAGATAGGCATGCGAGCGCTTCTTCACGATCTCCTTGATCTCGCCGATCGGATTGACAGCCCCTGTTTCGTTGTTGACATGCATGATCGACACCAGCACCGTATCCTCATCCAGGGCCTGCAGGAAGTCATTGACCGAGACAACCCCGGCTTCATTGACAGGCAGATAGGTCACCCGGCAGCCGGCCAGGCGTTCCATCTGTTCACAGGCATTGAGGATGCTGGCATGTTCGATCTGGGTGGTGATAATATGCCGGCGCTGGCGGACGGCGAAAGGAACTCCCTTGATGACCGTGGAGTTCGATTCACTGCTGCCGCTGGTAAATATCACTTCCCGGGCCTTAAGACCCAAAAGCCCGGCAATGGATGCCCGAGCTTTTTCCATCATGCTGCTGATGGCCGTTCCTTCGGCGTACAGAGATTCACTGTTCTCGAAGTACTTCTCCAGAAGGCTTTCGTAGGTTTTCAGAACGTCGGGATGAACCGCCGTCGTGCTGGCGCTGTCAAAGTAAACTCTAGGCTGCACTCTTGGCATTCTCCTTGATCATGCTTTCGTACGTACCCGGATGGATCTTCTCCATCGTTGCGATGGCGATCGTCAGCGCCTGGGTATACTCCCCATTGCGGAAGCAGAGTTCGGAACGGGTCAGCTCCGAATCGATGTCGGCATAGGTGGAGCGGTAGCGGTTGCCGAAGACCACCGTGTTCTCGTACATCACGACCGTTGCCACCATGTTGTTCACATTCTGATACAGCTTGTAGATGAAATCGATGGCTTCCGTCAGAGTGGAATTCAGCAGTTCCACATCCAGGGTCTTCTGCTTCAGCAGATCATCGATCGTATGTATGTACTGATCGGCCCGGACAATGTCCTCATGATACTGTTCGGAAACGGAAGGCAGCTTGTTCTTGCGGATCTTGACCTGCATGTCGTTCATGACGACCTGCAGCTTGGTCAGCTGCGTTCTGGCATTCTTCTCATCCGCATTGGCCCGGTCAATCTCATCCTTGAGCTTCCGGACGGTCTCCATATTGACCTGCAGATTCTCCTGCAGCTTGCGCACCATCGGCAGTTCACCCGAGGCCGGGACTTCCTGCTTCCGGGAACGCTCTTCCAGCGTCTTCTCTTCCTCGATCAGACCGTTGAGTTCGCTGGCCGCCGAGGTGATCGCATCCTGCATCTTCGACAGACCGAAGCGCTGACTGATCCGGTTGTACTGATCCCGGACCTCCGACAGCATGCTGGTGTTGTTCTGGATCAGCTCGTTGTTGCTGGTGAAGAGGCCGTTCATGTCATCGAAGGCCTTGCTTTCCGCCTGAACCTGATCACGCAGCTTGGTCAGCTGGGCCTTGTAGTCGGCCACATGCGTTTCGACATCGTCGACCTTGCCTTCCTTCAGGTTGCTCAGATCTTCCTTCAGAGAGGTCGTGATGATGTTCAGGTTCTGATCGACCTGCAGATGATCCAGCAGGACCCCGCGGGCCTTGTTGCGCAGATTCTCGTTGCGCAGATTCTCGATCATGTTCGGCACCACGCCGCGGGCATCTTCCAGCACCGACGGCAGGCCGTGAATCATGCTCTCCAGGCTGTCCAGACCGGTTTCGATCTCATCCAGCTCCTTGCTGGCCTTTTCGAAGTCATTGGCATAGCTCCACTCTTCGTAGGCGGAGAACATCTTTTCGATATCCGTTGTATTCTTCTCAATGACCGGCCAGATGAAGGACAGCTCGGTGCTTCTGTCCTGCGCTTCCTGCTTGAGATTCCGGAACCGGGCCTTCTGCTGATTCACCCGCTCCCGCTGTTCGGTTTCCTTCTTCAGGATCGTATCCAGGAACGCATTCAGGTTCTTGACCTGTTTTTCTCCCAGGGTGACCGAGGCTTCCAGATCCGCCAGATCCAGCTTGGCCTGCTTCAGCTTGCCGACCAGGATTTCATCTTCCGTATCCGCCAGTGCCTGCTGAATCTGACGCAGATTGGCCTGCGTCTTCTCAAACTCATCCTTGGTTTCCACGATCCTGGTGCGGGCTTCCGGATCCACCCGGCTGATCGCATCGGCGCGGGTCAGCTTCAGCGACAGCGGTTCGCTCTTCAGGGTGTTATAGCGGACCTCAAGTGCTTCCAGCTGCTTCCTGTACTTGCTGGCGGTTGCCCGGTGCACGATGAAATATATGATGAGCAGCACAATAATCACCGCGATCACGATGATCACGCGGATATCTGATAGGAATCTCATAAAATTCTCCATAGCAAAGTCACTCCGTCTAATAACCGTGTCTATTCTAGCATAACAAAGCGGTGTTCGTTGACTTTAAAAAGGCCCTTTGGTATATTTGAAAAGCGGCAAATAATGGCAGCATGCAGAGTTCTGCATCAGGCGTTGTTAACAGCACAGAGTGCTGCAGCCGGAGTAACCTGCTGCAATAGGCGAAACGGAATCATAACAACACCCCGCAGCAATGATCTGCACCTGTTGTTGTTTCCCAGGCCATAAAGGAGGAAACAAGACATGGCACGTTACACAGGGCCGGTATGGAAGAAGTCGAGACGTCTCAGCTTCTCTGTCCTGGAAACCGGCGAAGAGCTGAAGAGGCGTACCTACGCC
This sequence comes from uncultured Erysipelotrichaceae bacterium, assembly GCA_903789495.1. Taxonomy (GTDB): domain Bacteria; phylum Bacillota_I; class Bacilli_A; order Erysipelotrichales; family Erysipelotrichaceae; genus Bulleidia. The sequence continues at coordinate 46,515 of CAIFEQ010000012.1, read as the reverse complement.
CCCGGTCAGCATGGTCCGACCAAGCGGATCAAACTCAGCGGCTACGGCAATCAGCTTCGTGAGAAGCAGAGAGTCCGTACCATGTACGGCATCAACGAGCGGCAGTTCTACAACACCTTTGAGAAAGCCCAGAACATGGAAGGCATGGCTGGCATGAACTTCCTGATTCTGCTGGAATCCCGGCTGGACAACCTGGTCTACCGCATGGGATTCGCCAGAACCCGGAAGGCAGCCCGTCAGCTGGTCACCCATGGCCATATTGAAGTCAACGGCAGGAAGCTGAACATTCCTTCGGCGCAGATCAAGCCGGGCAGCGTCATCGCGGTCCGGGAAGAGGCCCGCAACATGAAGGCGATCAGCGAAGCTCTGGAATCCAACATTGCGGCGCCGGCCTTTGTCGAAGTTGACAAGGAGAACAAGAAAGGCACCTACGTCCGGATCCCGGAACGCAGCGAACTCAATCAGGAAATCAACGAGTCGCTGATCGTTGAATACTACAACAGATAAACCGCGGAAAGACCCGTTGCAGAATGGGTCTTTTTTCCTGCCCGGACCGCTGAAAAAAGCAGAGCTCTTTCACTCTGCCGGGGTACTGTTTTCCTGCATGTGATCCCGGATGATCACCCGGATGATGTCAGCGGCCAGATCGGGCTTGTCATTGCAGACCACATATTTGTACTGATTGGTCATCGCCATTTCCCGGCGGGCTTTTTCCAGGCGCTGCTGGACAATCTCCTCCGGTTCGGTTGCCCGGCCGCGGATGCGTTTTTCCAGTTCCTGCATGCTGGGCGGAACAATGAAGATCGTCAGGGCATCGGGGCACTTCTGCACCACCTGCTGGCAGCCCTGCACTTCGATCTCCAGCAGGACATTCTTCCCGGCGTTGCGCAGCTCTTCCACCTTCTTCAGGGGCGTGCCGTAGAAGTTGTTGACGAACTCTGCCGATTCCAGCAGTTCCCCGTTGTCCCGGGCCCGCAGGAATTCCTCCCGGCTGACAAAGTAATAATTGACGCCGTCCACTTCTCCCGGCCGTCTGGGCCGGGTGGTCATGGATACCGAATACGTGAGATTCAGATCCGGGTCATGGATGAACTTTTCAATGACGGTCCCCTTTCCGACTCCGGACGGACCACTGATGACAATCAATAATCCTCTGTGCATGACAGACTGACCTCCCTTTCTGATTAGCGTAACACACCGGAGGGTCGGCATCAATCATGGTATAATGCTGGCACATACGGTAAACGATCATGGCATTGGACGGTATTCTTCTCTATAAGATTCTTCCCGGCATCGCCGCTGTGCTGCCGGCCCGGATTCAGAAAATCTATCAGATTTCGCATACGGAAGTCCTCTTCATCCTGCATGGCGGCGGTGAGCGTCAGCAGCTGCTGATTTCCTGTCATTCCCAGTACAACCGGATCCTGCTGACCAGGCGCAGCTATCCCACCCCGGATGAGCCGGGCAATTTTGTCATGGTCCTGCGCAAGTATCTGGAAGGCTCTTCCTTTGAACATGTGGAGCAGGCCGGTCTGGACCGCTGGTGCACTTTCACGATCCGCCGGCGCAATGAGCTGGGCGATATCGAGCATGTCCGGCTGGTGGCGGAGCTGATGGGCAAGTATGCCAACCTGATCCTGGTCGGAGCCGACGGGCGCATCATCGATGCGATGAAGCGCATCCCGCCCTTTGAAAACAACCGCCGCACCATCCAGCCCGGGGCCGCCTTCGTGCCGACCCCCGGCCAGGACAAACGCAATCCTTTCCAGGATCCCGTCATTCATCCCGGACAGCCGCTGACCGATCAGTTTGCCGGCTTCTCGCCTTTCCTGGCCCGGGAAGTGGAATACCGGCTGGCCCGGGGTCAGAGCTTTGCGGCGATCCTGCAGGAGATTCAGGATTCTGATCAGCTCTATATCCAGGCCCATGCGGATAATCCGCAGTTCCACTGCATTGCCCTGACCAGTCTGGGCCCCTGCCTGCAGATGCCCCTGTTTGAAGGCTTTGACAGCATCTACTATCACAAGGAAGAAAAGGAACGCATCCGGCAGATCAGCGGCGATCTCTACAAGACCGTCCGCCGGCAGCTGAAGCATGAACAGCAGAAGCTGCCCCGGCTGCTGAAGGAATACGACGAGGCAAAGGACTGCCAGAAGTGGCGGGTATACGGCGACCTGCTGTACGCCTGGCACATCACCGACACCAAGGGCCGGCACAGCATCGTGCTGCAGTCCTTCGAGACCGGCGAAGAGGTGACCGTTCCCCTGGATCCCCGCCTCGACGGGAATCAGAATGCCCAGAAGTGCTACACCCGCTACAGCAAGCTGAAAAAAGGACAGGTGTATCTGCAGGAGCAGATCCGCATCTGTCAGAATGAGATCCAGTATCTGGAAGGTCTGCTGGAACAGCTGGACCTGGCGGACTTTGCGACCGCCATGGAGATCCGTTCCGAACTGATCCGCGGCGGCTACCTCAAGGATGATCCTCACGGACACCGCCGGAAGAAAAAGAACGAAGAACCGCACATCACGGTCATCAGTGCCCCGGATGGCACCCAGATCGCCTTTGGCCGCAACAACCTGCAGAATGAACTGCTGACCTGGCACAAGGCGGCAAAAAGCGATCTGTGGATGCATGCCAAGGACTACCATGGCTCGCATGTCGTCATCCATGCCCGGGAAGCCAGCGAACAGACCATGCGCCTGGCCGCCAACATTGCGGCCTACTTCAGCCAGGGCCGTTCCTCCAGCAGCGTGCCGGTGAACTGGTGCCATGTGAACCAGCTGAAAAAAATACCCGGTGCCAAACCGGGCATGGTGCAGCTGACCAGCTACCGGACCATCTACATCGATCCGGATCCGGAAGAGCTGCGGGCTTTGGGCATCAGCGTGGACTGAGCGCCTCTTCCCCTTCCTGACTCAGGCGGATCAGCTGTCTGACCTCATACCGGCGCAGCCGCCGGTATTCACCCTGATGCAGGCCCTCATGATCCAGGAATGCGTACTTCGTACGATCCAGCCGGGTGACCGGGCAGTGGAAGTAATCCATCATGCGCCGGATTTCCCGGTTTTTTCCTTCCCGCAGCAGGATGGAAAACACCATCTTCTGCTTTTCTTCATTGGCGGAGATGACATGCAGAGAAGCCGGTGCCGTCAGGCCGTCCGCCAGCGGTACGCCTTTGCGGATCAGGGCGATCTGATCCGGGCTGAGAATCCCGCTGATGGCCACCTCATAGATCTTGGGGACATGATACCGCGGGTGCATCATCTGGTTGGCAAATTCCCCGTCGTTGGTCAGAATCAGAACCCCGGTAGACTCATAATCCAGCCGGCCGACCGGAAAGATCCGCTGCCTGACTTCCGGAAAACAGGCCAGGACGGTTTCCCGGCCCCGGTCATCGGAGACGGAACTGACCATGTGCTTCGGTTTGTTGAGCAGGAAATAGACCTTGTCTTCCGGCCGGATCGCCACGCCGTCCACCAGGATCGCATCGCCCGGGCTTGCCTTGGCGCCCAGCTGCCGGACTACCTGCCCGTTGACCGTGACCCGGCCCTGGACGATCAGTTCTTCCGCCTTGCGCCGGCTGGCAATCCCTGCCCGGGCAATCAGTTTCTGCAGTCTTTCTTCCATAGTTCCTTCAGTGCAGCTTCTTGGTATTTCCCCAGAAGGAGCTGCCGGCCTTCCGGTAATCGTTCATCAGCAGGACCGGAATCCGGGCAAACCGGGGATCCTGCCGGGCCAGAATCGCACAGGCACTGAGCCGCTTCCGGCCATCCACGCAGGCATAGCCGTGTTCCGTCACATTGACCCGGACGGGAATGGCCACCCCGCGCTGGCGGATGCTGTCCAGAAAGGCTGCTTCGACCGGCACGGTCTCATAGCGGATCTCGGCCAGGGAAACAACCGTGTTGATCATTTCTGCTCCTGGTCCTTCTTCCGGGCCTCTTCTTCCGCCCTGCGGATGTCATCGATGTTGAGCATCTTGGTTTCCTGCAGTTCGTTCAGCCGCAGCGCCTGGGTCTCAAAGACATGATAGGCCTGGGTGGCATCGGCCGGCGGGGCCGGTTCTTTCTTCTGCTCTTCTTCCTTGACCCTGCGCTCTTCCTGCACCCGGACCTTGTGCTTCCGGCGGGCCTTGCGGTAGATCAGCAGGAAGATCACCAGGGCGGCAATCGAGATGGCGCTGATGCGCACCCGGTAGTTCTCCAGATCGGTTGATTCACTCTGGGCATTCAGGGATTCCACCGGATCCTCAGATTCATAGACGTTCGGGGTCAGCCGGCTGCACAGCAGATAGCTGCCGGCTCCCTTGGTCATGAAGCTGATGGTATTGGTGCTCTGGCGCGTATAGCATTCCAGCACATCCCCGCTGCTCTCATCGTAGTACAGCACGGTATAGACCTCCGACAGCGAGAAGCCGTCCGGCTTGTCGATGGTCAGAATCATCGGCACCTGGAAGTCCACATCCTCATAGTTCAGCTGGACCTGGAAGCGGAAGCTGTCCTTCACATCATTCTGCAGGAAAGAGGCGATCTGAGTCATTCTGGTGAGTGCCGTCTCGTCGGCCCCGCTGACAATGGCAACCCGGTAGGTATCCTCCAGGTAGGTCTGTCTGGTCAGCGAATCGCCCAGCGGCATGGATACGGTCAGACCGGAAACCTGCAGGTTGTAGTCATTGGGCTCGACGATATAGCGGATCTTGCCCGCAATGGCGGTCCGCATGATGACATCCAGCACCCGCAGCTGATTCTGCGTCAGTTCGGGCAGGAAGTTTTCATCGATGGTCTGTTTCAGATTCAGCACATCGGCCGCTTCTTCTTCAGTCAGTTCCGTCTTGTCCGCATAGGCCTCGTTCACCCGCAGGATCTCATTGAGAATATCCGTGCGCAGCTGATCCTGTTCCTGACTGACACTGATGTCAAAGCTCGTGGTACAGCCGGCATACGTCACGGTCACCGTCTGGGCGCCGTTCTGGCTCATGTCATAGCCGGAGACCATGTCGGTATTCAGGGCGACTTCTTCCGTTGTGCCGTCCGCAAAGGTGACCGTCAGAGAACCGCCGGAAAGATCCAGCCGGTCATTCAGTTCGTAGTTCTGCTTCGGTACGCTGCTTAAGGCGATCGAGTCGACCTCCTTATACTGGGCCGTGTAGGTGCGTTCCTGATCGGAAGCGCTGAGCTCCGTATCCCAGCCGGTGAACAGGGCATGGTCCCTGGTGGGAGCAGCGATGGCGGGAATGTCATCCGCGGGCAGGTAATACGACACGCTGGTTTCGCCGCCGAACGTCCCGCCGGCCGCATCAAAGGTGACCCGGACATAGGTCGGCACGGTTTCCTGCGTGCCCTGCCGGATGATCTGCAGATCTGACGCCTTGATGTAGGCCAGGTAATTGCCGAAGTCGTAGTTATAGTCCAGGTTGACGTTGCCGTCCTGATCCATTGTGGCATCGCACTGTATCTGATACCACTCGGTGCCCTCCTCATCCGTCAGACTGCTGAGAATGATGAAGGCCAGATCATTGCCTCTGGCAATGTAGAGAACCTTGGAACCGGTATAGCCATACTGATAGACGTTGATGTCTTCCGTGGACGTCTTGATCCCGATGGTATAGCTATCCCCGTCCCCGGCTCCCATCTGGGTATCCAGCTGGTAATAGGCACTGGCGGCCTTTTCGCCCCAGTACGGATCCGAGGAGTACTGCACATTCATGCCGGCTGCCAGGTTGCCGAAGAAGGCGCCGTTGTACTGCGCCTTGAGCGGCGAGCTGTAGGTGCCGGAAATATAGTATCTGGCATGCGAGTAGACTGAATTGACCACGCTCTGGAAACGCGAGGCATTGGCTTCGGTCTCATTGTCATAGGCCGCATGCCGGTAGAGATTGTTCCGGGTATAGCTCAGCGTGCTGCGCCCGTACAGCGATTCCATCTCGCTGACCGCCAGCATCATCAGGGCATTGGCCCCGTATTCATACTGGTACTGCCAGAAGGCCGACAGATTGCCATAGTACTGGGATCGGGACAGATCATCATCCGCGCCGTCTTTCTCATCATCCTGATAGGAGGTCAGACGGCCGCTCACGCCCATCGTGTCGCTCAGCCAGGATTCGGCCTGTGCCAGGGTGGCGTTTGTCAGGGAACGGTGGGACAGGAACTGATAATAGTTGTAGTACGGCTGATCCGCATTGACCGCGTTGTCGCGGACGCCGTTCTTATAGTCGCTGATCAGCTGGTACAGCTGATCTTCCGCATAGAAGTAATGCCCGTCATAGCTGTAGTACTGGGTATTGTCCTCCAGCCCGGCCGGGCAGTCCCCCAGGTGGATGACGGCGCCATAGTTGGCATCGTTGGTTTCGTATTTGACCTCATGGTACAGCTGGCCGTCCTGAACCCGGTAGACAGACAGATTCGTGCTCAGCAGCTCGACCGGCACCAGGGTGATGCTGTCGAGGGCGACGCTGCCCTGGGCACCGCTGAGGTAGATCTCCGCGTTTGTCCCGGTGTCGTCGGTATCCAGGTAGACCGCATCGATGGCGGAACAGCCGTCGATCGTCGATTCGATCTCCGTGACGGAATTGGTAAAGGCCGGCTGGGTACACGTCCCGTTGGCTGCCAGGAACGCGATGGCATTCTCTGCCTTCAGCGTCTTGCCGTTGTACTCGATGCCGAGATTGTCGTAATTGTCGATTTCCTGCTCATACAGGTTCAGCGCCTGGGCATAGGTGGCATAGCTGCCGATCCAGGTGCCGTCGGGATAGGAGACCACCGCATACTGGTCCTCCCCCTCCGCCTGCACCGGCATCAGCGCACTCAGACTGAGCAACGCCGCCAGCGCACACACCGCACCGGCTGCCGGCCTTTTCAGGTTTTTCTGCTGTTTGAATATTTTCATGAATCCTTATCACTCAGAGACTGTCAGTACTGCCATAACCGGAAGAACGGAATAGGTTTTGAGAAACGCTTCCCCGGACAGCACCTGATCGGTGCGTCCGTAAACCGCATTATAGAAGTGAAAATGATCGGGACTGCGCCGGCGGTAGGCCGCATAGTGGGCGCCGCGGCTGTGCATATACATCACGATGCCGCTGGTGCTCTGATTCATCAGCGCTTCGGCACGTCTGCCCTCTGCCACATGCATGCGCACCGGCAGGCCTCTGCCGCGCAGATAGAGGAGAAGCGGACCGACCGACTGCCCCAGCAGCTTGCCGGTGGGATCCCAGTGCGACAGATCCCCCGCCGTTTCCCGCATGGTCTGTTCCTGCCCGTTCATGCGCAGCAGGTTCCAGCCGCTGATCCAGCCGCAGCCGCGGCTTTCACTGTCAAAGAAACCGAAGGGCAGCGCCCTGGTCAGATGCTGGTTGATCAGATAGCCTTCCGCATCAAAGGCCCGGTCCGGCAGCAGAAACCGCCAGGGCTCAACCGCCTTCTGCAGCTGCTGTCCCTTGGCATAGTACATCTGGCCGTTGAGCAGCTGCCGCTGCCGCAGGGCAGCGGGAATGGCAGTCTGCAGATAGAGGGGATGCACCGTGTCGATCAGGGCTTCGCTGATCCGCTGCACAAAGCGGCAGTACATCTCGTCATCGGCCTGATCCGACAGATGTTCCAGCTGCCAGAAGACCGTCTTTTCATCCGTCTGCTGCCAGACAAAGCGGCCGCAGAGCACATCATCCGCCAGCAGCAGTCCCTTCCCGTTCTGCCAGCCGGCGATCCGGATGCGGTGCCGTTCACTCGCCTTCAGATTCATGACTCCGGTAATATCGGATGGCTGAGCGCAGCAGTTCGACATCATTTTCGTAAGTGATTGCCGACTGCGCGTCCGCCAGCCTGAGCCACTGCATGTCCTGCAGTTCTTCCCTCTGCATGCTTTCCGCACCGCCGACCGGGCGGGCCAGGAAATACACGACATCCTTGTGCACACCCGGACTGGGCTGATAGTGCGTTTCCTGCCGGAAACTGCTGAAGATCTCCACCTCCAGGCCGGTCTCCTCCCGCACCTCGCGCAGAGCGGTTTCCTGCTCTGTCTCGTGCTTCTCGACGTGTCCCTTCGGAAATCCCCAGTGTCCGTCATTCTGCTGAATCAGCAGAACTTCGAGATGAGTGTCCTGTTTCCGCAGAACCACCGCACCGCAGGCTTTTTCATAGTGATCCATCAAGTGTCCAGCCTTTCTGCAACCGAATGCCTCACTAGTATAACACAAAACAGAAAAGGCCTTTCCCGTCCGGGAAAGACCTTGCAGTGTATTCCTTATTCAGCCGGAATGACCGAACCATCAGGCCAGTTGCTGCGGATGAAGTCCTTGATTTCCTCACTCTGCAGGACCGTGATCAGCGCCTGGATCTTGTAGTCATTCTCGTGGCCTTCCTGGCAGGCAACGATGTTGACATAGGGGTTGCTGGCATCGGCGGCTTCCAGAATCAGTGCATCTTCCGCCGGCTTCAGGCCGCCCTGAATCGCATAGTTGCCGTTGATGGCGACCAGATCCCCTTCGCCGTTTTCATAGGCGGTGACCAGCAGTTCCGGCTTGACTTCCGTGAACTGCAGATGCTTCGGGTTGTTTTCGTCGTTATCGATATCGGCGATCGTGATCGTCAGCACGTCGGCGTCATCCGGCAGATTCACCAGACCGGCACTGTCCAGGATGGCCAGGATGAGGCCGTTATCGGCGACCGAATTGGAGATGACAACCTCCGCCCCGTCCGGGACATCTGCGACATCGGTGATGGTCTGGGAGTAGATGCCGAAGGGTTCGATTTCCACGCCGCCGACATTCGAGATCTTATAGCCGTTGGTTGCCTTTTCGTTGTTGAAGAACGGAATGTGCTGGAAGAAGTTGGCATCCGCATCGCCGTTGGAAACGGCCTCGTTCGGGGTGTAGTAGTCATCCGTGACGGTCACCTGCAGGTCGATGTTGTACTGTTCCAGCAGGATCGGCCTGGCCTCTTCCAGAATCACCGCATGCGGGTTAGCCGTGGCGATGACCGTCAGAACTTCCGGTTCCGCCGAGGCGGAGGAAGCCGCCGTGCTGGCAGCCGCGCTTGCCGCTGCCGCAGAAGATGAAGAAGAGCATGCCGTCAGAGTCAGAGCAATTGCCGATACAGTCAGTGTCTTAACGAAGTTTTTCATATTTTTCTTTCCCCTTTCAGAAGTTCAGCGTTTATCGATTTTTTTGACAATGGCGTCTCCCGCCCACTGGAGGGCGAAGACGAAGAGGACGATGATGGCCGTCGAGGTCAGCAGAACCGCGTTGTTGCGGCGGGCAAAGCCATAGAGATAGGCCAGATTGCCCAGACCTCCGGCCCCGATGGCTCCGGCCATGGCGGTGTAGCCGATCAGCGAGATTGCGGTCACGGTCACCCCGGACACCAGGGCCGGGGCCGCTTCCGGGATCAGCACCTTGCAGATGATCTGCCAGCTGGAAGCGCCCATCGCCTTGCTGGCTTCCAGCGTGCCCTTGTCTATATCCTGGAAGGCGATGACCACCATGCGCGCATAGAACGGGGCGGCCGCAAAGATCAGCGACGGGATGGCTGCCTTGGCCCCCAGCATGGTGCCGACCAGCAGCTTGGTGAGCGGAATCAGGATGATCAGCAGGATGATGAACGGAATGGCCCGCAGGACATTGACGATCACATCCACGATGCGGTTGACAATCCGGTTTTCATACAGGCCGCCGCTGCCGGTGCAGTAGAGCAGGATGCCGATCAGCAGACCGAAGAGGACCGCGAAGACCAGCGACACCAGAGTCATGAAGACGGTTTCTTCGACCGCGGTCAGCAGCTGATCCAGATGCAGTGAAGTATCGATCATCTCACAGCACCTCCACTTTCACGTTGCGTCCCACCAGGTAGGTGATGAACGCGTTGTACTCCTGATCGCTGCCGCCGTAGAGATGCAGGTAGGTCACCCCCATCTCGCCCTGCTGCGAGGTCGTGATCGTGGAGTCCACGATCGAGACCGGGAAGCTGACCTGCCGCACGGCTTCGGCGATGATCGGTTCGTCGGCGTTGTCGCCCGTGAAGGTCAGCCGCAGCACCTGGCTGTCCGGCTGACGCTGCTTCAGAGACAGGGCCAGGTTTTCGATGGTCATCGCCCCCTGGATGTTCTGAACGAAGCGGCGGGTGATTTCGTTCTGCGGGTGTTCGAAGAGCTGCTTGACCGTGCCGGTCTCGACGATCCGGCCGTTGTCCATGACGGCCACCCGGGTGCAGATCTTCTGCACGACTTCCATCTGGTGGGTGATCAGGACAATCGTGATGCCCAGCTCGCGGTTGATGTCGCGCAGCAGTTCCAGGATCTGAACCGTCGTATCCGGATCCAGGGCACTGGTAGCCTCATCGCTGAGCAGAATGTGCGGATCATTCATCAGCGCCCGGGCAATGCCCACGCGCTGTTTCTGACCGCCGGACAGCTCGCTGGGATAGGCGTTTTCCTTGCCTTCCAAACCGACGCGCCGGATCAGCAGCCGGGCTTTTTCGCTCCGGGCGGCCCGGTCCACGCCGGCAAACTCCAGCGGCAGTTCCACATTTTCCTGCACGGTGCGCGACCACAGCAGGTTGAAGTGCTGGAAGATCATGCCGATCTTCTGCCGGCGCTGATTCAGCTCTTTCCGCGGCAGGTTCGACATCGTGCGGCCGTCGATGCGCACATCGCCGGCGTCCTGCTGCTCAAGCTGATTGATCAGCCGGACCAGCGTACTCTTGCCGGCCCCGGAATAGCCGATGATGCCGAAGATCTCGCCATCCTGGATGGTCAGCGACACATCGTTGACCGCCTGCACGGCTTCGCCGGCCGAACCGGCCGCATACTTCTTGATCACGTGCTCGATTTCAATCATCCTGTTTCTCCTTCCTTTCTGGAGACGGGAAACAAAAATCCCGTCCTTTGCATAAGGACGGGATCATCAGACCACGTGTTACCACCTTATTTTCGCCGCGGCATCACTGCAGCAGCCTCACTGGGTACCAGCATACCCGCATCTGTAACGGGAATCCCCGTCATGACCTGAATATCGGCCATGCAGCTCCAGGACCATGTTCCTCAGAGTTCCATCTGCTCCCTTTCACCTGCCGGAGCTCTCTGGAAGACTTTCCTCTGACTACTCTTCCTTTCACAGCTTTCTGCCCCTAATTCTAGCAACTGTTTTCTGAAAGTCAAATGCTTTTTTCCAGATCCCTGCAAATTTGCAGCCGGCTGAAACCAGAAAAAAAGAGGACCGGAGTCCTCTTCATTCCTGCATGTCAGCCGCGGAAGAAGTTCGGAATGCCGGAATCGTCTTCCTCGACGGTTTCGACCTTTTCTTCAGCCGTTTCCGAGCCGAAGCCCAGATTCGTATCATCCTCATTGGCAACGACGCCGTCAGCCGCGGCAGCGGCTTCGGCAGCCTGCTCCTTGCTGTCCTTGCCGGGCAGATCGAAGCCGGTCGCGATGACCGTCACGATGATGCTCTCGCCGAGCTGTTCGTTGATGGCCACACCGAAGATGATGTCGATATCATTGCCGGCTGCTTCGCGGATCGCATCCACGGCCGTCTGGGCATCATACACAGACATGTTGGCGCCGCCGGTCACGTTGACGATGGCGTTCTTGGCACCGGTGATCTGGCCTTCCAGCAGAGGTGACTGCACAGCCTTGACCGCTGCCTCTTCTGCCTTGTTGTCCCCGCTGGCCATGCCGATGCCGATCAGGGCACTGCCCTGCCCTTCCATGACGCTCTTGATATCGGCGAAATCCAGGTTGATCATGGCCGGGACGGCAATCAGATCGGTAATCGTCTGGACACCCTGACGGAGGATATTGTCTGCTTCCTTGAAGGCTTCCTCGAACGGAATGTGTCCGATGACCTCCAGGACCTTGTTATTCGAGATGATGATCAGGCTGTCAACATATTCCTTCAGCTGCTCGATCCCCATCTGGGCCTGCTGCATTCTCTTGCGGCCTTCGAACGTGAACGGCGTCGTCACGATTCCGACCGTCAGACAGCCCATTTCCTTGGCGATCTTGGCAAACAGCGGCGAGGCACCGGTACCGGTACCGCCGCCCATGCCGGCCGTCAGGAAGACCATGTCAGCGCCTTCGATGGCTTTACGGATATCCGCTTCACTCTCGACTGCTGCCTTGCGCCCGTTATCCGGATTCCCGCCGGCACCCAGTCCTTCGTTGCCCAGCTGAATCTTGTTTGCGACCGGAGAATAATCCAGTGCCTGCAGATCGGTGTTGGCGACATAGAATTCGACGCCCTGCACGCCGTCCTGAACCATGCGATTGACGGCATTTCCACCGGCTCCGCCGATACCGAATACCTTGATCTTCGCAATCTGATTGTACGATTCTGACATAAACGAATATCCTCTCTTACTTGTGTCCATCGAAGAGACCCATCAGTTTCTTGGTAAAGGTGTCTTCCTGGTTTTCGGACTTTTCCTTGTCCCGGTAGGACACCGACTTCATGAAGGCATCCAGATCGATGCTTGAATCTGCATTTCCTGAGATCGGCAGGTTGTCCTGATAGGCGTAGAACAGACCGAGACAGGCAGTCAGTCCGGCATTTCTTCCTCCCAGTGTTTCCGGGATGTAATTGCGGACTTCACAACCAAGACGGCGCTGCAATTCCACGTTTAAACCTTGCATTTCGCCGCCTTCTCCCGTAATTATAACGACAGTCGGTCCTGCTTGCAAGATTGGCGAACACAATTGCTCCATTTCCCCAAGCCACTTTTCCACACCTGCCTGAATGCATGTACAGAGTTCTTTTTCGCTGATCTTTCTGGCCTTGTCATGCTCCGACCAGATGTGGATCGGATAGTCGGAATGGCTGTCCTCATCCAGCTTTGCACTGTACTTGATCAGCTCGCAGGCGACATCCTCCTGCAGACCGTACTGGGTATGAACGGCCTTGGCCAGATCGCCGATGCCGGCGGGATGAATCATGCATGTTGCCAGCTTGCCATGGGACAGCAGACCAAGGGTCGTCGAATCCCGCTCCAGCTTGAGCAGGATGACGTTCTGGTTGACCGCCTGCTCAAACAGGGCAGCTTCCTTTGCTGCCGCATAGATATCCAGATAGATGGACATGACCTGCAGACCCGACTTTTCGACGCAGGAGACCAGGTCATAGGCCAGCTGCTTGTCGGCTGCCAGCAGATCAATCTCAACCGTCAGGGCATTGGCCTTTTCATTCAGGGGAATGCGCCGGCTGGTGATGCCGTTGACCGTATAGCGCACGCAGACCGTCTGAATCAGGGCATGCGCGTCATCCAGCTGGTACTTTCTGGCCTTGCGCACGGCCTTGCGGACATCCTCGATGGTGACGGTTCCGTCAATGCCGGTGACCGGCACCGTCGACTTCAGCGACTTGCGTTCCATATTATAGGAAGGGATCGCCAGAATGACTTTCTGTACCGCCGCACCGACCAGGTTCTCGACATTGTCTGCCGCCTTCCTGATGGCTTTGGTTATGGCCTCCGGATCCGTGACATGATCATAGGTCAGTCCTCTGACCGGCACCCGTTCCACCTTGATGATATTGAACCGCGTATTGAAAAATTCACCGACAATCAGATGAATCTCATGATCGGTGACTTCAATCGCGGCAAAAATCTGTTTCTTGTTCACGATGGACTCCTCTTCTTCAAATTCATTTCCAATTCTAACACAGCCCGTGCACAGCGTGAAAAAAACTTACAATGGCCCGCGCCGCGCTCAGCCCGCATGATAACACGTTTTTATTGCATTCTCAGTTGAATCATGGTAAATTATCTAAGCGTTTAGAGTAAGGAGGTACTGGTCATGTCCAGAGTCTGCGCCGTATCCGGTAAAAAAGCGTTGTCAGGAAACAGACGTTCCCATTCTCTGCGGGCTGCCCGCCGCAAGTGGAATGTTAACCTGCAGAAGGTTCATATGATTGTGGATGGCAAGCCCAAGACAGTCAAGGTTTCCACCCGTGCTCTGAGAACTCTGAAGGGTCAGGCAAAAGCGACCACCAAAAAAGCGGCTGCTGCTGCGGCTTCTGCCGAAGAGCCTGCCGCCTGAGAACTTCCGCAAGGAAGTTTTTTTCTTGCCTTTCTAGTCGCCGGACTGAATGAGCAGGATCTTTCCGGAGTGGACAGTGACCGTACCGCTTTCGCCCAGAATCTCATTGCTCAGTCCCAGCAGATCCTGCTGATGAAGCAGATGCTCGCGCAGCGGATACTTCATGCCCGTCAGGGACAGGACGCTGTCCTCCAGGGCAAAGAGACTTAAGAACGGATAGTTCTTTTTTCTGACCTCCCAGCTTCCCGGACCGGCCGACCAGGCCAGGTTGCGCTCGTCCTGGGCATAGACCTGACCGGGGAACTTCTCCGTCAGCCGCAGGTTGACAACTGTGTGATCCACCCGGCCGCTGAAGCCGCCGTACAGGGTGATCCGGGCAAAGCCGCGGCTGCGCAGTTCGCTGACGCAGGCTTCGCTGTCGCTGTCGTCCTTGATCGGATTGAGATAGATGATCTCCCTGGCATGCGCGCGGATCAGGGGCATGTCCTGCCGGCTGACCGAATCAAAGTCACCCAGGGCAAGGTCCATGGTAATCCCCTGCCTGGCCAGCATCAGGGCACCGCGGTCAGCCCCGACCACAAACACATCCTGCAGATCCGGCAGCTGCTGATACAGCGGCAGGATCACCATGCTTTCCTCAGACTTCGACAAGAGAACTCACCGCTTTCCCGATTCCATCCGGATGATGGAACACATAGCTGCCCGCCACCAGCACATCGGCACCCGCCTGCCGGCACAGTCTGCCGGTCTGAACATTGATGCCACCGTCAATCTCAATCAGGGCCTCGCTGCCGGCTTCTTTCAGCATCTGCTTCAGCTGCTGAATGCGCTGCGGGGTTTCCGGCCTGAAGGCCTGGCCCCCGAAGCCCGGTTCGACGGACATCAGCAGAAAGAGATCAAAATCCTTCAGCCAGGGCTGCAGAACCTGTACCTCGGTCCCGGGCCGGATGGAAAGACCCGCCCGCCTGCCGAGGGCGTGAATCTGCCGGGCCAGCGGCCGGATCTGCTCTGCTTTCACGGCTTCTTCATGGAAGGTGATCACATCCGCCCCGGCTCTGACAAAGACATCCGCAAAGAAAGCCGGATCCTCCACCATCAGGTGCACATCCAGGACCAGGCTGCTCAGCTTCCGATAGGCTTTCAGGATATCCGGACCGAAGGTCAGGTTGGGTACGAAATGACCGTCCATGACATCAAAGTGAATCCACTGGGCCCCGGACGCATTCAGGTCGCGGACCTGCTCGTCCATGCGCGTATAGTCCAGTGACAATACCGAAGGTGCCACAATCATTGGTAACGCTCCTTTCGATTCTGTATGAGTTTCACCGTGCTGCGGTAGTTTTCATACCGGGTCCGGGGAATCCTGCCTTCCGCCACGGCCTGCTTGACGGCACAGCCGGGTTCCTCCATGTGCACGCAGTCATGAAAGCGGCACTGATTCAGATAGGGACGGAACTCAATGACCGCCTGTTCCAGATCCCGCAGGGACATGTGCTGAAAGGACAGCGAGCTGAACCCGGGCGTATCCGCGACCAGGCCGCCGGCAATCTGATGCAGTTCATTGTGCCTGGTGGTATGCCGGCCCCGGCCCAGGGCTCTGGAGATTTCCTGCGTGGCCAGATGAAACGAAGGATCCAGCTTGTTCAGCAGGCTGGATTTTCCCGCTCCCGACTGACCGGTCAGGACGGTGATCTTATCCTGGAGGATGCCGCTCAGGCGCGGGTCGAGACTGTCCTGGGCAGAGCGGATGACTTTCATCGGTCCCTGCTCATATTCTTCGATCTGCGCTTCGACATCAGCCGGAATGCCCAGATCCGTCTTGGTCACGCACAGCAGCGGTTCAATCCCGGCATCCCGGATCAGAAAGCACAGCCGGTCCACCAGCAGACTGGAAAAATCCGGTTCCCGGACACTCATGACGATCAGCGCCTGATCGACATTGGCCACCGCCGGCCGGACCAGCTGATTCCGCCGGGGCAGGACCTCTTCAATCACCCAGCGCCCGTCTTCGGCCTGCCGGATCTCGACCTCATCCCCGGTCACCGGGGTGGTCTGCAGGCGTACCTTGCCTGCGGTCAGAGCCGGCAGCTGACGGCCGTCTGCCGTCAGAACCGTGTAATCCTTGGAAACGATCTTGATAATCTTTGCCTGCATGCCTTCACTCGGTTCAGTAGTAGAAAATCGTAATGTAGTTGTCTTCTCTCTGCGTATATTCCGTGCCCACTTCAGGATCGGTGCGGATGACCACCCCGAACTGCAGGCTGGCAATCTGCTCTTCCGGCAGGGAGCTGTACTCCAGATTGCTGGAATAGACTTTGGCGCCCAGGGCTTCCAGCTCCGCACTGGCTTCTTCCACCGTCTTGCCGATGACATCATCCGGAATGGTGATGGTCGGATAGGCGGCGTAGATCAGCCGGATCTCGGTCTGGGTGTCCGGATTGTACTGGGTGCCCGGCGTCAGCAGTTCCTGACCGACGATGATCCCGGCCTCGGCATCACTTTCGGTATCCTCCACGATCGTCACCACCAGGTTGCGCAGATCCGGATCCGTGGTTTCACTGGCGTTGGCGATCCGTTCCTGGACCGCATTGATGTTCTGACCGATGAAGTTCTCAGCCACCGCATAGATCCCGGAAGAGACGGTGATGGACACGCTGGTGCCCTTCTCGACCTCTTCGCCGGCAGCCGGATCGCTTTCGATGATTTCTCCCTTGGGCGTATCCTCCGTCAGGGTGTAGGTGACATTGCTGGTATCCAGCACCAGATTCACATCCGAACAGAGTGTCCGGGCATCAGACACCGTCTGGCCGATCAGATCCGGCACTGTCACCAGACTGCTGCGGGGATTGAGAATGCCCGAACTGCTCAGGGCAAAGTAGATCCCGGCACAGCCCAGAACTGCAAGCATGGCGATGAGCACGCCCTGCAGGATCCGGTAGCCAAGTTTCTTCTTCTTTTTCTTCGGCAGCGCCGGATTCTGCGGCCGGGCTGATGCGGCGGGCCGCGGTTCGGCAGCCGGATAGGCCGCTTCGGCATTCAGCCTGTTTTCTGCCGCACTGCTCACCCGGGCAGCACTGCCGGTGCGGCTGATATGGCGCAGCACCAGCTTCGGTTCATTCCGCCGTTCCGGCAGCAGGCAGGTACGCAGGTCCTCCAGCATCTCATAGCAGGACTTGTAGCGGTTCTCCTTGTCCTTGGCCGTGGCCCGGATGATGATATTGGCCACCGACTGCGGGATCGTGGGATTGATCTCCCGGGGATCCGGCATCGGATTGCGCATCTGCATCAGGGCGACCTGGACGGCAGAATCTGCCTTGAACGGCACGTCTCCCGTCAGCATCTCAAACAGCACGATGCCGAGGGCATAGATATCCGACTGGACCGTTGCGGGTTCGCCTTTGACCAGTTCCGGGGCCAGATAGTGCACCGAACCCATGACGTTGTTGGCCTGGGTCAGCTGAATACTGCCCTTGGCAATGGCAATTCCGAAATCCAGGATCTTGATGTTCCCGTCCGCCTTGACGATAACATTCTGCGGCTTGAGGTCGCGGTGAATGATGCCGCGGTGATGCGCCTCGGCCACGCCGGAGCACATCTGTTTCATGATATCCACCGATTCATCGATCGGCAGCGCACCCCGGGCCTGAATGACTTCCTTCAGACTCTTGCCGGGGACATATTCCATGACGATATAATGATGCCCCTTGTACTCCCCGACATCGTAGATCTCGACAATGTAGGGATTGTTCAGGGCTGAAACAGCCTGGGCTTCGCGTTCAAAGCGCAGCACGGACACGGCATCGGTAGACAGATCCGAACGCAGGATCTTGATGGCCACCTGGCGGTTGAGAATCGTATCCACCGCCAGGAACACATCCGCCATGCCGCCCTGGCCGATGTGCTTGAAGACCTCATACCGGTTGGCAATCAGATTACTGCTCATTTCCGGCATCCCCTTCCAGATCCATGAGAATCACGGTGATGTTGTCATAGCCGCCGGCATCCAGAGCGGCCCTGACCAGCTGCCGGATCCGCAGACTGGGATCCCGGCGGCGGTTGTTCATGATGCTCTGGATCTTCTCTTCCGGCACATAGCCATGCAGACCGTCGGTGCAGATCAGATAGGCCCGGGCCTCCTCAGGCAGGGCATCGATATCGCTGCGTACGGTATCCCAGACACCCAGGGCATTGGTGAGGACGTTCTTGCGGGGATAGGTCTGGGCTTCCTGCCGGGTCAGTTCGCCATGCGAGATCATGTCCTGCACCAGCGTATGATCCGTGGTCAGCTGTTTCAGCTGCCCCTGCTCATCCAGGACATAGGCCCGGGAATCCCCGATGTTGAGGACAAAGCTGCCGGCACTGGTCATGACAATGCCGCACAGGGTCGTCCCCATGCCCTTGAACTCGTCGCTGCTCTTTCCTTTTTTATAGATCCGGCTGTTGATGATCGTGATGTGATGCCGCAGCCACTTCCGGACTTCATCGGCAGACGAAAAGCCCGGCTGACTGGCAAAGATCTCGGCAAAGTAATCCACCGTCATGCGGCTGGCAATATCGCCGCCGTTGGCGCCGCCGATCCCGTCGCAGACCATGGCAAAAACATCGCCTTTCAGGTTGGTCGCAATGCCATAGTTGTCCTGATTGGTCCGGCGCATCCTGCCCCGGTCCGTGATGCCGTAGTACTTCATTCCCCGTTCTTGTTCCTTTCGTACCGGGCACGGAGCTGACCGCAGGCCGCATCGATATCTTCCCCATGCTTGGTCCGCAGCGTCGCCTTGACTCCATGCTTCATCAGCACATCGTAAAAATGCAGAATGGTCTTTTCCGAACTCGGCGCAAAGCCGTTCTCGGCAACCTGATTATAAGGGATCAGGTTGACATAGGCATTCATGCCCCGGATCAGCCGGGCCAGCTGAACGGCCTGCTCATCGCTGTCATTGATCCCCCGGAGCAGAATATATTCAAAGGTCAGCCGACGGTGATTCTGCGTGCTGTAGTCCTTCAGGGCTGCCATCAGTTCCGCCAGCGGATAAGCTCTGTTCACCGGCATCAGCTGACTGCGCAGGGCATCGTCCGGGGCATGCAGAGAGATGGCCAGGTTGTACTGCAGATGCCGGGAAGCGAATTCGCGGATCTTCGGTACGATGCCGCAGGTGCTGATCGTGATATGCCGGGCGCCGATGGCCAGGCCATGGTCGCTGTTTATGATGGCACAGAAATCCATGACCGCCTCGAAATTATCAAACGGTTCGCCGGTTCCCATGACCACCACATTGTCTACCCGCCTGTTTTCCGCATCCAGATCCTGCTGCACGGCCATAATCTGCGCCACCATCTCGCCGGCACTCAGATCCCGCTGTTTCTTCAGCAGTCCGGAAGCGCAGAACGCACAGCCCATATTGCAGCCGACCTGCGTCGTCACGCAGACGCTTTCCCCGAAGCTGAAGTGCATCAGCACCGTTTCGATGGAAGAGCCGTCCGCCAGGGCAAACAGATACTTCACGGTACCGTCGTGCGCGACCTGCTTGTCCAGCACCTTAAGCGGCGCAATGGAATAGGTCTGCGCCAGGTCTGCCGTCAGACTCTGCGGCAGATCGCTCATCTTGGCAAAATCATGCACCCGGCGCCGGTACAGCCAGGCATAGAGCTGGCGGGCACGATAAGATTTCTGGCCTCTTTCGGCCAGCATCTGCTCCATCTGGGGCATTGTGAGATCATAGATCATCGGCATGGCCATTTCATTTTACATCATCTTCCCTGTTTGCGCAGAGCCGCCACGTAAAAACCATCGCTGTCCAGCTCCATCGGCAGACAGGTTTTCTCCTGCAGCAGGCTGAACTCTTCATGTTCCTGCAGAAAGTGCCGGATCTGCTGTTCATTCTCCTTGCGGTTCAGGGTGCAGGTGCTGTAGACCAGGATGCCAGCCGGCCGCAGATACCGACAGCAGGCAGCCAGGATCTCTTCCTGCAGCTGCACCAGCGTATCCAGTTCTTCCGGCTGCACGCGGTAGCGGATCTCCGGCTTGCGGCGCAGATCGCCCAGACCGCTGCAGGGCACATCCAGATAGACCCGCTCAAACCCCGGTTCCAGCCATTCCGTCTGCAGCACGGAGGCATCCCGGCAGGTGGTGGCCACGTTGCTCACCCCGGTACGTGCCATGAGCTGCTCAATCAGCTGCACCCGCGACGCATGGAGATCGTTGGCGATGATCTGTCCCTGATTCTGCATCAGGACCGCGATCTGCTGGGTCTTGGTGCCCGGGGCGGCACAGGCATCCAGTACCCGCTGGCCCGGCTGAACCTGCAGATACGGCACCAGCTGCTGGGAAGCCCGGTCCTGGATGAGAACCTTTCCTTCCCGGAACCAGCTGGTCTGCGCCAGGGCGCCCCGGTAGCGGAAACAGCCGCCGCCCAGATCCTCTGCCTTCGCATCGCCCTGCAGCAGATCCGCCTCGGCCTTCAGCGGATTCACCCGGCCATACAGCGGCGCCGGGGTCTGATCGTGTCTGGCAATGGCAATGGCCATCTCTTCGCCATAATGAGCCGCCCACAGCCGCAGCAGCCATTCGGGATGCGAGGTTTCCAGAGCGGTTTTCCGGAGCACATCCCGGCCGGCTGCCGGCCGCCTGCCGCGGCGCTGGACCTGGCGCAGAACCGCATTGACAAAACCCCGTTCTGCCGGGTCAGCCGTTTCCACCGCTTCATGAATGACCGCATAGTCCGGAACGGCCTGCATAAAGAACAGCTGATAGATGCTCAGATCCAGCAGAATGGCGGTCCGGGGTCTGACCCTGCGGGACACCAGATCCTGCCACTGGTATTCCAGATAGGTCAGATTGCGCAGGGTGCCGTACACCAGTTCGGTGAGCAGACCCTGATGTTCCGTTTCCTGCTCCTTCTGATAGCGCAGCAGCAGACCGGCATAGCCGTTCTGATACAGCACGCGGTAAAGAATGTCCTGCGCCTGTCTGCGTACGTTCATATCAGTCCAGCGTCATCGGCTCAACGTCGATGCGCACATCCCCCAGCCGGGCGGCAGTTTCCGGCTGCTTCAGCAGAGCCCGGACATCTTCCCGCATACGCTCCAGGTTCTTGCCCTTCAGGAAGATCCGGTTGCGGCAGCGGTCCTGCAGCCGGCCCAGCGAGATCACCCCCACAGTCTTGTAATCAGATGCCTGCAGGTGTTCCTTGAGAAACAGCGCACTCTGATCCGCTTTTTTCTGATCCCGGCTGACAATGGTCAGGGAAATCAGATACGTATAGGGCGGATACTGACCGGCATGCCGGAACTGCATCTCCCGGCGGAAGAAGAGATCATAGTTCTGATGCACCGCACACTGCACCACATAGTGATCCGGATCAAAGACCTGCAGGACGACCCGGCCGCGGTGTTCACTCCGGCCGCTGCGGCCGCTGGCCTGCATAAGCAGATCAAAGGTGGTCTCACAGCTGCGGTAATCCGTATGACTGACGCCGTCATCCCCGTTCAGGATGCCGACCAGCGTGACATCAGGATAGTCCAGGCCTTTGGAGATCATCTGGGTCCCCAGCAGGATATCCGCCTCATGCCGGCCGAAGGCTTCCAGCAGTTTCCGGTGGGCATCTTTCCGGGCCGTCGTATCCGCATCCATGCGGATCACCCGGGCAGCCGGAAAGGCCTGCTTCACGGCGGCTTCCAGTTTCTCCGTGCCGAAGCCATAGGTGCTGAACCCGGCCGTACTGCCGCAGTACGGACAGGCCTTCGGAGCGGCCATCTGACTGCCGCAGGCATGACACTTCAGCAGCCGCTCACTGCGGTGATAGCTCAGAGCCAGATCACAGTGCGGACACAGCAGAACCTGCTTGCAGGCCAGACAGCGCAGCTGAGTGCTGTAGCCGCGCCGGTTCAGCAGCAGAATGATCTGTTCCTGACGGGCCAGGGTTTCCGCCATCCGCTGCTTCAGCGTCTCGGTCAGAATATACGACTCGCCCCGGGCCATGGTTTTCTTCAGCGGCACCAGTTCGATCTCCGGCAGGCAGTCATTGATCCGGTGTTTCAGGGTGATCAGATGATAGACCTGCTTCAGCCCCCGGGCATAGCTTTCCAGCGACGGAGTGGCACTGCCCAGGATCACCTTGCAGTGATGATAGGCGCCGCGCCAGATGGCCACATCCCGGCAGTGATAGGACGGCTGCACTTCCTGCTTGTAGGAAGAATCGTGTTCCTCATCCATGACAATCAGACCGAGATTGGTAAACGGCAGAAACACCGCACTGCGGGTACCGACCACGACACTGGCCCGGCCGGTCTTCACCTTGCGGTACTGTTCATATTTTTCCTGGGCGCTGAGCGCCGAATGATAGATGGCCAGATCCACGCCGAAGCGCTGGCGGACGCGGTCAATCATCTGCGGCGTCAGGCCGATCTCCGGCACCAGGATCAGGACCTGTCTGTCCTGCTCCAGCACCTTCTGGGCCAGCTGGAGATAGACTTCCGTCTTGCCTGAACCGGTCACGCCATGCAGCAGGTAAACCGCATCGCTGCTCTGCTCGATTTCCTGCATGGCAGCCTGCTGTTCCGCATTCAGCTGCAGGGGCTGACTGACGATCGGACTGCTGAGATTCTCTGCCTCCCGGTCTCTGAGCGTCACCTGCAGGGCCCCCAGATCCACCAGGGCCTTGGCCTGGTTGGGAAAGTGTTTCCGCAGCTCCTGATAGCGGACGCTGCCCTGCTGGCGGACATAGAGAAAAGCCTCCAGCTGCCGGGGTGTCAGGCTGGTTTCCGTATCGGCACAGCTGACCCAGCGCTCCTGCACGGCCCGGCCGGCATGGCTGACGGGTTTGATCTTGGCCGGCAGCATGCACTGGTAACAGGCAATGTGCGTAGCCAGGGTCGTGCGGCTCAGCCAGTCGGCCAGCTGCCGCAGTTCGTCGGTCAGCAGCGGCTCGCGGTCCAGCACGGCACTGATATGCTTCAGCTCAAAGGGACTGGCCTGCTGGAGTTCTTCTTCGCTCTGACTGCTGGGCTGGCAGTCTTCGACAAAGCCGATCAGCTTCCGTCCGTTGAAATCCACCTGCACGCGCATGCCCGGCTGTACTTCCTGCGTGCTGAGGTAGGTAAAGGTCTGATCCAGGCGCCGGACCGGATGTTCGATCCAGCACTGGACGATGTACAAAGGGTTCTCCATGAATCCTATTCTAACGTAATTTAAGCCTGTCTGCTGCGGCAGGGATCTGCCTATAATGAAGGCAGTACAGGAGGCATTGAAGATGAACAGAACCTATCAGCTCGGCTTCATCGGCTGCGGCCATATGGGAATGGCCATTGCCCAGGGAGTCGTGGAGAAAAAACTGCTGGTCCCGGAAAGGATTGCCGTCTATGATCCTTCGGAAGCCGTGCAGAAAAAGGCCCAGGCCCTCGGCATGCACCTGCTGAACAGCGTGCAGGAGGCCGGTTCCCAGGCCAATATGACGGTACTGGCTGTCCGGCCGCAGACGGTCGATGAAGCGCTGCAGCAGCTGCAGAAAGCGGACGTACACTGTCTGCTGAGCATTGCGGCGGCGATCACCATCGGCCATATCCAGTCCTTCCTGCCGGGGGTGCCGGTGATCCGCGCCCTGCCGAATACGCCGCTGCTGATCGGCTGCGGTTCCACCACCCTCTGCTTCTCTCCGGAAGTTGCGAAAGCGGACCATGATGCGTCCCTGCACATGTTCTCCGCCCTGGGCAGGGCGGCTGAGATCCCCGAGGATCAGATGGAAGATGCCATTGCCCTGCACAGCTCCACCCCGGCCTATTTCTACTGCTTTGTCAATGCGATCATCAAGGATGTGACGGCCCGGGGCATGGATCCCCAGCTGGCCAGGGAACTGGCCGTGGAAACCATGATCGGCTCCGGCCGGCTGATTCAGGAATCGGATCAGAGCATTGAAGAGCTGATCGATGCGGTCTGCTCCAAAGGCGGCACGACGATCGAAGCCGTGCAGGTCCTGCAGGAACAGGGACTGGATGAGCTGGTCCATAAGGCCTCGGAGGCCTGCATCAGACGGGCTGAGGAACTGAAGAAATAGGAAGCAGCCGCCGCCCGGCGGCTTTTCTTATGTCCGCAGGCAGACAAAAACCCCGCATCCGTTGCCGGATGCGGGGGCTGCTTTTTTCCTGGTGGAGGTTGCGGGGCTCGAACCCACGACCCCACCCCTGTGAAGGGTGTGCTCTCCCGACTGAGCTAAACCTCCGAAACGCTTCGTTATTTTAGCATACTTTTAACGAAGCGCAAAGACTCAGCCGACCGATTCGCTCATATCCAGCTTCAGCAGCTGGTTGAGCTCCACGGCATACTCCATTGGCAGTTCTCTGGTAAACGGCTCCAGGAAGCCCAGCACGATCATTTCCGTGGCCTGCGCTTCGGACAGGCCGCGGGACATCAGATAGAAGAGCTTTTCCTCGGAGATCTTGGAGACCTTGGCCTCATGCTCGATCGTCGAGGTGTTGTTCTGCGAGATGTTGTAGGGAATCGTGTCGCTCCGCGACTGTTCATCCAGGATCAGCGTATCGCACTGTACCTTGGCGCGGCTGTAGTCCGCCTTGGGCCCCATGAAGACGCGGTCGCGGAAATCCGCTTCCCCGCCCCGCCGGGAGACCGACTTGGAGATGATCGAGGAACTGGTATGAGGAGCCAGATGAATCATCTTGGCGCCGCTGTCCTGGATCTGGATGCCGGTGGCGACGGCGATCGTGATCGTCTGGCCGCGGGCATATTCCCCTTCCAGCACACAGCACGGATACTTCATCGTATAGTGCGAACCGATATTGCCATCCACCCATTCCATCATGCCATGGGCGGCGACCCGGGCCCGCTGGGTGGTCAGGTTGAGGATGTTGGTCGACCAGTTCTGAATCGTGGTGTAGCGGGCATGTGCCCCTTCCTGCACGACGATTTCCACCACGGCCGCATGCAGGCTGTCCTTGGAATACAGCGGGGCGGTGCAGCCTTCAACATAATGCACATCGGAACCCTCGTCGGCGATGATCAGGGTGCGTTCAAACTGTCCCATCCGCTCGGTGTTGATGCGGAAATAGGACTGCAGCGGCTTTTCCAGCTTTACCCCGGGGGGCACATAGATGAAGCTGCCGCCGGACCAGACACAGCTGTTCAGGGCCGCAAACTTGTTGTCCGAGGGCGGAACGACCGTGGCAAAATATTTCTTCACCAGATCCGGACAGTACTTGACCGCACTGTCCATATCCAGGAAGATCACGCCCTTGGACTGCACCTCGTCCAGCATGTTGTGGTAGACCACTTCGGACTCATACTGGGTGGAGACGCCGGCCAGAAACTTCCGCTCCGCTTCCGGAATGCCCAGACGTTCAAAGGTGTTCTTGATCGTATCCGGCACATCATCCCACGATCTGGCCCGCATCTTATCGGCAGGTCTGATGTAGTAGATGTAGTCATTGAAGTCCAGATCATGCATGTCCACGCCCCATTTGGGCATCGGCATCTTTGCAAACGTGTGATAGGCATTGACCCGGAATTCCGTCATCCAGTCCGGTTCTTCCTTGATCCGGGAAATCTGGCGCACGATCTCCTCACTCAGACCCTTGCCGGTATTGAAGACCGAGACATCCTTGTCGGCAAAGCCGTACTGATAGTCATCGAGGGATTCGATGATTTTCTGATTGCTGTCTTCCGTACTCATCTGCTTTCCTCATCGGCACGGCCCTTCAGACCGGAGTTGCCGTTGTCTTCGACCTTGTTGTCCAGCACCTGCTTCACGGCCCGCCAGCCGATGGTGGCACAGTTGATGCGGTTGGCCTGACGCCAGACATTCTGCATGGCGACCGCCTCGCCCAGTTTTTCGGCATCATAGGGCTGGTGATTGACCATGCGGAAATAGTTATCCATGATGTCCCGGGCTTCGTCGACCGTCTTGCCGACCAGCAGGTCCGTCATCATGCTGGTGGAGGCCGTGCTGATCGTACAGCCGACCCCGTCAAAATCAATTCCC
Organism: uncultured Erysipelotrichaceae bacterium; assembly: GCA_903789495.1. Lineage (GTDB taxonomy): Bacteria > Bacillota_I > Bacilli_A > Erysipelotrichales > Erysipelotrichaceae > Bulleidia. Next base: position 20,503 of record CAIFEQ010000012.1, on the reverse strand, counting down.
TGGAACACGCCGTCTTCCACCTTGCACTCCACCGTCAGATCATCGATGCAGCTGGCAGAGGCCATGTGGATCCGCTTGTAGCCATCCCCGCCCTTCAGGCCGTGGTTGTGGGGATAGCGGTAGTGATCCATGATCAGTTCGCGCAGGACTTCCGGATCCTTCAGCATCTGATTGATATCGTCAGCCATGGGTTACCTCCTGCTCAGAAAAAGACGTTCAGCGTATTCTCGATCGACAGATCCTTCAGCACTTCCACCGTCCTGTCGACTTCGGCCTTGGTGTTGTAGAAATACAGACTCAGGCGGACCGTCGAATCGGTGCCGATCTTCTCATGCAGCACCTTGGCGCAATGGTTGCCCGAGCGCACGCAGATGTTGTTGGCCGCCAGGTAGGAACCGGTATCCTGGGCCGGGATGTCCTTGCCGTTGATGGCAATCGGTCCGTCCACGTTGTCCGGATTGTAGAAGATGATGTTGTCCAGCTGACTGATCTGATCGGCCGCATACTGCCGCAGCTCACGCTCATAGTCGGCGATGTTCTGCATGCCCAGGCCCATCAGATACTCGGCCGCAGCCCCCAGACCGATGACGCCTTCGATGTTCGGCGTCCCGGCCTCAAACTTATCCGGGGCCGCCTGGAAGCTCATGTCGCCGCAGACATTGAAACGGCTGTTCATGCTGCCGCCCAGGAAGACCGGATCCATCTTCTGCAGCAGTTCATACTTGCCATAGAGGATGCCGATGCCGCCCGGCCCGCACATCTTGTGCCCGGCAAAGCCCAGGAAGTCGATATCCAGATCCCTGACATCCGTCGGTCCATGCGGCACGGAGGCCGTTCCGTCGACGACCATCAGTGCGCCGTTCTCATGTGCCAGGGCAGCCAGTTCCTTGACCGGCTGGCTGGCCCCCAGGACGTTGGTCAGGGAGGCGATGACAATCGCCTTGACCCCTTCATGCATGGCCTTCTTGGCGTCCTCCATATGGATGTTGCCCTGGTCATCAATGGGAATGAATTCAAACTGGATGCCCGCCTCTTTGGCCATGCGGAAATAGGGCATCAGATTGCTGGCATGTTCATTGACCGTGGTCAGCACCACATCTCCGGCCTTGAGGAAATTCTTCTCCAGACCATAGGCAATCTGGTTCAGGGAATGCGTGGAACCGCCGGTATAGACCACCTCATTGGGCTGACAGTTCAGGAAACGCCCGATGATCTCCCGGGTGCCGTCGAACTTCTCATCCCAGTGCAGCGACAGCGGATAATCCCCGCGGTGCACATTGGCCGCTCCGGTGGTATAGAAATCCGTCACCGCATCGATGACCGCCTGCGGCTTCTGCGTGGTTGCCGCATTATCGAAATAGATCAGATCCGGGTTATTGCTGAAGAAGGGAAAATCCTTTCTTACCTTTTCAACGTCCAGCATAGTTTTCCAGTTTTTCCTCCAGTTCTGCCCGCAGCTTTTCCTGCAGGTCCTTGTTTTCAATCGTATCGGCAATCGGCATCAGATAGGACGTGCTGATGAGCCGCACACATTCCTTGCGGCTCAGTCCCCTGCTCATCATGTAGTAGAGCATGTCCTCATCAATGGAACCGACGCTCATGGCGTGACTGGCTTCCACCTCATCCTCATCGATCTGCAGGATGGGCAGAATCACGCTGCTCTGTTTCTGATCGAAGGTCAGGGAACGGGATGTCTGATGGTTTTCCGAATAGGAAGCGCCTTTGACGATCTTGCCGTTGGCTACCATCTTATAATGACCGCCTTCCGTGACCACGCTGTAGTGATCCATGTCTGAATAGGTATGGCGGGCAAAGTTGACCGCCTCGATGTCAAAGTCCTTGACCGTGCTGACCAGGCTGGCCGAGGAAATCCGGCTTCTTGCCCCTTCCTGGCGCAGGGCGGCATAGACGTGCCGCTTCGTGTCCGCCGGGTTGGTCTCGCAGTAGGCGATGTGGAAGTCCGCATCCTGCATCACCTCATGCTGCTCATCGATCTCCAGGGCACTGTCACAGTCATTCCAGAAGAGATAGCTGACCTTGACCCCTGCTTCGGTGAAGGTGCGCAGCCGGATCTTTCCCGCCTGCCGGATCTGCACCAGCACGCTGGCATCGGCTGCCGCGGTGAAGCTGAGCTCGAGATCCCGCTGACTTTCAATGGCGTACTCGGCAAAGCCGCCGGTCAGCCGGATGTCCTGACTGACTGCAATCGTCTTCATTGGGCATTTCCCCGGACCCGCGGATTGGCCGCACAGACACCGATCGAGCTGACCCTGGGTCTGGCATTCTCCGCCTCGGCTGCCGGCTGCACGCCATACTGCTGATACAGCCAGTCATAGCCTTCCTGATCAATCTTCTTCGTCAGTTCGGGGCCGCCGCTCAGAACGATCCTGCCGTCTACCAGCACATGGCAGAACTGCGGCTGCACCAGCTCATAGAAGCGCTCATAGTGCGAGACGATGAGCATGCTCATGTGATTCTGCTCATGCAGCTGATTCAGGGCATTGGCCACGATGTGCAGGGCATCGACATCCAGGCCGGAGTCGATCTCATCCAGCATGGCAAACGAGGGCTGCAGCATTTCCATCTGGACGATCTCATTCCGTTTCTTCTCGCCGCCCGAGAAGCCTTCATTCACATAGCGGCTGGCCAGGTCTTCCTTCATGTCCAGGTCCTTGATGGTCTTCTCCATGGACTTGATGAAGTTGAACAGCGGCACCGGCTTCTCCCGCCGGGCATTCATGGCTGCCCGCAGGAAGTCCATGTTCTTGACGCCGGGAATATCCTGGGGATACTGCATGGCCAGGAAGACGCCCGCCTTGGAGCGTTCATCCACCGGCATTTCCAGCAGATTCTTCCCGTCATACGTAATGGAACCCTGGGTCACCCGGTACTTGGGATGCCCCATGACTGCCGCCAGCAGGGTGGACTTGCCATTGCCGTTCGGTCCCATCAGCGCATGGATCTCGTTCTCCTGAATGGTCAGATCCACGCCTTTCAGGATTTCCTTTCCCTCCACTTCCACGTGGAGATCTCTGATTTCCAGTGATTTCATAGTCCTTCGGTCCTTCTTTTCGTCCTGATTGTAGCATAGGCAAAAAAAGAAATGTTGCGAAACGATTTTTCCGCTGTATTCCGCGCTTTTGCGGCCTTTTCACGCACTTTTTCCGGTTCCGCGGGGCAAATTGCAAATGCCTGATACATACCCTATAATTGATTTCAGTTTTTCAGGAGGATCTATGAAGAATTTCATGAAGAAAAACTGGTTCGTTGTCGTCCTTGCCATTCTGCTGGCCTGTGTCAGCTGTTTCTATATCTATGACACCAACAAGGGCAAGCTCAGAGGCAAGCGTTCAAACGGCGAGGATGTCGTCTATGAGATCAACGGCCAGGATGTCACAGCCAGTGCCTTCTATGAGAGTCTGTATGAGTCCGGAGGCACTTCGGCGGTCTACCGGCTGTTTGAGAAGGCCGTCCTGCAGGATGTCGAGGCAGATGAGGACATGCAGTCGAATGCTGCCAGCAACGCCGCAACCATTCTGAGCAATTACCAGAGCAACTATCCGACCACCTATGAAAGTGAGCTGGACAAGGCGCTCCAGCAGGTCGGCTACACCGATCACAATGATCTGGAAGCCTATCTGCTGCAGTATGAAAAGATGATGAAGATCGCCGAGGAATATGCGGCGGAACACGTGGACGATCTGCAGATCCGCAACATATCCTACATCCTGATCATGTTTGAGGATTCCAGCAATCCCAGCACAGCCGACAGCCCGACCGCCGATGAACAGTCACGCATGCAGGCCGTCGATGATGCCCTGAATGCCGGCACGGATTTCTCGGAAGTTGCGACCACCTATTCGGAGGATACTTCCACGGCGGATTCGGGCGGCGAACTGGGCACGATCGATGCCAATACGACCTCTCTGGACAGTGCCTTCCTGGAAGCCGCGCTGGCCCTGGATGAAGGCGAAGTCAGCGACTGGGTCTATTCCAGCAGCTATGGCTGGTTCCGGATCAAGAACAACGCATCGACCGCTGATTCTCTGGCCGCCTGGACAACCAGCGACGGCACCAATGTCTACTACAGCCTGGTTACCAGCTACGACACCAGCATCGCTGCCGAAGCGATCTGGCAGAGAGCCGAGTCGCTGGGCATGGATTTCAAGGACAATCCGGAACTCGAGAATCAGCTGCGTACCTATCTGGGTCTGGAGACCACGGATACCGGCACCGATTCCAGCGCGGAGTCCACGGCTGATGCGTCAGCCTCTGCCAGCGCCGAGTCCACTGCAGATGCGTCAGCCTCTGCCGCGGCAGAAAGCACAGATGCAGCCAGTGAGACGGCGGCTTCCGAATCCACATCGGCAGCGGAAAGCACCGCTGCCAGCACATCCGCCGATGCAGCGGCCAGCACCGCCGCAGCCAACTGAGAAAGGAAGGATCAAACATGAAAAAGACAGTCATTTCCGTCAGTGCTCTGATTCTTCTGCTGAGCGGCTGCTCGGATGCCAGTGCCAAGCTCTCGGATTCCAGTACGGTTCTGATGACCGTGGGCAATGAATCGATTACCAAAGGCGAAGTCTACAGTCTGCTGAACAATGTCAGCGGCGGCAGCACCGTGATCAATGATGCCATGAAGGTCATCTGCGATCTGGAAGTGGAAGTCACCGAAGACATGCAGACATCGGCCCAGAATACCTATGACATGTATGCTGTCCTGTACGGAGACAGTTTCACCTCCTACCTGGACAGCTACGGCTATACGGAAGAAACCTACATCAGCGATGTCCTGATCCCGTCCCTGCAGCAGGATGAACTGCCGACCAAGTATGTGGAACAGAACTTCGATGCGCTTGTCGAACAGTACCAGCCGGTCCAGGCCATTGTCCTGACCTTCACCACTGAAGAGGACAAGAACACCGCGCTGAGCGAACTGAACGACGGTTCCAAAACGGCCGAAGAAGTCGCAAGTGAATTCAGCCTGACGGAAAGCGGTACGGCAGAGATCTTCACGATCGATGACACCAGCTATGACACCTCTGTCACCTCTCTCATCCGCTCCTCCACCGCTGACGACGGCTGGCAGGAAGTGGCTCTGGAAGATGGTTCTGCCTGGTATCTGGTCAAGGTGGTGGAAACGGATGCCACGGCCATCCAGGATGCGGTTACTGAAAAGCTCGCCTCCCTCTCGGATGTGCAGACGGATGCGACCGTCTACTTCCTGAAGAAGTACAACTTCCACGTCTATGACATCACGGTCTACAACCAGATCCAGGAAAGCAATCCGGATTATCTGGTGCAGGATGCTGCGGAAGCAACCGCCAGCGCCACGACGGAAGCCAGTGCCACGGCTGAGGCTTCCGACAGCGCATCGGCTGAAGCCACGGATAGCGCCACCGCTGAGGCCAGCACTTCTGCCGCTGCCACGGAGAGTGCTTCTGCCGAAGCCAGTGCCAGTGCTTCAGCGGAAGCTTCGGCCAGTGCCACGGCAGAATGAATTCCTGACTGGTAAGCAGGTCCTCGGACCTGCTTTTCGTTTCCCCTTCCCGCGCATATTTTTTATAATAGGAACAAGGAGGCTCATTCATATGTGCGTATTCTGCGATATCATCGATCATAAGATCCCGTCCAAGGTTGTCTATGAGGATGACAAGGTCCTGGCCATTCTGGACCTCTCTCAGGCAACCTATGGTCATACACTGGTCATGCCCAAGAAGCATTACGCAAATGTCCTGGAGTGTGATCCGGATACCTTTGCGGACGTCTGCAAGGTGGCACAGAAGCTGGCGAAGCAGATCGTCGAAAAAACCGGTGCCAAGGGCTGCAACCTGCTGATCAATACCGGTGAGGTTGCCGGGCAGAGTGTCCAGCACCTGCATGTCCATATCCTGCCCCGCTATACGGAGGATGACGTGACCATTCAGTTCCATCCCGCCGAGGGAGAAAAGGATCTGGACGCCGTCCTCAAGACCATCAAGGGCTGAGCATCCGTCATCCGGGCGCCTGCGGGCGCTTTTTCTATGCAAAATGCCGAGATTGTCATTAGAGCCCGGCGGAAAGGATGATTATCGTAAAGGCAGAGGTGTTCCGTGGCGAAGAAGAGTGCGCTGCATTTCACACGGCCGCTTCTGCTGACCTGTCTTGGCGTCCTGGAAATCTGGCTGGCCGTGACGGTGATTTCCGGCCTGGCGGGGATCTATCACTGGCTCGGCATTGCCGCCCATCTGGCGGCGGTCGTCCTGGCCCTGCTCATCCTCAAGGATTCCACGCAGCTGTCGGCGGATGTGCCCTGGCTGGTTCTGATTCTGGCCATTCCCGTTCCCGGTGTGGTTCTTTTTCTGATGGCCTTTCTGAATACCCGGAAAGGCCGCTTTGCCAGCCGGCAGATTGCCCAGGCCAGAAACCGCGGCACCTGGCTGCAGGCTGACTTTCCGGAGGCACTGGCAGACAATGCCGAAGCGGTGTACCTGCAGAAACATGCCGGCTATCCGATTCAGCCCTGTCAGGATTTTTCCTATTACGGCATGGCAGCCGACGGCCTGCCGCAGCTGCTGAACGATCTGCAGCAGGCCCGGGAATTCATCTTTCTGGAATACTTCATCATCAGTCCGGGAACGATCTGGGATCAGATTCTGCCCATCCTGCAGAAGAAGGTACAGGAAGGCGTGGAGGTGCGGATCATCTACGATGATTTCGGCAATGCCTTTCATTACCCCGGCGACTTCGCCCGTGCCATGAAGAAATACGGGATTGAAGCCCGGGCCTTCAACCGCATTCATCCGATCATCGAAGCGGTAAACAACAACCGGGATCACCGCAAGATCATCGTCATCGACGGGCAGATCGCCTGGTCCGGCGGGATCAACCTGGCGGATGAATATTTCAACATCATCGAACGCCGCGGCTGGTGGAAGGACAATCTCTTCCGCTTCCGCGGTCCGGCGGTCTGGACGGATACTGTGCTGTTCCTGTCCAGCTGGAATGGTATCAGCGGCACTGAGGAAGACTTCTGCCGCTACAGGCGTCCCTCCCGGCCCGTCAGACAGGACGGCTGGATCTGTGCCTTTGCGGATGACCCGTTCAACGACGAAGCGATCGGGGAAAATCTGTTCCTGCAGCTGCTGATGGATGCCCGGCAGAGAGTCTGGATCTTCACCCCCTATCTCTGCCTGGATCAGCAGGTGCTCAACACCCTGATTCTGGCCACCCAGCGCGGCATCGATGTCCGCCTGGTCCTGCCCTCCATCACCGACCAGCACATCGTGGAAGAAATCACCCGCTCCTACTACACCCGGCTGCTGCAGGCGGGAGTGCGGATCTTTGAATACCTGCCCGGCTATGTGCATTCCAAGGTCTTCCTCTGTGACAGCCATACCGCCGTCACCGGTTCCTTCAATCTGGATTACCGCAGTTTCTTCCTGCACTTTGAAAACGGCGTCTGGCTGCACGATTCCTCGGCCGTCAGCGCCATTGCGGAAGACTTTCTCAGCGTGCAGAACAGCTGCCGGGAACTGACTCCGGAGAACTGGCATCCCGGTCTGCCCCGCAGGATCCTGGATGCCTTCCTGCGCAGCCTGGCACCCCTGATGTAAGCAAAAAGCCGGCTGACCGGCTTTTCCGTATTTCTCTTTATTCCTTGATGCCCATGCGTTCCAGCATGATCTTCCGGGCGTGATCTTCCAGCGAATCATCCAGCGGCGCCAGTTCCACAGTCCCGTAGTTCCGGCGCAGCGCCCGCTTCAGCAGCAGGTCGGCAACGAGCGGATTCTTGGGCAGCAGGGAACCATGCATGTAGGTAGCCAGAACCTGGTTGTTCAGGAAGCCCTCATAGCCGCCGTCATAGGTATTGCCATGGCCTTTCAGCACCTTGGCAAACGGAGTGGCCACATTCTGAGTCTGCCCGCCGTGATTCTCAAAGCCCACTGCCTTGAACGTGCAGCCGTCCATCTGCGCCTGTACCGCGATATTGCCGATGCAGCGCCTGTCCCGGGTGGAGGCGATGGTATAGAAATCATACAGGCCGAGCCCTTCGACCTTGTTGCCATCCTGATCCAGATAATACTGACCGAACAGCTGATAGCTGCCGCAGACCAGGAAGAAGGCACTGCCGCTGTCCAGGGCTTTCTGCAGCCCTTCCCGCCGGTCCAGCAGATCCTTATAAAGCAGGTTCTGCTCAAAGTCCGCACCGCCGCCCATGAAGAGCAGATCATAATCCTCCAGGCTGACGGTATCGCCCATGGTCATCGTATCCACCGTGCAGTCGATGCCGCGCCGCTGACAGCGCATCTTCAGCACCTGAACGTTTCCCTTGTCCCCGTAGAGGTCCATCATGTCGCTGTACATCCAGAGTATCTTCAGGTTCATTTCTGATCCCTCTTTTCCTGTTTCCGCAGCAGTGCCCGGGTGGCATGCAGAGCCGTATAGGTCGCCATGACATAGCTCTTCAGATTCTGCTCATCCAGCCAGCGCACCGCTTCGGCCGGGTCCTCCATCACCAGGATCCTCTCTTCCAGTCCTTCGTACTTCAGGCGCAGGGCCATGTCATAGGCTCTGGTACCCGAGCAGACGATCTTCTGCACCTCCGGCTGGTTCAGCCGTTCGAAGTGCGCATCCCAGATCCAGGATACATCCCGGCCGTCCTGATCGTTGTCATTCAGCAGGATCAGCACATTCTTGCGGCCGGGTTCGGACAGAATGAACTTCATCGTTTCATTGGCCCCGGTCGGGTTCTTGATCAGATTGACCACACAGGGCTGGCTGAGCTGAAAGACCTCATTGCGGCCCTCGTTCAGCTGGTAGTTCCGGAAGACCTCATCGGCCCTGTTCAGCGGCAGCTTCAGCACCTTCATCAGGGTCAGCACGCTGGCACAGTTATAGACCGCGTAGATGGCATCCAGGAAGGAATGATATTCCTGCCCGTCCACGACGAAGGTCCCCTTCTCATAGTCCACGCTGCTCACATAGACCTCCGGATGGATCCGGCCGAAATCATCATGCGGGCAGTGAAAGCGGCCGATATGCGAATACTGGTAATAGTCATAGACCAGCCGGCTGTGGCAGATCGGACAGAACTTGCCCTCGCTGGCCTCATCGGTTGTCCGGCTGCTGACCGCATTGGGACCGACCGAGAACAGATGGACCCGTGCCTTCTTCGCATTGACGGCAATCCGCAGGACGTTGGGATCATCCCCGTTCAGGATCAGATCCCCGCTGAAGTTCTCCGTAACTTCCATCAGCTTGCGGATGACCGTCTCCACTTCGCCGGAACGGTCCAGCTGATCCCGGAAGAGATTCGTGATGACCAGGACCGTGGGATGCAGATGCTCGAACTGCCGGTACAGGGTCAGCTCATCGACTTCAATGACCGCGGCGTCCGCCTGAACCCGGAAATGGGCATCGGCGTGGCTGGCCAGCAGCGTGGCAATGCCGACATTCAGATTATCGCCCCGATGGTTGTTGATGACCTGCAGACCGCAGGCCGCCAGTGACTGGGCCATCAGGTTGCTGGTCGTCGTCTTGCCGTTGGTACCGGTGACCAGGATCACCTGGGAAGGCATCTGAAAGCGGCTCAGAAAATCCTTGTCCAGTTTCAGCGCCACCGCCCCGGGAAAGGATCCGCCCCGGCCGGTGTGCTTCAGCATGGCACTGGCCGTCTTGGCACAGAATAAGGCAAAGCTGCTCATGCGTTTCCGCTCCCCTTCTTGTTTTTCGCTTTATAGAACTGCCGGTTTTCCAGGGCAAACAGCCGCTGGGTCCAGGTACCCGGTTCGATGGCATCCAGGGCCGAACGCAGTGTATTCATGCGGGCATCCATGTTGTCAATCAGGCTCAGTGCCTCCGCTTCCGGAATCTCCGGCAGCACCGGCGACCCGAATTCCAGGTGGCCGTGATGACTCAGCACCATGTGCCTCAGCAGCAGGGTTTCCTCCCGGTCCGCCAGGCCTTTGTCCTGAGCGACTTCCATCAGCCAGCCATGGCAGATGGAGATGTGCCCGGTCAGCTTGCCTTCCGTGCTGTATTCGCCGGAAATCAGCCCGCCCAGTTCCGCGATCTTGCCCATGTCGTGAATCAGTACGCCGGAGATGAGCAGATCCCGGTCCAGCTGGGGATACAGTTCCGCCACATCCTGAGCCAGGCTGGCCATGCCCAGGGTATGCTCGGCCAGACCGCCCAGATAGCCATGATGAATCCGTGAGGCGGCCGGATACTGAAAGAAGGCTTCGCCGACCCGGGCAAACATGCCGCTGACCAGCTGCCGGTAGACCGGATTCTGAATGGAATCCAGCCACTTCCGCATCTGCTTCTTGGCCGAGGCCTCATCGATGCTGGAGGTCAGAATGTATTCGGAAAGATCCAGCGTGCTCTGATCCACCGGCGTCAGCTGGTTGATCCGCAGCTGCGGGGCATGGTTGTACTGCTGAACCTCGAAGCTGAAGCGGCACACCGTACCGGGTACGGCATTGGCTTCATCTTCCGGTCTGGCATCCCAGAGCTTGGCTTCCACGGTACCGGTATTGTCCTGCAGCACCATGCTCAGGTAAGGTGCGCCTTTGGGCGTGCTGCCCTTGGTGCAGGTCTTGATCATCAGGTTCTGCACCAGCCGGTCCTTCTCATGAAAATCCTTGATCTTCGTCATCGTTCCACTCCATTCCGCTCAGCACATGGCTGATTTCTTCGTATTCATATCCCTGCATAAGGCAGTACCGCAGCACCGCTTCTTTCAGCTGCCGGCCTTGTTTCTTCCGGGCATAGCGCTTCCTGGCTTTGCCTGCACATGCCTGCAGGCTGGCCAGCTGCTCCGTCTCTTCCTTGTCGCCGTACAGCTGCCCAGCTGCCTGAATGGCCAGATCACGGCTGAAGCCGCGCTGCTGCAGACGGCTCTGCAGCACCTGCTGCTTTTTCTTCTGACTGCTGGCCTGCCGGGACCGCAGGATCTTCTGACCATAGGCCAGGGCGGCTTCCTGCTGATCGGCCTCGGTATAGGCCTGCAGGGCCTGCTGGATCAGGTCTTCCGCGATGCCGCAGTTACGCAGCTGACGGGCAATGCGTTCCGGTCCCAGCAGCTGGGCCTGCAGACGCTGGCTTTCTTCCCGCACATAGCGGGCATCATCCAGGTAGCCCTTCTGCTGCAGACGCCCGAGCAGGCTTTCAATCTGGGCTGACGTGCACTCGGTGTTCTGATGCAGCCAGAGACGCATCTCACTGACAGACCGGTCCCGGACCGCCAGCTTCTTCAGGCAGCGGGCATAGGCCTGTTCCTTTTTCTGCCCCGCTTCCAGGGCCTGCACCTGTTCCGGCGTCAGCGTACGGCCGACCCGGATGCCCTGCTGATAGAAGGCATCCATGCCGATCTGCAGGGTCTTCTCGGTCTGATCCGGCAGACGCAGATGCAGATGCACCAGGTCATCCCTGACCTGCGCATCCAGCACCAGGGCCAGCTGCCAGGTCTGTTCCAGATTCTGTTCTGCTGTTTTTCTGCCAGGCATGGTACGAGTGATATTTTACGCCTTTTGCAAGGCTCTGTCCTCTCTATTCGTCCGTCTCAGATGGCTTCCTTTCCTCCCGGGAAAGATCCGGCTGGGTCCGTTCATAGAGAAAACCGGCCACCCCGATGAGAATGGAAAAGAAATAGGTCGTCAAGCGCCATAGAATCATGATGCCGGAGGTCTGGGAACTGGTGAACAGCGTCCGGAACATGAGCAGGAACACCGCTTCCGTACCGCCGCTGGAGCCCGGCATGGGCAGGAAGGCGTTGATCATGGCCACAAAGGAAGACAGGGCCAGAATATCCACCAGCATACTCTTGTCCACCGGGATGTGCAGGGCCAGGGCGCAGAAGTACGGCGTGGCATAGTACAGCAGCAGCCGTACGACATTGGCCAGAATGACTCCCGGCAGGATCTGTTTATTGCCGGAAAGCGTTTTGGTTTCCTTTTCAAAACTGCGCAGGGCTTTCTGCAGCCGGTCCTCGGCCTTGTCACGGTCCTTCACGATATGCAGCCGGAGGCAGATCTTCATCCCTGTATGGGTGATCCAGTGATAGCAGCGGGGCACATGTACCATGGCCCAGAGCAGGAAGATCACCAGCACATTGACCGCAAAGCCGAAAAGCACCAGCGAGAAGAACTGGGAATAGACCGTAAAGAAATGATGAAAGCGCAGGAGCAGCAGGACCAGGGAGACGCCCACCACAACGCTCTGATAAACGATGAAATCCATCCAGAGCACGCCGGCCGCCGTGGGATAATCCACTCCCTGGTGTTTGAAGACATAGACCTGATAGAACTGACCGCCCGAGGCCCCGGGGGTGATGTAGTTGAACAGACAGCCGGTCAGGGAATTGATCAGGCCCTGTTTCTGCCGGTAATCCGGCTTGGTCAGCCGGGTATAGACCGTCAGGCAGTAGCCGACCAGCCAGCGCACCGCAAAGGTCGTCAGGCACAGAAAAACCAGCCAGCCCGGCTCTGCACTGCGCAGTGCAGAAACGATGGCCTGCCGGTCATCTTTGACAGAGATCCATAACAGCAGTCCGGAAAGACCCAGGATCAGCAGGATATTGAGGACATACCAGCTTTTCTTTTTGCCGCCCTGCATACAGCGGTATTATACACGCCTGCCGTTAAATTGCCTGCCGGATCATCTCGGCCGCCCCGATGATGCCGGCCGTGTTCCCATAGCGGGCATGCAGAATCGGATATTCCCGCCGGAAGAAGTTCTTCTGGGCTACCAGAGCCCGCAGGGGCTGGAACAGGAAATCCCCGGCATTGGCCACGCCGCCGCCGATGCCGATCACTTCGGGATCCAGGATGGCAATGTACGAAGCAATTGCGGAAGACAGCTGATCCAGATAGGCATGGAAGATCTTCAGGGCTTCCGCATCGCCTTCCTTGGCCGCATCGATGACGATCTTGGCATTCATCTGACTCGGACTGCCCCCGGCCTTGCGGGAGATCAGGCTGTCCGGTACGGTCCGGCAGACATTCTGTCCCTGCCTGATCAGCCAGCCCGAAGCACACAGCGTCTCCACACAGCCGCGGTTGCCGCAGGTGCACAGTTCGCCGTCATAGTTCAGAATCACATGCCCCGGCTCCGTCCCCGAACCGTTGCCGCCGTTGAACAGTTTGCCGTTCAGGATGATCCCGCCGCCGATGCCGGTGCCCAGCGTCAGCATGATGGCGGTCTGACAGCCGGTGAAGACCCCGTTGTTCAGCTCTGCCATGGCAGCCGCATTGGCATCGTTCAGGATGGCAGTCCGCTGCAGTTCCGGAAAGGCCTTCTGAATCTCTTCCCGGATCGGCACATTATGAAAGTTCAGATTATAGGCATCCAGGACCATGCTGCCATCCGCCGAGATGCTGCCGGGCACGGAGATGCCGATGCCGGCCAGCTCTGCCGTCTGCACCCCCTGCTGTACACACATCTCATCGACATGCATGCGGATATCCGCAGCCGTTCCGGACATGCCCTTGACGGCATCAAAGGGGAACTGACAGCGCACGGTGAGCACGCCGCTTTCCGCCTCGACCAGACCGGCCTTGATCATGGTGCCGCCGATATCAATACCAGCAATAAACATGATGTTTCACCCCATCTGCAGTTCTTTCCTTTATTGTAGCCGAAAAAAAGCACGCTGCCGCGTGCGATGTTACTTCTTGCCCGGAGCGGAAGGATCCTGTCCCATGGTACGCATGACCTGACGGATCTGCGCCTCGCTGGGCTTCCTGCCCATCTGCATGAACATGGCCCGGACCATCTTCTCCGTAACCGGCGGATTTTCTCTCAGCTGCTTTTCGAAACTCTTCTTGCTGAAGTAGTAGCAGATCAGGGCACCGACGCCGCCGCCTGCCAGGAACCACAGCAGAGAGGACCAGAATGTTGACATATAGACACCACCTATCTCTTTTTTTCAATCGATATTCTATTATGAATACCCCTGCTTTGCAAGAATGACCGCCGGGTTCTGGCTGTGCTGCCGGGGACTGCGGTATAATAGGCGGCAGGATGAAAAAACGAGGTTTTCTGCGGCTGCTGCTGGTTCTGTTCCTGCTGCTGGTTCTGCCTGGTGCTGCCCTGCCGGTACAGGCGGAAGAGAGTGTGTCGATCAACAGCGACTATGCCCTGCTCATGGATCTGGATACGGGGCAGGTTCTTTATGAAAAGAACAGCACGGAACAGATCTACCCGGCTTCGCTGACCAAGATGATGACGGAGATCGTGGCCATCGAAGCCCTGTCTGACCGCCTGGAAGATACGGTGACCATCACCGCAGACATGCTGGCCGGACTGGCAGAAGCCAATGCCTCGGTGGCCGGCTATGCGGCCGGGGATACCCCGACCGTTCTGGATCTGCTCTATGGCTGTGCCCTGCCCTCCGGGGCGGACTGTGTGCAGGCGCTGGCCGTGACGGTAGCCGGCAGTGTGGACAGCTTTGTCGATCTGCTGAACCAGAAAGCCGCAGAGCTGGGGATGCATGATACCCATTTTGCCAACGGCACCGGTCTGCCCGACAGCAGTCACTATACGACCTGTCAGGATCTGGCCGTGCTGCTGGCGTACTGTCTGCAGAATGACACCTTCCGCCAGATCTTCTGCACGTCCAGCTACCTGGCTTCCCCGGTTGCCTCCCACCCGAACGGCCTGCAGATGTACAGCAGTGCCTTCCAGGCCGTGGCGGCTCTGGCGGACGGCGTGCCCGGCTTCCAGGGCGGCAAGACCGGCTATACGGTGGCGGCCGGAAGATGCCTGGCCAGCTACAGCATTCTCGACGGCATGCACCTGATCCTGATCACCACCCATGCCGATGACGGCTATCCCGCCCGGGATGCCCAGACCCTGTACACCTGGGTGGAAGAAACCTATTACCGGTGTGATCTGAGCACGTATGCCTATACCCAGGAGATTGCCCTGCTGGATGGCCGCGGTTCTGATACGCTGACCGTTTCCTGTCAGCCGGAGGTCCAGCTGGACCTGCCGCTCGGAGCCAAGATTCAGACCGAGGCGGAGGTGCCGGAGCAGGTCAGTGCCCCGGTCAGCGAAGGCGATGTGGTGGGAACCTACCGGATCTATCAGGATGACACGCTGATCTACGAAGGCGACATCCTTGCCGCAGCGTCCTATTCCTTCAGCCCGCTGAAGCGGATCGGCCGGTTGATCTGGGAACACAGGGTCTTCTTCGCCCTTCTGCTCCTGGTCATCGTCCTCTTCCGCATCCTGGCGGAACGGGAAAGACGGCGCCGGCGGCGCAGAAGAAAGCGGCACCGCAGACGTTCCCGCTGAGCCATCAGAAATGCCCGGAAATCCGGGCATTTGCTTTCTGATTCAGTGCAGGAACAGCGATACCGCGCAGTAGACCAGCAGCAGCGCCATGACCTTGTTCACGATGGCCGCATGAGTGGAGAACAGCGAGCGGAACAGCGAACCGAAGGCCGACCACAGCAGGGTGAAGAGGAAGCCGATCAGGGCCAGCAGCAGCGCGAAGCCGATCAGGGCCGGCGTATTGCCGTTGAAGTACGGCAGAATATAGGCCTCCATGGAAACCATGCAGTAGATATATTCTTTCGGGTTGACGAACTGCAGCAGCAGGCCGGACACGAAGCCGCCCTTTTCATCTTTTCTTTCCTCAATGCCGGTGCTCTTCCAGGTCTCCCAGGCCAGATAGAGCATGTAGGCTGCCCCGATGATCAGCATCGGTGTCTTGATGGCCGGGATCAGGGACGACATCCGGCTCAGAAAGGCGGTGCACACCAGCATGACGATGACAAATCCGCACAGGATGCCCAGATTGAACGGGAACGCCTTCCTGAAGCCCTTCTGGCTGCCTTCGGACATGGACATCAGGTTATTGGGACCCGGGGTGACGGCGGTCACCACGGCATAGGTCAGAAATGAGGCAAGATTGAACATGATCGTATTTCCTTTCCGCAGATGCGCTCTGCCTGTTTATGCGGTTCTGTGCTGGCTGTTCTTCTCTGCCAGCCAGTAGGATTCAAAATTGCTGCTGAGCCGGCGCATCAGCTTCTGCGCCTCTTCCTTTTCCTGCGGGGTGAAATCCTGCAGACAGATGGCAATCTCCTGGTTTTCCTCCCGGATGATCTGCTGGTAGAGTTTCCTGCCTTTTTCAGTGGGATACAGCTTCCAGGCCCGGGAATCGAATTCATCCGCTTCCCGTTGCACATAGCCCTTTTCCGAAAGCTTGCTGACGGCCTTGGCGGCGGTTCCCTTGTCGACCCGGCAGGCCATCGTGAGATCGATCTGGTGAATGCCGGGGTTCTCGCAGATGCGGGTCAGAAAGATGAACTGGCCGCGTTTCAGGCCGTGCTGGCGGAAACGCAGGTCCATGACACTCTGCACACTGCGGTACAGGGCGCCGGCATCGCGGAGCAGGCTGCTGTTGAGTTTCATACCGGATCCTTTCTTCATATTGTTGAAATTTCAACTGTTTATAAATTAGTTTCTCTTTCCTCTTCTGTCAACAGGAAAATAAAAAAATTCTGACAGATTTCTCTGTCAGAACCGCCGGATCTCACTCACTGATGCCCAGCAGCGTCTCTGCCTCCGTCTTGGCATCTTCCAGCTGATCGCAGACAATCAGGACCACCGTGTCCGTGCCGTTGTCCAGCAGCACCGCATGGTCGACCTTGAAGACCTCATCCGGATAGTAACTCTGCATCTGGCTGCGCTGGGTATCCAGGTAGTCCGACAGCTTGCTTTCCGTCTCGGCCAGATCGGTGCTGATGAAGACTCCGACCACATCCGCACTGCTGTTGTTGTTCATATACACCGAACAGTCGGTGACATTGCCGTCCTCAAAGAAGAACAGGCCCTGGACCACCCGGGTCTGCAGCTCTTCCATATGATCGCCGAGATCCAGATCTTCCACAATCTGCGCGGCCATGTCTGCCGCCGCCGAAGCCGGCGTACTGCTGGCCGAAGCACTGCTTCCGCCCGCCCCGCAGCCGGACAGCAGGACCAGGACCAGCAGACTACTCACAAACCTGCGTAACATAGTCATCCCTCCTCACCACATGGGTCGCAATATAATCTTCAAAGGCATGGGTGCCGGTCACATTCAGATGCAGACCGTCCCAGACAAAATCATCGTTGATCGTGCCGTCGACATCCATTCCGTTGTCCGGATCCAGATAGTAGACATGATTCTGTTCGGCCAGGGACATGATCGTCGAGTTCAGCTTCCACAGCTGATCGCTGAGGGCCGGTTCCTCCAGTCCGGAAATCTGATCCGGGTGCCAGGACAGAATCAGATAGAGTTCGGCAGCACTGTTCTTTGCCAGCAGCAGATCGATGATCTCCTGATATTTCTGCCCGAAGGCATCAAAGTTCGGGTTGCGGATCTCATTGATGCCGAACAGCAGATAGATATGATTCCGGCTGCTGTTTTCCAGCACGTTCATCAGGGTCACGCCGTCTTTGTTCTTCTGATCCTTTTCATTGGGATCGTCGATGACCATGGTGTCGATCAGCAGCAGGTTCAGGCTGGTCACATAAGCCACTTCTGCTTTGCTGTGGGTGCCGTAGAGATACAGCGAACCCATGCGGGAATCCCCGGCAAACAGGGTGTCGGCGTAATAGCTTTCGTCAATGGCATCGGAATAGGGAACCGGTGCCAGGTAATCATAATGATCGATGGCCCGACAGGCATATTCCGTCTGGCTGGTTTCCTGCGCCGTTCCGGCCGAACAGGAACTGAGCAGCAGAGCCAGGACAGCGGTGGTCAGAATCTGCTTTTTCATTGTTCAAACAGATCGTCGCTTTCTTTCTGATCGCTGAAGTCGGGCAGCTCCGGCAGCTCGCCGAGATCCACCAGCTGGAAGCTGTTCATGAACTCTTCCGTCACTTCATAGAGAATCGGCCTACCCGGGGCATCGCTGCGTCCGACCTGCCGGATCAGATCCCGGGCTTCCAGCTTCCGCAGCATCACATCGCTGCCGACGCCGCGGATCTCTTCGATCTCCACCCGGGTGACCGGCTGCTTGTAGGCAATGATGGCCAGGGTCTCCAGGGCTGCCTGCGACAGCTTGCCGGTCCTGCCGAGCTGGAACAGCCGGCGGGCATAATCTGAGACAAAGGCCTTGCTCAGGAACCGGTAGATGCCGCCGTATTCGGCAATCTCGATGCCATAGGCATCGTCGCTGTATTTCTGCATCAGATGATCAAACATCACCCGGACCTTGTCTTCGCTGATTTCCAGGGCCTGGGCTGCCTGGGCGGCACTGAGGCCTTCCTCGCCGGTCAGATAGAGCAGCCCTTCCAGAATCGCTTCGCCGCGGTTCTCGGCTTCACTGAGCGGCAGACTGGTCTGTTCCGTCTTTTCTTCCGCACCCGGCGCTGCCGTTTCTCCCGGCTGTCCGGCCGGCTCCTGCGGCATGCTTTCTTCTTTTCTTTCTTCACTCATTTCAGGCACTCACCCCCGTTCCGCGGCTGAACCAGATCACGTCCTGGGCATCGACCGTAAAGACCAGAATCTGCTGGCGGGCCAGATCCAGGACAGCCAGAAAGGTGGCAATGAAGGTCGGCAGATCCTGACAGTCTTCGGTCAGGGTGTCAAAAGAGAAGGTCTGCGGCAGATGATCCAGTTTCGAACGGATCACCAGCTCCCGGTCCTCCATGGAGATTTCCTTTCTGGTATAGCGCGTCTCCAGCGGCCTGTTCAGCTGCAGCCGCATCAGACAGCGGCGCATGGCCCGGAACAGATCATTGGGATTGCCCACCACGGGCTGATGATCCAGATCCCGGACATACTGCTCCGCATCCGTGGATACCGGTTTGGCCATGGTCTCCTGACGCTGTTCATACAGTGTTCCCAGGGTCTGGCTGACTTCCTTGTACTGCTGGTACTCCAGCAGTCGTCTGACCAGCCGGTCCTTGGGATCTTCTTCATCTTCTTCCGTTCCTTCCGGCTTGTCATGCGGCAGCAGCTTCCGGGATTTGATTTCCACCAGCTCGGCCAGTTCCACAAGATATTCACTGGCGATTTCCAGGTGCAGATCCTGCATGGCATTGAGATAGGCCAGGTACTGATCGGTCAGCACATTGATATCCAGATTCATCAGATCGAGCTTGTTCTCCTTGATCAGATGCAGCATCAGATCAAGCGGACCCTCGAACGTATCAATCGTAACTCTGAACTCCTGCATACCTGCCGAATTATAGCAGAATTGCCCCTTCTCCTCCATAGCCGTCCGGCCCGGAAAGCCTTAAGTCTCTCAGGCAGGGATATGGTCTGACCCGGCAGACCGGCTTTTCGGGTATGATAGGAGTCGTAAGAAAGAAGGAGGATTCTCATGCAGAATCTGACCGGAATTCCGCTGGGCAGCTGTCCCACGCCGCTGCAGGAACTGCCCCGTCTCAGTCAGCAGCTGGGCGGAAACCGCCGTCTGTGGCTCAAACGGGACGATCTGCTTGGCATCGGTTTCGGCGGCAACAAGATCCGCAAGTTTTCCTGGCTGCTGGCCGATGCCCGGCGGCAGAAGGCAGACCTGATCCTCACCGGGGGCGGCCGGCTCTCCAATCAGCCTCTGGCCGCTGCCGCCTGCTGTGCCGCGGCCGGCCTGCCTCTGCGGCTGGTGCTGCCTCTGAATGCCGGGCCTCAGGAAGAAGCCCTGATCCGGGCCTTCGGAGCGGAGCTGATCCGGGTGCCGGACAGTTCCGGCATTCCGGCTGCCCTGACCGCAGCCCGAAAACAGGCTCTGGCGGAAGGCCATCATCCCTATGTCATCCGCCCCGGTGCCCCGGAGCCCGTCGGTATTCTCGGCTATGTGGACTGTGCAAAGGAAATCGCGGTGCAGGTCCGGCAGCTGGGCCTGCAGCCCGGACATATCCTCTGTGCCGGGGGAACCGGCGGCACCTATGCCGGGCTGGTGCTGGGCAGCCATCTGGTTCTGCCGGAATGGAAAGTCATCGCCGCGGCAGCCGGCAGACGTTTTGCCCATCCGGAAACCCTCTGCCGCAAAGCCCTGCAGGCGGCGGCCATCGCCGGCTATGAGATGCTGCTGAAACCGGAAGATTTTGAGATTCATTTTGCCGGCGGCCCTGGTGCTTCCCGGCCTTCCCGGAAAGGGTCAGAAGCGCTGCAGCAGCTGGCGGCCAGCGAAGGCATCCTGCTTGATCCGCTGTTTACCGGCAAGGCCCTGGCCGTGCTGTTCCGGCTGAACGATGCCGGTTATTTTGCCGCGGGAGAAGACATCATTCTGATTCATACCGGCGGTACCGTCTCCCTGCTGAACAGCTGCCTGTCCCGCAAACAGGAGGAATAAACATGCCTTTTAACTCCTTTGATGACTATCCGATGTCCTGGAAACCGCAGCTGGACCGGTCAAAACGTCCTCTGTATAAAGAACTGGCAGCCGCTCTGGAACGGGATATCGCCGCCGGCACGCTGCGGCCCGGTACCAAGCTGCCGCCCCAGCGGGAACTGGCGGACTATCTGGATCTCAATCTCAGCACAGTGGCCAAGGCCTTCCGGATCTGTTCCGAAAAAGGC
>CAIFEQ010000011.1 GCA_903789495.1 uncultured Erysipelotrichaceae bacterium | reverse complement strand
GATGATGAACAGGCTGCAGAATGCATGCATGAAAGACTTCTGAACCGATTCATTCAGATGGAAATGAGGTAATATTACTGCCTGTTCCAGACCAGACTGGCTGGCGGAAAATCTATTTTCAGTTAACACCCGCCTGACCGGTAATAAACAGCATGGAAAACAAAAATGAAGTTTGAAATTCGGTAATCAGTCCGTTTCCAGTAAGACTCGTAAAATAGAAAAATTGGGCTTTCGGTCAGGATTTCCGCAATCATTAAATTTTTACTAACTGATCTTTGCTGATCTGTTCTTATTTCTGCCCACTGGCTTTGTTACGCTGAAATCAGCACAAGTGTTTTGCTTAGTCGGATCATTTTAGGCAGGGCTGTAAGCGTTTGCAGAAATCGGCTGAAAGCCTGTCACCAGGGGGAAAGAAAAAATGGCAGGTCTTATGGGAATACCGAAAGCGGCTCAGATATCGCTGAATGATTTAATTGACAACTGCGCGGAAATCAAGCCGGGTATGGAAGTACTTCTGCTGGCACACCGGGACGGTCTGGCCGGCACGGGGCCCAACATCGTTGATGAAGATGCGGTTGCCTGGACGACATCCATGGTGGAAGCGCGCGGCGCAAACTGCACCGTCATGTGGATTGAGGAGCCGGATATTGTTCATCACTGGCGCTATCCGCCTGTGGTCAAGGGGGCGGCCGGCGCCGCTGACATTCTCCTCAATTTCTCTTCCACGCTGACCAATGAGGAAATCGAAGAATTCCGCATGCACATGCGCTCGGCGGATACCTGGAATGTGAGGGTCTTTGCGACCACCGCGCCGCTGCTGATGAGCAGATGGGCACAGACACCGTACGAACTGGTGAGCATGATCCGGCACTGTGCCTCCAAGCCATTCATGCAGGATAACACACCGTTTATCATGACCGATCCGAACGGGACGCATCTGGAAGGAAAGGTGGTTGTCCCGACGGCCCGCGGGCGTATCCCGGGGGTGCCATATGGCAGATGGCGTCGGGAAACCGGCCGCTACGTTCCCTGGCCGGAGTGGGTACATACCCAGATCCGCTGCCAGGATGTGAACGGCATCTACCGCTTTGACCGCATGCTGAGCTGGTGGTCTGTCCATATCGGCATCGATCCGGTCTGGCAGGAACCCGTCACCGTCGAAGTGAAGGACAGCCGGATCGTCTCGATTTCCGGCGGTCCGGAAGCGGCGAAGATCAAGGCTTTCCTGCAGGAACTGGAAGGCAAGGTGGGGGACAAGATCTGGGCCTTTGATACCTTCCACTTCGGGGTTCATCCCAATGCGAAGGTGTCGCTGTCCGAGTGCTCGGACGAGATCAAGCGCCGGGTCATCGATCATTCCAACAGCTGCAATCTGCACTGGCATCTGGGCAGTGCGCCAGCCAATGACAGCTACCCGTACTGGGTGCATATCACGGCCGATATCCGGCATGCCACGCTGAAGGTCGGGGATACCCTGGTCTATGACAATGGCTATCTCTGTGCCTTGGATGATCCGGAAGTGATTGCCGTAGCGCAGAAATATCCGGACCGCCCGGGTCTGCCGGGACATCAGAAGTAATCTGCAGTTCCGCAGATACGGAACCGTGTCAAATACGTAATTTTCAGGAGGAAAGGAAAATGAAACATGCTTCAAGACTCACGACAGCCCTGCTGGCTGCGGCTATGGGGACAACCCTGACCGCCTGCAGCAGTTCGGGCAGCGCCTCATCATCTTCCACGGCTGCCGCATCAGCCACGGCAGCAGCCAGCGAAACATCTGATCTGAACATTTCCGATGATTCTCTGGTCGGTTCCGGTGCACCGGGCGGCACAGGCTATGTGCAGGACAGTGTGCAGCGGGATGTGGTTACGATTGCCGTACCGGCCATGGCGACGACGATCTCGCCCTGGGCCGGCACTGCAACGGGCCGGCATATGATCATGTACAACATGTATCAGCCGCTGTTCGAGTATGACAAGACCACAGGTGAATACGTTTATGTCCTGGCTGAAAACATTGAACAGCTGGATACCACCACATTCGAGATCACATTGCGGGACGGCATCGTCGACTCGGCGGGGAACACGTTCACGGCTTCGGATGCGGCGTACAGCATTGAAACCTGCCGGGATCTGGGCAACGTGTCCGGCATGAAGTACATCGACAGCGTCAGTGTCGTAGATGACAAGACGCTGGATGTCACGATGAATACGGAAGCTGACTACCAGTTTGCCTCTTCGGTCTCCATGATCATGATGGTCACGCAGAAGGCCTATGAGGAAAGCGGCGACGAAATGGGTTCCAACCCGATCGGTACGGGTCCGTATGTCCTGACCGATTTCGAATCCGGCACCAGTGCCACCTTTGAGAAAATCGATGATTACTGGGGTGCCGATCTGGCAGACCGCGATACCAATCCGAATTCGTGGTATTACTTCGCCTCCAACGTCGACCGCATCGAATACGTGAAGATTTCCGAAGCGTCGCAGCAGTCGATCGCGCTGGAAACCGGCACTGCTGATGTGGCCTACCGGATGACCGGTGACGAGGCAAACCGGATCAAGAGCGAGGATGGCTTCAACGTGTATGAAACGATGGACAGCCAGTCCTACAACCTGTTCTTCAACTGCGGCGATGAGAGCGTGATGTCCAGTCAGGAACTGCGGCAGGCGGTCTGCTATGCCATCGATGTACCGGCCATTCTGGAAATGAACGGCGGCTATGGCAGACTGAGCACGACCTTCGGTTCGGTGATCTTTGAGGACGTCAACCCGGCCTGGGCTGAGGAAGACTACTACGGCTATGACGTCGAGAAGGCGCAGGAACTGATCGAGGCTTCCGGCTATGACAGCTCACAGCAGATCCGCATCATGGTTTCCACCAACTCGTCTGAGACCGTCTCGATTGCCCAGATCGTGCAGAGCTATCTGATGGCAGTCGGCCTGAACGTGACCATTGATCAGTACGACGGCGCTTCGTTTGCGGAAAACAAGTACAACCCGGATCTGTATGACATCCGGATCGATGCGGCTTCCTACATGAACCTGGTTGACCTCTGGACGCAGTTCCTGGATTCCGGCACGAATGATGTCTCGTATGCCCAGATCAAGGATACGGAACTGGAAGGTCTGCTGGCCAACCTGCAGCAGGCTGAGAACAGAACCACCGAGAACATTGATGCGGTGCACTACTACATCAAAGACAAGGCATACTGCTATGGCCTCTACTGCCGTGAGCTCTTCGATGCGACAACCGACGATATCGTTGAGTTTGCCTATATGCCGAAGCTCTATGGCATGCCGGGCGCCTTCTGCTACACAGAATAATCAGCTGACGACTTACTGGAAAACGGGAGAAAGCAGGATCATCATGAGCCTGCTTTCCCGTTATCTGGTCTCCGAAACACCGTATCTGAGGATGTGATATAGATGTGGAAATACGTATTGAAAAGACTGCTCTGGATGATCCCGATCATCCTGGGCGTGACGGTGCTGATCTTCACGATCATGTATAACGTACCGGGTGATCCGGCGGCGATGATTCTCGGCGAAAGCGCAACAGCCGAGGAACTGGCGGCAAAGCGGGCAGAACTCGGTCTGGATCAACCTTATCTGGTGCGCCTGCTCGACTACATGAAAAGTGTCTTCATTGACTTTGACTTCGGGGAATCCTACCTGACCGGGCAGAGTGTCAGCAAGGAGCTGCTGTCCCGGCTGCCGAGAACCATGGGCATGTGCGCGGCCTGCATTCTGATTGCGACCTGCATCGGGATTCCGCTGGGCATCAATGCCGCAGTGCATCATGGCGGTGCCTGGGATACGATCTCCATGGTGATCGCCCTGGCCGGCGTTTCCATGCCGACCTTCTGGGTAGCCCTGCTGCTGATCATGCTGTTCAGCCTGAAACTGGGCTGGCTGCCCTCCGTCGGCTATACCAGCATCGAAAACTATATTCTGCCCTGCATTGCCAATTCCTTCAGCAGTATGGCCATGCAGGCCCGGCAGACCCGTTCCAGCATGCTGGAAGTGATCCGTTCCGACTACATCACCACCGCCAGAGCCAAGGGACTTTCCGAAAAGAAAGTCATCCGTCAGCATGCTCTGCCGAATGCCCTGATTCCGGTGCTGACCGTCATCGGCAGCAATTTCGGCAAGATGCTGGGCGGCACGGTGGTCATCGAGACCATCTTCTCCATTCCCGGCATCGGCAGCTATATGATCTCCGGTGTCAATGGCCGTGACTATCCGGTCGTCATGGGATCGGTCATCTTCCTGGCCATCCTGTTCAGTATCATCATGCTGATTGTGGACCTGCTGTACGCGGCAGTTGACCCCCGGATCAAGGCGCAGTATGCGTCGGGAAAGGGGAGGTGAGTGACCATGCCTGAAACGGCTGTTACGCTGAAGACACCGAACACCCCGCAGGAGCCGGAAACGGGAACGATAGCCAAGCAGAGCCAGTCCCGGGAACTGCTCCGGCGGATCATGGAGAATACCGGTGCCCGGGTTGGCATGATCATCATGATCATCCTCATTCTGGCCTGTATCTTCGGGCCGATGATTTCCCCCTATAACTACGCAGAACTCGATCCGTCGTCGACCTTTGCCGGGCCGAGTCTGGCCCATCCCTTCGGCTGTGATGAATTCGGCCGGGATATTCTGACCCGGGTGCTCTATGGCGGCCGCTATTCCCTGTTCATCGGTCTTTCGGCGACCTGCTTTGCCCTGGTCTTCGGTCTGATTCTCGGCTCCATCGCCGGCTATTTCGGGGGCAACGTGGATAATGTCATCATGCGCTGCATGGACGTCATCCAGGCCATCCCCGGCATGCTGCTGAGCATTGCCATCTCCTCGGTCATCGGCACCGGGGTCGGTGAAATGGCCATTGCCCTGGGCGTCGGCAACATCGCCCCGTTTACCCGCATCCTGCGCGGTTCCATCCTGACCGTGCGGAAGTCGGAGTACATCGATGCCTGCAAGGCTGATGACCTCAATTCTTCTTCCATCATCATTCACCACATCCTTCCCAACGCCATCTCGCCGCTGATCGTGCAGGCGACGCTGGGCTGTGCCAACGTCATCCTGATCGCCTCCAGCCTGAGCTTCATCGGCGTCGGCATTCAGCCGCCGACTCCCGAATGGGGCGCCATGCTGTCGGCCGGACGCAGCTATATCCGTGACTATCCGCATCTGCTGATCTTCCCGGGTCTGGCCATCGCCCTGACGGTTCTTTCCCTGAACCTGTTCGGCGACGGCCTGCGGGATGCCATGGATCCGAAACTGAGGAAATAAGCCATGACAGAAACAGAAAAGAACATCAGGACAGAAACACCTTTCCTGCAGGTGGAAGATCTGTATGTGGAGTATGAATCCAACAAGGAAATCATCCACGCGGTCAATGGCATGTCCTTTACCCTGGAGAAGGGGCATACGCTCGGCCTGGTCGGTGAGACCGGAGCCGGCAAGACCACCGTTGCCAAGTCCATCCTGCGGATTCTGCCGGACTATTCGGCCACGATCCGTTCCGGCAGGATCCTCATGCAGGGACAGAATCTGCTCGAACTCAGCGAGAAAGAGATGCAGAAGATCCGCGGCAACGTGATCTCCATGATCTTCCAGGATCCGATGACGGCCCTGAACCCGGTGCTGACCGTCGGCAAGCAGATTGCCGAGACGATTGAGCTGCATGAGGAGGTCAGTGAAAAGGAAGCCGAGAAGCGTGCCAAGCAGATGCTGGAAATGGTGGGCATCCCCGGCGAACGCTACTACGAATATCCGCATCAGTTCTCCGGCGGCATGAAGCAGCGGGTGGTCATCGCCATTGCGCTGGCCTGCCGGCCGGATCTGATCCTGGCGGATGAGCCGACCACGGCCCTGGATGTCACTATTCAGATGCAGGTGCTGGAAATGATGCGGCAGCTGCGCAAGGAACTGAATACCTCCATGATCCTGATCACCCATGACTTCGGGGTCGTGGCGGAAATGTGCGATGAGGTCGCTGTCGTCTATGCTGGTCAGATCGTCGAATCCGGCTCGCTTCAGCAGATCTTCAAGAACAGCGTGCATCCCTATACGCACGGGCTGTTCCATTCCATTCCGCGTCTGGACGAGGATACCCGGCGTCTGTATACCATCGGCGGCCTGCCGCCTTCGCCGGTCAACCTGCCCAAGGGCTGTCATTTCAGCCCCAGATGTCCCTATGCGGATGCGGCCTGCCGCGATAAGCCGATCGGCATGACGGAAGTGGAGCCCGGCCATTTCTGCCGGTGCTGCCACATCCATGACCGGAAGGAGGAAACCGGAAATGTCTGAACAGGAAAAACAGAATACGGTGGAAGAACCCCTGGTCGAAGTCCGTCATCTGAAGAAATACTTTGATGCCGGCAAGGGCCGGAAACTGCATGCCGTGGATGACGTTTCCTTCCGGATCCGGAAGGGGAAGACCATGGGTGTGGTCGGCGAATCCGGCTGCGGCAAGTCCACTCTGGGCCGGATGCTGGTGCATCTGGAATCCGTCACCGACGGACAGATCTTCTTCCATGGCCAGGACATTACCCATCCTTCCAGCAGGGAACTCAAGAAAATCCGCCAGCAGGTGCGGATCATCTTTCAGGATCCGTACTCCTCTCTGGATCCCCGGAAGACCATCACGCAGACCATGCAGGAACCCCTGTTCTATATGGGCCATCACAGCAAAGAGGAAATCGAAGTCCGCACCAGCCAGCTGATGGACATGGTCGGCATCGACCAGAGGATCCGGCTGGCCTATCCCCATGAACTGGATGGCGGCCGCCGCCAGCGTGTAGGCATGGGCCGCGCCCTGGCCCCGAACCCGGAGTTCATCGTCTGCGATGAACCGGTCTCGGCCCTGGATGTCTCCATTCAGGCCCAGGTGCTGAACCTGCTCATGGATCTGCAGGATCAGTACGGTCTGACCTATCTGTTCATCACCCATGATCTGTCCGTGGTCAAGCACATCTCCCACGACATCTGCGTCATGTACCTGGGCCAGCTGGTGGAAACCAGTCCTTCCAAGGAACTGTTCCGGCAGCCGCTGCATCCCTATACCAAGGCTCTGCTGTCGGCCGTGCCGTCGCTGGACATTGATCACAAGGCAGAGCGGATCATGCTGAAAGGAGAGATCACCTCCCCGATCAATCCGAAACCCGGCTGCCGCTTTGCCCAGAGATGTCCGTTTGCCACCGAAGCCTGTGCGAAAGAGCAGAAGCTGGAAGAGGTCTCCAAAGACCACTACGTCGCCTGCTGCCGGGTCAGAGAGATCAACGGCTGAGCAGAAAAAAACTGCAGTAATTCTGAGCCTTCAGAAGGACTGCAGTTTTTTCAGCGGATGTTGGTAATGGTTTCGGCCTTATCCAGGATGTAGTGGATCAGGGTCTGGACATTCTTGTTCAGGTATTTGTCCTTCCGCCAGACCAGGTAGAAGGTAATGGAGATGTGCTCATCCAGCGGGATGGAGACGATGCCCGGCAGCTGCTGACTCTGTTCCCGGATCATGAAGGAACCGGCCCCGCTTTCCAGAATCATCTTCTGGATCAGATTCAGGGAAACACCGTGCATGACGATGTTCGGCACGATCTTGTATTCGTAGAAACTCTTTTTCAGCATCTTGACGACATAGGAGTTCTCTTCGCTGAGGACGATGGGCACATTGTCCAGATCCTGCAGGGAGATGCTCTTTTTCTTGGCCAGCGGGCTTTTCTCGCTGGTGCAGAAGACAAACTCGGAGGTGAAGATCTCCCGCTTCTCCAGATTGGCCGGCAGGGATTCTACTGCCGCCATGATCGCCATGTCGCTGCTGTTGTCATCCAGCGTCTTGATGGCCTGGGCGGAATTATGCTGGCGTACGGAAAACTTGATGTCCGGATGTTCCTTGCGGAAACCGCTGAGGAAAAAGCTCGACATGAACAGGCCGGTGGAAATGGGGATCATGATCTGAATTTCCCGGTTTTTGTTGCCCATTTCATTCATCTGGACGTCGAGGGCATTGATCTGCTGCAGGATCTGTTTCACATTGTCATACATGAACTGTCCTTCATGTGTCAGGGTAAACCGCTTGTTTTCGCGGTTGAAAAGCGTCACGCCATACTGACTTTCCAGTTCCTTGATGGCAATGGAAATCGACGGCCGCGACACATGAAGAACGTCAGCCGCTTTGGAAATCGAACCATGTTCGCAGACCGCTACGAAATACTGCATCTGTGTAATTGTCATTCCTAATCACCTGAGCTTGAGCAATCCTATCTTATCACATTGCTTCAGACAGCCAAGACAGGAAATTGGGCAGACAGTGTTTTGCTGTGCGAAAGTCGGTACAGAAATCTACAGAAAAGAGCATTTTCTGCCGGCTGCAGAGGTTTCCTGTCTGCCTGTGCAGACGAGTCTCGGTACGGCTGCAGCGGTAACAGCGGGCCGGGCAGGGTATGCAGGAATGCGATTTGCCGCCTGTCAAGAGCGTTTTAAAAAATCCAAAAGCAAGTTTACGTAACGATAATTTACTGCCCTATATAGTGACTTTAAAATCAAATCAGAAAGAGAAAATGCAAGAGAATCATTCTTTCTAGGAAGGTGAAAATTATGGATTCTATCATTTCTGGTGCATATGACATGCACATTCATGTCGCCCCGGATGTCATGCCGCGCAAGCTTGACTTCATTGCCGAGGCAGAACGCTGCCGGGATGCCGGGATGGCCGGCTATGTCATCAAGAGCCATTATTTCCCCAGTGCACCCTGGGCACAGGTTGCCAATGAGCGTGTTCCGGAAGTACACACAGTCGGCAGTATCGTGCTGAACAATGCCGTCGGCGGTCTGAATCCCTATGCGGTGGATCTGGCCGGGCGTGACGGTGCCAAGGTCTGCTGGTTCCCGACCGTTGACACGGTGGCGTCCATTGCCACGACAGAGCACGTCGAAGAGGGCGGCAGACGGCCGTTCTGGCTGGATGTGCTGCTGTCGATCAAGGAATCCGGCATGGAACTGAAGCCGGTGAAGCTGATCGATGACAATGACCATGTCGTGGATGCGGTCTATGACGTCCTGGATGTCATCAAGCGCTATGACATGATCCTGGCCACCGGACATATCAGTGTCCGCGAGTGCAAGGCGGTCATCAAGGCGGCCAAGGAACGCGGGGTTGACAAGATCATCTGCACGCATGTGGATTCCCAGCTCTGCTTCTGGGATATCGATGATCAGCTCGAATACGTCAACAAGTATGGCGTCTATATGGAACACTGCGGCCACAGTCTGGACAGCGGCAAGGTCACACCGGAAGTGCTGTATGAGCAGATCAAGGCGGTGGGCTTTGATCACATCATTCTGAGCACGGATGGCGGCCAGAAGAAGAGCGACTACCCGGATGAAGTGCTGCTGCGCTTCTGCAACTGGATGCTCGAGAAGGGCTTCAGCGAGGAAGACGTCCGCAAGGCAATTGTGCATAACCCGGCCCAGCTGCTGGGATTCTGATAAAGGAGAACAGAAAGATGTTAAGCGAACAGAAATTACTGGTAGTATCTGCCCATTCCGCAGACTGGGTATGGCGCAGCAGCGGCACCATCGCCAAGTATCTGGCCGGCGGAGCACAGGTCTCCGTCGTCTGCCTGACGTACGGCGCCCGTGGGGAGTCTGGCGCCCTCTGGAGACAGGAAGGCCAGACGGCGGAAAACGTCAAGAAGATCCGCAAGGAAGAATCCTTCAATGCTGCCAAGGTGCTCGGCCTGAAAGATCTGGAGATGTGGGACTTTGACGACTGCATGCTCCAGGTGACACCGGAAATCATTCAGAAGCTGAATGAGAAGATCCGGGAGGTCCAGCCGACAGTCATCATCACGCATGACAAGGGCGATTCCACCAACCCGGATCACTCCTTTGCCCGCCAGATCGTTGAACGGGCCCTGGTGGAAGCCAAGCAGGCGGGAATTCCCAGCAATGGCCTGAAGCCGGCCAAAGCCTGCCCGATCTACGGATTTGAGGCCTCCGAACCGGAGCGCAGCGGCTATGTGCCGGAAGTCTACATTGACATCACGGATTATTTCGACAAGAAGCTGGAAGCCATGAAGTGCATTGCCACGCAGGTGGAAGGACCGCACATCCATACCAGACTCAGCACGCACAGAGGCTGGCAGGCAGCCCGGACGATCGGTTCCAAGGATATCAAGTATGCCGAGTCCTTCACGATGAGCACGGCGCTGGTCGTGGAAGAGCTGCCGGAACTGAAGCTGCAGAAGTTCTGAAAGGAGACAACATGGCTGAATTCACAAAGGAAATGAAAGAACGCATCCTGAAGCTGTCCACCACAAACATCTCGGATGCGATGGATGCCTGCGGATGCTCCAATGCCTGCACGGGGATTGAACCGCTGTATGAGTCCTGCCGCAAGATTGCCGGACCCGCTGTGACGCAGCGCTTCATTCCGACTGACCGGCTGCCCAAGGAAAAGCACGGCGGCATGGAAACCATCCAGAATGCCGCGCCGGGTTCCGTCATCGTCGTGGAAGGCAGCAACCGCACGGATATGAACACCTGCGGCGGGATTGCCGCCACCGCGGCCTGCATGAACGGCCTGGAAGGCTGGGTCTCGGACGGTCTGGTCCGCGATGTGGATGAGATCGTGGAACTGCAGTTCCCGATGTACTGCAAGGGCAGAACGGTCTATACCGCCCGCGGCAGATTCATGCTGCAGGCCGTCAATGAACCGATCAACTGCGGCGGTGCACTGTGCCGCTTCGGCGACATCGTGGTCGCCGACAAGAGCGGCGTGGTCATCATTCCGCAGGAACGCCTGGAAGAAGTCGTGGCCAAGGCGGAGGAACTGGCGGCCAAGGAAGACAAGATGATCGAAGCCATCAAGGCCGGTTCCAAGCTTGGCGAAGTCGATACCAAGGCCAACTACGAAAACATGCTCAAGTGACAGGAGGAATAAACGTATGGGAAATGCTGGCTATCGCATCTATACCGAAATTCAGCGTCCTGACCGGGCAGTGATCGATCTGTTCAAGGGTCTGCCGACTCCGAACATCAACGACAACATGAACCGGATGTTCGCCCTGCGCGGTCTGAAACCCTATAACAAGACCCCGCTGCTGGGCCCGGCCTTCACGGTCCGGGTCGCGGCCGGCAACAACCTGCTGTTCAACCGGGCCATTGACATGGCTCAGCCGGGTGACATTCTCGTCATCGACGGCGGCGGGTTTGCGGATCGGGCCCTGTGCGGGGAGATCATGTTCACCTACGCCAAGAAAAGAGGCCTGGGCGGCTTCGTGGTCAACGGGGCCATCCGGGATGTCGAGGCGGCCGAGAAGATGGACTTCCCGATCTACGCGGTGGCTGAATGCTCCAACGGACCGCTGAAGAACGGCCCGGGCGAGATCAATGCCCCGGTGGTCTGCGGCGGTCTTGCCATCATGCCAGGCGACATTCTGGTCGGCGATGCGGACGGTGTCGTCTGCGTGCGGCCGGAAGACGCGAAGGAAGTCGCCGAGAAGGCCTGGAAACAGAACGCAGCCGAAAAGGAAATTCTCAAGATGATCGAGCAGCAGACCTGGGATCGCAGCGGTTTCCCGAAGAAGCTGGCCGATCAGGGCTGTGAAATCATCGAAGGATCATTCAGACGCTGAGAACAGAAACACACCGCCCGGCATCAGATGCAGGCGGCGTGTTCTGTAGAGGAGAGAAAAACATGAAAGAAATTGCGATTGTCCTGGACAGCAACGCCCAGACCAAGCCGATCAAAGACGGCACCCTCACTGCACCGGATCTGAAACTGAACTTTACGGAATACAAACCCATCAGCAAGGCCTTTGACGTCCAGCTGAGCACGATGCCCTATGACGTCTGCGAGATGGCACTGGTCACCTTCCTGCAGGGCCTGGATGCCGGCAGGAAGATGAAGCTGATGCCGGTCGTTATGGGCGGCGAATTCCACCACGGCTCCATCTGGTACAACCCATCGCTGGGCAGAATGGTGCCGCAGGATCTGAAGGGCCGCAAGGTCGGCGTGAGAGCCTATACCCAGACCACCGGTGCCTGGGTGCGCGGCGTGCTGTATGAGCAGTTCGGGGTTTCCTCCAAGGATGTCACCTGGGTGACCACCGAAGCCCCGCATGTGGCCGATTACAGGAACCCGGCCAACGTCGTGATTCAGGAAGGCGCCAACCTGGCGGACATGGTCCGTTCCGGTGAACTGGCAGCCGTGATTCAGGGCTCCAAGCAGGGGGCTCCGGAAGGCCTCGATCATCTGATCCCGGATCTGGACAAGACCATCGATGCCTGGTGGCACAGACATCACTGCACCATGATCAATCACATGGTCAGCTACAAGGAAGGCACCGATATGGACGCCATCCATGAGATCTATGACCTGCTGGTCAAGGGCCTGGAAATGGCCTATCCGCTGGATCAGAGAGGGGAGCGCTTTGCCCTGGTCAACGGCGTGGACAAGGTCTGGGAAGGCATTGAGACCTGCCAGACCTATGCCCTGGAGCAGCAGCTGATCAGCCGCCGCTTCAGCAAGGAAGAGATCTTTGACGAATCGTTTTTCTGAGAAAGAAGGTCGGAAATGAAAACATTAATGACCGGCAACGAGGCCGTTGCCCGCGGGGTCTATGAGGCAGGCGCCCAGTTTGCGGCTGCCTATCCCGGCACCCCGAGCACGGAAATCCTCGAGACGCTGGCAAAATACGACAAGAAGGACATCCTGGCCGAGTGGGCCCCGAATGAGAAGGCCGCGCTGGAGAGTGCGCTGGGCGCCTCCCTGGCCGGGGTACGCTCCTTTGTCTCGATGAAGTGCGTGGGCGTCAATGCCTGCGCGGATCCGTTCATGTGCTTCTCCTATACCGGCTGCGAAGCAGGTCTGGTGATTGCCGTGGCAGATGAGCCCGGCCAGCAGTCCAGCGGCCAGTCGGCGCAGGATGACCGCACCTATTTCAAGCATGCCCGCTATCCGTTCTTCGCCCCGGCCGACAGCCAGGAAGCCCTGGATATGGCCAAGGAAGCCTTCAAGATCAGTGAGCAGGCGGATTCCCCGGTTGCCATCCATATGACCACCCGGGTCTGTCATTCCAAGTGCGTGGTCGAAACCGGGGAGCGGGAAGTTCCGGCTCAGCGGCCGTATCACAAGAACGCGGCCAAGTACATTCCGCTGCCCGCTCATTCGCCGGCCATGGTGAAGCACAGCTATCAGAAGCTGGAAGATCTGAAGCCCTACACCGAGACAACCCGTTTCAACCGGGAAGAGATGCATGATACCCGGATCGGCATTGTCTGCAGCGGCTGCAGCTATTACTTCGCCAAGGAAGTCTTCGGAGACAATGCATCCTACTACAAGGTCGGCTTTGTCAACCCGCTGCCGGTCGAGAGCATCCGGAAGTTTGCAGCAAAGGTAGAGAAACTCTACGTCGTAGAAGAAACGGATCCGCTGATCGAAAATGAACTGAAACTCAACGGCATCGAATGCATCGGCAAGGAACTGCTGCCGCAGACGGGCGAACTCCTGCCGGATGTGATCCGGGAGTGCCTGCTGGGACAGAAACCGGCCAAGGTGAACGTCGATGAGAAGAAGATTCTCTCGCGTCCTCCTGCCTTCTGCGCCGGCTGCCCGCACCGGGGTGTCTTCTATACGCTGGCCAAGATGAAGAACATCATGGTCTCCTCCGACATCGGCTGCTACAGCCTGTCACCGGTGGAACCTTACTATGTCGGGGATACCGGCATCTGCATGGGTTCCTCCATCAGCATCGGCCATGGTTTCCAGCAGGTCATGAACAAGACCGGCGGCAAGATGCGGGCGGTTGCCGTGCTCGGCGACTCCACGTTCTTCCATACCGGCATCAACTCCCTGATTGATGTGGCCTATAACCAGTCCAACACGGTCACCATCATCCTGGACAACCGCATCACCGGCATGACCGGCCACCAGGAGAATCCGGGTTCCGGCTTCACCGCCCAGGGCGATGCGGCACCGGAAGCGGATATTCCGGCCATCTGCCATGCCCTGCACATCGACCATGTGGTCACGGTGAACCCGAACCATCTGGATGAATTCCAGAAGGCGCTGGATGAAGCCCTGGCCCTGGATGAGCCTTCGGTGATCATCACCCGCTGGCCGTGTGCCCTGAAGAAGTTCTCGGAAGAGAACAAGAAGGAATTCCCGCAGGCCTTTACCGCCCGCTATGAAGTCGATCAGGACAAGTGCGTCGGCTGCAAGTCCTGCCTGAAGGCAGGCTGCCCGGCCATCCACTTCGACGTGACGAAGAAGAAGGCAGCCATCGGCAGAGAATGCCTGGGCTGCAGCGTCTGCGAACAGATCTGCCCGGTCAAGGCGATTCATGAGATCGCCGGGAAGGAGGCCTGAAGATGAGCACGAAGAGTATTCTGCTGGTCGGCGTCGGCGGGCAGGGGACGATTACCGCTGCCAAGCTGCTGACCAACGGCCTGCTGGCCGAAGGCTTCGATGTGAAGATGAGTGAGATTCACGGCATGAGCCAGCGCGGCGGCATCGTATCCTCTCAGGTCCGCTACAACGAGGACGGCAAGGTCTATTCCCCGGTCATTTCGCTGCAGGATGCGGACATCCTGGTTTCCTTCGAACAGATGGAAGCCCTGCGCTGGATCGACTACGTCAAACCGGACGGCATGGTCATCACCAGCACGGAAAAGATCGACGGCCAGTCGGTCCTCTCCGGCCGGGAGGTGTATCCGGACGGCATCCTGGACGAGCTGAAGAAGGCCAATCCGCATGTGATTGCCATCGATGCTGCGCAGGAAGCCGCCAGACTGGGCAACAGCCGGGTTTCCAACGTCATCCTGCTGGGCATGATTGTCCGCTACATGCACCTGGAAAACATCGACTGGGACGACATCATCCGCAAGAACATCAAGCCGAAATTCATCGACGTCAACCTGAAAGCACTGCGCTACGGCGAAGAGCTGCTCTGAGCCGCAGGGAAAGGAAGAGGCCATGAAAATACTGGTGATCAATCCGGGCTCGACTTCCACGAAGGTGGCTTTATACGAAGACGATCAGGAACTGATCCAGAAGAGCATCTCGCATTCCAAGGAAGAACTGGCCCGGCTGAAGTCCTGGCAGGAACAGCTGGATTACCGCTATCAGCTGGTCTGTCAGTTTCTGAAGGACCAGGGATTGACCCCGCATGATCTTTCGATCGTGATCTCCCGGGGCGGATCGCCGCCGGGCATCCGTTCCGGGGCCACCCTCATCGATGACCGTCTGGTGGATGCCCTGACCAACCGGCCGCTGGAACGGCATGCGGCCAGCTTCGGTCCGATCATCGCCAAGAAGATCGCCGACGAGGCAGGCATACGCTCCTACGTCTATGATCCGATCACCTCCAACGAACTGAGTCCTCTGGCCCGGGTCTATGGCGTCAAGGGGATCGAACACGACAGTTTCTGTCATTTCCTGAACACTCACGCCATGGGTCTGCAGCTGGCGGAAAAGCTGGGCCGGAACTTCAGTGACATGAATATCCTGGCCGCCCATATCGGCGGCGGCAACTCGATCAGTCTGTGGAACCACGGACATCCGGTGGATGTCGTCACCGGCGACTCCGGCACCTTCTCGGCGGAACGGGCCGGCTTCATGCGCTCGGAAAAGATGATTCAGATGGTGCAGCAGTACGGTGCCGAAACCTGCATCGGCTGGCTCCATGGCAAGGGAGGTTTTGTCTCCCTGCTGGGAACCAACGATCTGCGGGAAGTGGAAAAGATGATCGTCTCCGGCAATCAGGAAGCCCTGCTGTATGAGCAGGCCATGGCCTACCAGCTGGCTAAGAGCATGTGCTCGCTGCTGCCGGCAGCGGCAGGCCAGCTGGATGCCATCATCATCACCGGCGGCGGGGCCAACTGGAAACGGCTGACCGATGACATCGAGAAGAACATCGCTTTCCTGAAGGTGCCGGTCTATATCATGCCGGGCGAGCACGAGATGCAGGCTCTGGCAGCCGGCGCCCTGCGCATCCTGCAGGGGAAGGAAGAAGTCCAGATCTATCAGGGCTGAGGCAGGAGGAAGAACATGGAATTACATGATTTTGATGAACTGATGGCAATGCATTCCTCACTGGGCGCGCACTGCACCATGGCGGTCGCCGGTGCCGGGGTTGCCTCGGCAATCGATGCGGTCCTGGATGCCCGTCAGAAGGGCATCGCGGATGCCGTGCTGGTCGGCAATGTCGACGACATCACGGCCCTGCTGCAGGAACGCGGTCAGAATCCGGCGGATTTCCGCATCGTGCCGACGGCTGAGGGACAGACCCCGGCCGAAACGGCGGTGGACATCATCAGAAAAGGGGAAGCCAACTTCCTGCTCAAGGGGCTGGTAGAAACCTCGGTGCTGTTCCATCCCGTGGTCAAGCGGGAGAACGGTCTGCGGACGGACCGCATCATGTCGCATGTGGCCTTCTATCAGCTGCCGTTTTATCACAAGCTGCTGATCACCACCGACGGCGGCATCTGCGCCTATCCGGATCTGGCCAAGAAGAAGGACATCATCCTGAATGCGGTACAGACCC
Source organism: uncultured Erysipelotrichaceae bacterium (assembly GCA_903789495.1). Taxonomy (GTDB): domain Bacteria; phylum Bacillota_I; class Bacilli_A; order Erysipelotrichales; family Erysipelotrichaceae; genus Bulleidia. The sequence continues at coordinate 39,262 of CAIFEQ010000011.1, read as the reverse complement.
TGCATACCCTGGGCTATGAGTGTCCCAAGGTGGCGGTGCTCTGCTGCAAGGAAACGGTCGACGAGCATATGCCGGAGACCCAGGATGCGGCTGCCCTGAAGAAGATGTGCGAAGACGGAGAACTCGGGAACTGCTATGTGGAAGGACCGATCTCCTATGACCTGGCGATGAGCGCCGACCGGGCGAAGATCAAGCACTATGACTGCCCGTACTGCGGCGACTTTGATGTCCTGGTCTCTCCGAACATCCATGCCGGCAACATTCTGGGCAAGTGCCTGGAACTCTTCCCGGGGACCAAGATGGCCAGCTATGTGGCCGGGGCCAGGATTCCCATTGTCCTGACTTCAAGAGCCGCACCGGCTGAGGAGAAGATCCGCTGCATCGCCCTGGCCGGCATCGTGGCGGCAGGCAAGCAGAACGCATGAACCGAAAGCAGATTCTCTTCAGCGGGATTCTGGCCTTCTTCTTCTCCGGCATGCTGTATGGCTGGTCCATTCTCAAGGCCCCATTGGCCTCGGAGCTGGGCTGGTCCGGGACACAGCTGACGGCCAACTTCACCCTGACCATGTGCATGTTCTGCATCGGCGGGATGATCTCCGGCTTTCTCCAGCATAAGGTGCCGGTGCGCCGGATCCTTCTTGCCGCAGCGGTCCTGGCGCTGCTGGGCTTCTGGCTCAGCAGCACCGTCCAGGCTGAGGATCTGGTGCGCTTCTATCTCTCCTATGGCGTTGCGGCCGGCCTGGCCATCGGGCTGCAGTACAACACGATTCTCTCCGTGGTCAACGCCTGCTATGCCGACCGGCAGGGGACCAGTTCCGGCGCTCTGCTGATGAGCTTCGGGGCTTCGGCCCTGGTGTTCGGCATGCTGGCGGATGCCCTGATGCATGGCAGCTTCGGCTGGCGGAACACCTACCGCCTGATCGGGGTGCTGATTGCGGCAACCTCGCTCTATGCGGCTCTGGTCATGGACCATCCGAAAACGGAATCCGCGGCGGCCGGAAAAGCAGAAGAAACCTCCGGCGCTGATATGACCCCGGAGGAAATGCTGCGGCGGCCCTCCTTCTGGCAGCTGTTTGTCTTCCTGATCCTGGCCGCCTGCGTGGGCAATTCCACGATCAGCTTTGCCCGGGATGTGGCGCTTTCTCTCGGCGCCGCCGATTCCCTGGCTTCGTTCCTGGCCGGTCTGCTGTCCCTATGCAACGGGATCGGCCGGCTGTTCAGCGGCATGATCTACGACCGTAAGGGCAGACGCTTCACCATGACCCTGGATGGTCTGGTGACGATCGCGGCACCCGTGCTCATGCTGGGGGCAGTCCTGACGGACAGTCTGGCCATGGCCGCGGTGGGGCTGTGCGTGACAGGCTTCTCCTATGCCTTCCAGCCGCCGATCACCTCGGCGCTGACGGCTTCGTTCTACGGCCGGAAGTATTATTCCCGCAACTACAGCATCGTCAATCTGATGCTGATACCGACGTCGCTGATCGCCTCGCTGAACAGTGCTCTGTACGCCCAGACGGCGACCTACGCGGCACCCTTCCTGCTGCTGCTTGCGGCAGCCGTTGTCTCCTTCTTCCTGAATCTGCATCTGAATCAGGCCTGAAGATCTGTCTGGGAAACCAGGCAGATTTTTTTTGCCCGGGCACAAGAAAAGCCTCCCGAAGGAGGCTCATGGAGAAGCGGCTTATTCCGCCAGCTTGGCTTTCCAGTAAGGAATCAGACCGCCGGCCAGGATGATATTGACTGCCAGTTCGGAGAGCGGTTCACCCTGCAGCTGCTGACCGGTGGTTTCGTTTTTCACGATGCCGGTTGCGATATCGGCACTGATGACATCGCCGGTATGCGCCATCTTGGAGACCCCCGGGCAGACCAGGATCGGGTTGCCCAGGTTGATGCAGTTGCGGAAGAAGATCCGGTTGATGTCATCCGCGACGATCAGCTTGATCCCGCCGCCTTTGACGGTCAGGGCAGGGTCGTCGTTGGACTTGAAGCCGCCGCCCAGATCGCTGCCCGAGACCAGCACTTCATAGCCCAGGTTCTTGAAGGCATTCGGCTTGTCCTTGAACTCGGGAACGAGCGGTTCAAACAGCCACTGACCGAGCTTTTCCGGATCGGCTCCGCATTCCCGCCAGCGGGCCGGGTAGCTGATGAGGTAGGAACTGGTGTTATCCGGCGTGACATACGCCTTGCCGGAGAAAACGGTATTGGACATGCTGTTCTTCCCCCTTTCTCAGAGATACTTGCGCGGATCAGTGATCACGCCGTCCACGGCACTTGCGGCAACGATGTACGGGGAAGCCAGATAGACCAGCGAGGTCGGATCGCCCATGCGGGCTTTCCAGTTGCGGTTGGTCGTGCTGATGCACACTTCGCCCTTGCCGATGGTGCCTTCGCCCTGGCCGCCGCAGCTGGCGCAGCTGGGACCGAGGATGGCCGCACCGGCATCCATGAAGATCTCAGCCAGGCCGCTGGTGATCAGCTGCCGGAAGATCAGCTGGCTGGCCGGAACGACCAGCAGGCGGACATTCGGATTGACCTTGCGGCCTTTGAGAATCTCGGCTGCCTGTTCGAAGTCCTGGATCCGGCCGTTGGTGCAGGAGCCCAGGAAGGCCTGGTGAATCCTGGTGCCTTCGACTTCCTTGATCGGATGGACGTTGGAGACATCAAACGGGCAGGCCACGGAAGGCTCCAGACTGTCCAGATCGATCTCATATTCTTTGGCGTAGGTGCAGCCTTCATCAGAATCCATGTAGAAGGCCTTGTGATCCCCGACATAGTCAGCGGTCAGCTGATCGGCCGGGAAGATGCCGTTTTTCGCGCCGGTCTCACACGTCTCGTTGCAGATGGTGAAACGGTCCGAAACGCTGATCTCATGCGCATATTCGCCGCGGTATTCCACGGACTTGTAGTTGAATTCCGTCAGCGGGCCCAGGGTATTGACGGCCAGGGCGATATCCTTGCCGGTTACGCCCTTGCGGGGATGGCCCTTGAGGTGCACGGCAATGGTCTCCGGGACCTTCATCCACATCTTGCCGGTCGCCATGATGACGGCCGCATCCGAAGAGTTGCACCCGGCACCCAGGCAGCCCAGACCGCCATAGGTGGTGGCGTGGGAGTCGGTACCGACTGCGATCTCATCAGGACGGGTGAAGTTCTCCACCATCAGCTGATGACCGACGCCATGCCGGCCGATCTCCGTAAACAGAGGCAGTTTGTACTTTTCACAGAAGGCCCGGTCATCCACCAGGTGATTGGCGGCCTTGACATCGACCGGCGGCACCTGATGGTCAATGCCGATCAGGACCCGGTCCGGATGGGCCACTTCGCTGACACCAAGCTGCTCAAAGCTGCGGAAAACAGTCGGTGCGTTCATATCATTGACCAGCAGGCGGTCGACTTCGACATCGACGATTTCACCGGGCGAAACTTCTTCCCGGCCCGCATGCTTGGCAATGATCTTTTCCACAAGCGTGTGTTTCATAATTCCTCCTTTATACTCTGCATGATGCTTTACTTTCAGTATAAGAAACAGGCCGGCTGTCCCGGATTTGTTATTTTCAAATCGTTCTTCAGCTTTTCCTACTCCTGAGGCTGCTCTGACGGCCGGAAAGGAAAGAAGTGTCAAGAAAAGACGGTTCTGCTCAGGAAGGCGGGAACCGCTGTTTCAGGCATCAGTTTTCTTCGCCGGCGTAAGCCAGCAGGCGGGGCAGATCTCTGACCAGGAAGCGGCCGTCCTGCCGGGTGAGGATGTTTTCCTGACTCAGCTGACTGAAGGTGTTGGCCACGGTCACCCGGCTGATGCCGGTGATGGCGGCGATATCCGAGTGGGTGACCCGGATGCCGATCTGGATGCCCTGAGGCTTCTGAATGCCGTACTGATCCGTCAGATTGACGATCACCCGGCAGATCTGGGCCTTGGCCTGGGTTGTGGAATAGCCGATCAGCTGGCTGAAGAGGACGTCATATTTCTGGCACATCATGCGCATGACATTCTGGGTCAGGAGGGGATCATTCTCCATTGCGGCCAGGAACTCCAGACGGGGAATGCGGTAGACCTCCGAATTGATGATGGCCTGCGGGAAGGTCTGGTAGGGCATGCCGCTGACGGCTTCCTGTTCCCCGATCAGACAGCCCACTTCGGCAATGTACAGCTGCCTTTCCTTTCCCGAGGCCAGATAGCAGGTCACGCGGAAGCGGCCGCTGCGGACGATATACAGATACTGCGGTTCCTGACGCTGGTAGTAGAGAGAAGTGTCCTTGCGGATCTTTTCCGGCTGCCGACCGGCAGACAGGGCGTCCCATCTGCTGAGATCGGCCTGTATCCATGGCGAGAAACGCTGTGACGATTTCATGATGATTATCCTCTGTAACAAGTGAATGCTTTCAATCCATACATAGAACAATGCCGGACATTTGACAATAAAATATTTGCGACAATTTCCGAATTTGTAAAACGCTTTATAAATTTATTTCCGGAAGGGCGCTAAGATCTGGTTGACGTGAAGCACACACGAAGATTCTGAAGGGAGGCGAATCGTTACAGACAACGGATCGTCACACTGAATGAAGTGTCTACCGCTGGTTTTCTGCACAATTGCAATCTGAATTCATGGCCTTGGCAAAGGTGTTTTCAATGCACCATTCCTGCAGAAAGCCCTGTCCATAACATGCATGAAGACAATGGAAAAAACAGGAGGAAAAGTAAACATGTCTTACGATTTCGAAAAGCTTCGTCACGAAGAGTGGCCCGTTCTTGACACCATGACATTCCTGGATGCTGCCTGCGTCAGCTTTGCGCCGCAGCGTACCGTCCGCGCCGTCAAGGCATTTGCCGACATGACGGCCACCCAGGAAGAAGCCAACTCCAGTGCCCACCACATTGCGATGGACAGCCTGCGCAACAAGGCCTATGTGGAAGCGGCCAAGCTGCTGAATGCGGATCCGGAAGAAATCGCGCTGGTGGAGAGCACCTCCCACGGCCTGAACATTGCCGCCCAGGGCATTGAGCTGCATGACGGCGACAACATCATCACCACCAATCTGGAATTCATCCAGGTCGCGCTGCCGTGGTGCGTGATGCGGAAGGAGAAGAACATCGACATCCGGGTCTGCAAGACCAAGGACAACCGCTTCACCGTCAAGGACTTTGAAGCCCTGGCAGATGAGCATACCAGAATCATCGTCATGTCCACGCTGGAGTGGTGCAATGGCTGGCTGAGCGACATGACCGAGATCGGCGACTTCTGCAAGAAGCACGGCATCTTCCTGGTTGTCGATGCCGTCCAGCAGATGGGCGTCACCAAGATCGATACGAAGAAGACGCATTACGATGTGCTGGTCGCCGGCGGCCACAAGTGGCTGAACAGCCCGTACGGCACCGGTGTCCTGTATGTGAACAAGGAATCCCTGCCGAAGATCAAGCAGAGCTATGCCGGCTACCTGAACACCACGGTTCCGGAAGGCGGCTGGGGTGCCTACTGGGAGAATCCGGCTGCGCCTTCGGTGCATGACTGGACCTTCCCGGAAACGGCACGGAAGTATGAGATCGGCGGCACCGCCAACTATACCGGCGCCATCGCTCTGGGCGAATCTCTGGAACTGGTCAACGAGATCGGCATCGAGAACATCCAGGAGTATGTCTGGGAGCTCGGTGAGTACTGCATGGATCAGATCGAATCCATCGGCGGTACGGTCATCACGCATCGTGATCCGGGTCACCGCGGCGGCATCATCATCGCCCGTCTGTACCAGGATCTCGACATCGACCGCCGCATCCTGAAGGATCTCCATGCCCGCCGGATCTTCATCGCCCAGCGGTTCACGGACTATGTCGGCGGCTTCCGGATTTCCTGCCAGTACTTCAACAACCATAAGGACATCGATGTCATGATCGATGCCATGAAGCAGATCATTGCCCTGATCGGCAAAGAGCCGGATTACAAGGGCTGAGTTCTGTGAAGCTCGACTGTCGAACCTTTGCCGAGCTTGATAATCAGACGCTGTATGAAATCCTGGCCCACCGCTTTGCGGTCTTCGTCCTGGGGCAGCGCCTGATTTATCATGACTTTGACTTCCGTGATCAGCAGGACCTGCACCTGCGTGCCCTGGATGAGCAGAACCATCTGCTCGGCTATGTCCGGCTGTTTCCTGCCGGCAGCCGGGAGGATGTGCAGAATGCCCACACCTTCGGCCGCCTTTCGGTCCGGGAAGACTGCCGCCATCAGGGCATCGGCTCGGCCCTGGTCAGAGAAGCCTGCCGGCAGCTGACGGAGAAGAATTCCTCTCTCCCTGTGGAAATTTCCGCCATGGCCTATCTGGAACAGTTCTATACGGAACTGGGCTTTCAGCGCACTTCCGATGTCTTCCTGATTGAAGAGGTGCCGCATATCGCCATGCGCTGGTCTGACAAACAGAAATAATTGCTTCCGGATGCTGCTGAATCCCGTCGGGATGCTGCGTACAAGACGCAGAACCGGCGGGATTTTTTCCTCTGCAGACAGGCAGGTTTATCGAAAAATTGTAGTCTGGTTTACAGAATCAGCCGGAAATTTCTGACACATTGAAATCAGAAACAGGACCGGCTTACGGCCGGTTCTCCAAGTGTGCAGGCTTCGCGATCATCCTCATTTCAGGCCGCTCTGAAGGCCTTCTTCAGAGCGGCTGATCCCGTCGTGACAAGGAGAGAAAAAGAACAATGTTAACCAATGAAATGATCCGGCAGGAAGTTTCTGCCCTGCATGACTACGTGCTGCAGCTGCGCCGGACCGTGCATCAGTATGCGGAAGTCGGCGGTACGGAAAAGGATACCCGGGCGCTGATCGAACAGCAGCTGAAAGAAGACGGCATTGCCTATACCGAGCTGGAAGGCATGAGTGTCCTGGCCGAACTGGATACCGGCCGTCCCGGACCTGCCATCCTGCTGCGGGCGGATATTGACGCACTGCCCATGAGCGAAGCACCTGACAATCTGAAACAGCCCCGTACCTGCATCTCCCGCACCCCGGACAAGACGGCCCATCTGTGCGGGCATGATGCCCATACGGCCATGTGCCTGGGCGCCTGCCGGCTGCTGTCCCATTACAGAGATGAATTATGCGGTACGGTGACGATTGTCTTTGAGTCCGGCGAAGAGTTCGGACTGGGATTTCCGGTCATTCTGAAGGCCCTGGAAGGGCGGAAGTTCGATGCCTGCTGGGCGATTCATGTCTACGCCGGCATTCCCTCCGGGAAGCTGTGTGTGCATGAGGGACCGCGGATGGGCGGCTTTGCCCAGATTGATGTCACGTTCCATGGCAAGGGCGGACATGGCAGCCGGCCGGATCTGGCGATCAATCCGCTGTACTGTGCCGCCAACTATATCAATAACATGGCAGTGGCCTTCGCCAACCAGATCGACGCCAATCAGACGGTCACTCTGGGCATTACCGGGGTGACCGGTGCCACCTCGCACAACATCATTCCGGATGACACCACCGTGCTGGGGTCGATGCGTTTCTTCAATGACGAAGAAGGGAAAAAGGCAGTCCGGATTGAGAAGGAGGTTGCCGAACATACGGCGGCCTATAATCACTGCACCGTGACCTTCGGAGAAAAGGTGGAGAGTGACTTTACGGCACCGGTGCTCAACGATCCGGAACTGTCGCGCCTGGCAGAAGACAGCATTGAAAAGGCAGCGCCTGGCAGCGTCACCGACTGGGAACCGTGGTATGCCTCGGAATCCTATGCCAAGTATCTGCAGCGCTGGCCGGGAGTGCTCTGCCATCTGGGCATTGCCAATCCGGAGAAGGGGACCGGTGCGTCCCACCATTCCACCCATTTTGATGTGGATGAAGACGTACTGGATCTGGGCGTGACGGCCACGGCGGCCTATGTGGCGGCGGTCATGGCCCGAGCGGAAAAATGACAGGAGAAAACCGATATGAGTGAAGAGAAAAAGAAGCCGGAAAAGAAAAAGCATAAGATGCCGCACATGCTGTGGCTGATGCTCATCATCCTGCTGATCTGTTCCGTGCTGACCTACATCATTCCGGCCGGTCAGTTTGCAACTGACGCGGACGGCAACATCATCGGCGACCAGTTCTCATTCCTTGGCTATCAGACGCCGGTGGATCCGATCACCGCGCTGATGCAGATCTTCCCGGGTCTGACGGGATCCGCGTCCATCGTCATGATCGTTCTGGTTTCCGGAGCATGTATTCAGGTGTTCCTGGATACCAAGACCTTCGACCGGGTGCTGGACTGGGCCATCTATAAATCTTCCGGCAGAGGCGATCTGCTGATCGGTATTCTGTTCTGCCTGATGGTCTATCTGGGCGGATTCGGCGGCGGGGATTCCCTGATCGCCATCGTACCGGTCGGTCTGGCCTTTGCAAAGAAACTGCACCTGGATGGCTTTGTGGCCATGATGGTCACCACCTTTGCGACGCTGCTGGGCTTCGGTACCGGACCGACGAAGATGTTCATTGTCCAGGCCATGATGGGTACGAAGCTGTATGGCGGCTTCCTGACCCGGTTCATCATCATGAACATCATGATGGTGGTCGGTCTGCTCATGGTGCTCTCCTATGCCCGGAAGATCCGCAGGGATCCCACCAAGAGCCCGCTGTATGAAGATGGCTGGCGGCCGGATCAGGGCGGCGATGAAGAGGTGGAAATCAAGGAAGTCAAGATGGATGCCCGTACCATCATTACGCTGCTCATCTTCGTCGGTCAGTATGTCTGGATTGTCATCTATGGCATGTCTGCCGACATGAATACCCTGTTTGCGGCGCAGACGGCAGGTTTCATGGCCTGTGCGACCGTCATGGGCAAGATCAACGGCATGAGCTGGGATGAACTCGGCGATTCGTTCGTCAGAGGCCTGCAGTCCATGGCCTTCGTCGGCTTCATCATCGGCATGGCCCGTTCCATCTCGCTGGTGCTGGGCATGGGCAATGTCCTGCATACCATCGTCTATGCCGTCACCCGGCCGCTGATGAATCTGCCGAAGTGGATCGCCTCCGTCGGCATGATGCTGGTGATTGCCCTGATCAACCCGATCATTCCGTCCGCTTCTTCCAAGGCCGCCATCCTGGTGCCGATCATCAAGCCGATCGGCGAAGTGCTCGGCCTGGCGCCGGAACTGATCGTTCAGGCTTACCAGTTCGGCGATGGCTTCACGAATATCATTTCCCCGATTCTGGGCTGGACCATCGGTTCTCTGATCACCTGCGGCATTCCGTTCTCGAAGTGGTTCAAGTGGGCCTTCCCGAAGGTGCTGATCATGCTGGGCATCTCGGCCGTGATCATGGTCTTCCTGACCATGACCGGCTGGACAGGAGCGTTCTGATATGGCCATTCAGTCCGGTTATCCGTTCTATGGACAGCCTGTCGGCATCCTGGTCTTCTCCACCACGACTCCGCGCATCCCCGGCGATGCCGGACATGCGGCCAGCTTTGCCTATCCAGTCCGCTATGAAGTGGTCAAAGGAGGGTTTGCCGACCTGATCCAGGGCGGGGAAGAAGTCCGGAATCACCTCATTCAGGCCTGCCGGAATCTGAAGCAGGCCGGAATACAGGCAGCGGTAGGGGACTGCGGTCTGATGTCCCTGTACCAGCAGGACATCGCCAGGGAAACCGGCATCACCTTTGCGGCCTCTTCTCTGGTGCTGATTCCGACCGTCTGGCAGCTGATCGGCCGCCAGGGACGGATCGGCATCCTGACGGGAGATTCCACCATGCTCAGTGAAAGGCACCTGAAAGGATCTGGCTGGACGGAAGATATTCCGCTGGCCATCCAGGGTCTGCAGGATGAACCGCACTTCCACGAGATTGTTATCAAAGGCGGTCATAATCTGGATCCGGAGCGCATGCAGAAAGACGTGCTCCACGCCGCCTCCGCCCTGCAGCAGAACACGCCGGATCTCGGGGCCATCATCATCGAGTGCAGCAATCTTGGCACCTATGCCGCCGCACTCCATGCCCAGTGTCAGGTACCGGTCTTTGATGTGATCGCCGCGGCAAATCTGCTCGCCTATGGCGTGCAGCCGCCCCGCTATCCCCAGCCGTAAATCAAAACTCCTTCATTCTGTCATTTACGGCGTTAAGCCTCGGGACAGCCCGGGGCTTTTCAGTTAACGGAAAGCGGTCGGCAGTCTGATTCCAGATAAGAGCCGTTAACGAGGCACTGAGATTTCAGAACAGCAGTAAACCCGATGACTGCGAAAAGATTTGGAAATTCAACTCTTACAGGCGTTTTTCACCCGGCAGCTTAGCCATTAAAGTCATAGGGGCGAAGCAGACAGCTTAATCTGCTGAAATCATCTGCTCGGAATAACGCGCAACATCTCCATGCATGCAGTTATCTGCTCGGGAAAAGACATCCTCCTGCCTGTCATGTCAGCTGACGGCTGATGAAGATCTGCCGGAACCAGGCAGGGAAAAAGGAAACTGATCTGCAAACAGCTGGATGATAAAAATATTGATTTTTGTTTTCAGGGGCATGACATCCTTCACTGCTGTAAAAAAAAAGAATTCCGATTGCCTGGAAGGCAGACAGAATGAACTGATCCGAATTACTGATCATTCCCATATTTTTTCGATCTGCCTGATTTTCATATTGAGGTTAAGCCAGTCAGCAAAATCCTCATAGAAGAATCTGCTGCTGTCGATGATTTATCAGGCAGCGGGGCACAAGATGGGAAAATCTTGCTTTTCCGGTATGATCAGGTAATATGAAGACATAAGGTGAGAGCAGGGAAATTTTCTCAGCCAGCCTGCGTCACGGAAACGTGTAACTGGATGATGGGAGTTGAGGCCATCCATCTTATTCAAAGAAGCGAGACTGAAAAGCCACGCTTTTTTGATGTATGCAGGAACCTTCCGGGACACACTTCCAGGCATTTTTCCGGATGTTTCGAAATGGGATAACAAAATGATCATCCGTCAAAAACATGCTGATTAGACAGAACCGAGAAGTCTGTTACATTGGATGTGCGGGATATATGGCTGAGTGTTGAGCAAAACCCACAAGGCATTGACCTTGAAGTGCCACGTGCCAACCGTGTCAGGTAATTCCATGAATTGCCTTTGATCTAGCAGGAGCTCGCAACTATAGAGCTATGACGGATGGTGCGGACCGTCCTTCCATATATCATTCCAAACCGTGCGTTGCAGGAATGTAACGCTTTTTTTATACAGTGAATGTCAGGATATTTCAGCTGTTTTGAAAAGCAAGGGATGATCAGCAGCCTGCCGAGAGGTGCCTCTGACAGATCAGAGAAAAGCGGAATTGCTGTTATGAGACGGTATGGAAAACTGCATACAGATGCAATAAGCCATGTGCTTACACCGGCCAAAAGTACCGGTAGCCTCATGGATTATCCTATCTGATGACATCAACAGGCAATACTGCAGAAGTTCATTTCATCTGTAAGACAGAACCGGCAAAAATTAAGGATGATACAGATGAATTAAAAAAAGGACGGCTAGACTAAGGGTCACGGCCTATGTCCTCCGTCTCTAGTTTCAATATAGAGCACTAGAGACTTTTTTTCAAGAACTTCACAGGCGCGGGAAAACCGCGCTTTTTGATCGGGTGATCAGACCTAAAACAGTCCGGCGGGCACTGGCCCTAAAACGCGTTCAAATCTGCTATGGTCTGATATTGATAGCTGGGTGACCACCATTGGCAGCGCCAGCTACTATCAAATGTTGAAGAGCAGCAAGGACCTATCACGCACCAGGAATATCGCCGTGGTGGCAGTTCTCAGATCTACCGGTTTATGGTCTTATCTGCAGCACAAATCCGGTCGGCTGGGGCAGATTTATGAGTTTCAGGATATCATTAAAATCATTGATGAATATGATGCGTATCAAAAGAACACTAGTAAATCCACCGGGCAACATCCGAAAAGAAGGAAACCAACATCACAATATCAAAAGTAAACATCTCAGCCAACTGTAAGACATTGAAAGAAACCAGACATTTTTTGTAAGCCTGCGTACTTCAGATCTAAGGGGGAGTGCTTTTTGTGTGATTCCCATGCAATTCCCATGCAGGCAAAGTAAAAACCGCATGGTTATGCGGTTTTCAAGCAATATGGTGGAGCTGATGGGACTCGAACCCACTACCTCATCCATGCCATGGATGCGCTCTCCCGGGTGAGCTACAACCCCAGTGCCCTAATATCTTAGCATATCGTTAACGAAAATCAAAGATTTATGTTAATATACTAGATGCACGCGCCCGTAGCTCAGCTGGATAGAGTATCAGATTCCGAATCTGAGGGTCGTGGGTTCGAATCCCGTCGGGCGCACCATGAGAATTCAGGCAGGAGCACAGTTCCTGCTTTTTCTTTATATCCCAGGCAGGCGGGGATCTGCTATGATTTTGATATTGTTCAGGAGGAGCAGGGATGAAGGAACTGGAAGAGCGGATTGCTGCGGAAGGAAGAGTACTGCCGGGTGAGGTCCTGAAGGTAGACAGCTTTCTGAACCATCAGCTGGACCCGGTCATGCTTGAGCATATTGCCAGGGAATTCCACAGACTGTTTGCGGATGCGGGTATCACGAAGATCCTGACGGTTGAGGCGAGCGGGATTGCCATTGCCACCATGACGGCCTATGTCTTCGGGGTGCCGGCCGTCTTTGCCAAGAAGAACCGTTCCCGCAACCTGGATGCGGATGTCTATTCCGCAGTGGTGCATTCGTATACCTATGACAGGGACTATACGATCATGCTGTCAAAACGGTACCTGAAGGCCTCGGATCATGTCCTGATCGTCGACGACTTCCTGGCCAACGGCCGGGCTGTCGAAGGCATGATCCAGCTGTGTGAACAGGCCAGGGCTGAGGTCAGCGGCGTCGGCATCTGCATCGAGAAGGGATTCCAGCTCGGCGGTAGACTGCTGCGGGAAAAGGGCATTCATCTGGAAAGCCTGGCTATCATTGCATCCATGGAGGACGGAAAGATCACTTTCCGGAAAACAGAATGAATCAGATCCGGATCAAACGCGTCTATGAACCCATTGCCCAAGAGGATGGCACCCGCATCCTGGTTGACCGGCTGTGGCCGCGGGGCAGATCAAAACAGACCCTTGGCATGCAGGAATGGAGAAAGGAAATCAGTCCTTCCAACGACCTGCGCAAGGCTTTCCACTCCGGTTCCATCACCTTTGAGGAATTCTCAGACAGATATCTCGCCGAACTCAATGCCAATCCGGCGGCTGAGGACTTTGTGAGGGACATGAAAGCCTATCTGAAGCAAGGCAACGTTACGCTGCTCTATGCGGCCAGAACAGTCGATCACAACCACGCCCTCATCCTGCAGCACTGGCTGCAGGAGAGACTCTAGAAGCCCCGTTCATCAAACTTCATATTGGCAAGATATTCCTGCCGGAACTCACTGAAGCGGTCCTCCCGGATCGCTTTTCTGGTCTGCTCCATCAGATGCACCAGGAAACGGATGTTGTGAATGGACATCAGGCGCAGTCCGAAGCCTTCGTTGCAGCGGAACAGATGGTGCAGATAAGCCTTGGTGTAATTGCGGCAGCAGTAGCAGTCGCACTCCGGATCCAGCGGTGTGAAGTCATGGGCATAGATGGCCTTGCGGATGTTGATGCGTCCCTGACTGGTCAGCAGGGTGCCATGCCGGGCCAGCCGGGTGGGCAGCACGCAGTCACACATATCGATATTCAGGGCGACGGCGTTGAGCAGATCATTCACGGCTCCCACACCCATCAGATAGCGCGGCTTGTCCCAGGGCAGTTTCTCCACCGACCAGCCGACCATGCGCAGGAAGGTTTCCTTGTCTTCGCCGACCGACGTACCGCCGATGGCATAGCCGGGGAAATCCATCTCCACCAGCTTTTCGGCACAGGTATCCCGCAGTTCCTGGTAATCACCGCCCTGCACAATGCCGAACAGGGCCTGCTCATCCGGACGCTGATGCGCGTCTTTGCCGCGCTGTGCCCAGCGCAGGGTCCGTTCCATGGACTGTCTGGCATAGTCATAATCAGCCGGGTAGGGGATGCATTCATCAAAGGACATGATGATATCCGCCCCGATCTTGTTCTGGATCTGAATTGATTTTTCCGGGGACAGGAACAGCAGATCGCCGTTCAGCGTATTGCGGAAGGTGACGCCTTCTTCCTTAATCTGACGCACATCGGCCAGGGAAAAGACCTGAAAGCCGCCGGAGTCCGTCAGCATCGGTCCTCGGTAGTTCATGAACTTCTGCACGCCGCCCGCTTCGGCGATGACATCCTCACCCGGCCGCAGCCAGAGGTGGTAGGTATTGGCCAGCACCACGCCGGTATGAATCTCATAGAGCTCTTCCGGGGACAGGAACTTCACCGTCGCCTGGGTGCCGACCGGCATGAACATCGGGGTCTCCGCATCACCATGCGGGGTATGCAGGATCCCCGTCCGGGCTCCGGAATGCGGATCCACATGGGTAATTTCAAAGGTAACAGGCTGTGACATATCTTTTTCTCCGTGGTTCAGTATACCAGAGCTGGAAAATTACGGCGGCTGTTCTTTCCCGAACCTGCCAGTAGACAGGAATGCTACTATTTAATAGAAAGAATGGCCGGCACGCGGCTGCCGGCAGGAGGAAACCCATATGGCAGTGATTCAGGATGTGCTCAAGGACAAGGTGATTGTCATCACCGGTACCACCAGCGGAATCGGCAAATGCATGGCGCAGGTCTTTGCCCAGCAGGGTGCCAAAGTCGTCGGCTCCGGCCGCCGGGAGAATCTCGGCGAGGAAGTTGCGGCTGGCATCCGTGCCAAGGGCGGCGATTCCATCTTCATCAGGACGGATGCGACGGATCCGGACCAGGTCAGGAATCTTATCGATACCGCCGTGACGCATTACGGACGCCTTGACATGCTGGTCAACAACTGTGCCTGGGAACCCCAGATCCTGCTCAAGGACCTGACCTGGGAACAGTACCAGAAGGTCATGAACACCAACCTGGGTTCCTATGTCATGGCAACGGTCAATGCCCTGCACTATATGATCCCGCAGCACTATGGCCGGATCCTGAACATCAACTCCGTGACCATGGAACAGATCGTTCCGGGAGTCGGAGTCTATTCCATGGCCAAGGCAGCGGTCCATAATCTGACCAAGACCGTCGCCCTGGAATATGCCAGGGACGGCATCCGCTGCAATGAGATCTGCCCGGGTCTGATCCGGGCCGGTGCCTTTGAAGATCCCAAGAATGTGGAATGGGCAAAGGATTCCATCGAGAACGGCACCCCGGTGCCCCGGCTCGGCGAACCGGAAGAGATCGCCTATGCGGCCCTGTATCTGCTGAGCGACAAGGCAGATTTCTGCAACGATGCCACGCTGTTTGTGGATGGCGGCAGACGCCTGATCTGAATCTGGAAAGAGGGGTAAGAATGGAGAAGAAAAACCGGATTGTCATGCCGGCCGTACCTGGAAAGGAACGGAAGACTAATTTCCGTCCCTTTCTGCCGGGCTATACCGAAACCGATGTATGTGCGGAGGCCAGCCGCTGTCTGAACTGCCGGGTTCCGCAGTGCCGGCAGGGCTGCCCGGTCCAGAACAATATTCCGGAGATGATGCGCCTGGTCCGGGAGAAGGATTACGCCGGAGCCTATGAAGTCCTCAGCCAGACCACCTGCATGCCGGATATCTGCGGGGTGATCTGTCCGCATGAAAAACAGTGTGAAGGACACTGCGTGCGCGGCCGGATCGATGAGCCGCTGGCCATCGGCTCTGTGGAACGCTTTGTCGGGGAATGGGCTCAGGCCCATGACCTGACTCCCCGAAAGCCGGGTCCATCCTGCGGCAGGAGCGCCGCCTGCGTGGGCAGCGGTCCTGCCAGCATGGCCTGTGCCGAAAAACTGGCCGAAGCCGGTTATGCCGTCACCATTTACGAAGCAGCTGATTATGCCGGCGGGGTACTGACCTGGGGCATTCCTTCTTACCGCCTTAAGACAGAGACCGTCCAGGCGCATCTGCAGAGACTTCAGGATCTCGGCGTACAGCTGCAGCTGCAGACCCGCATCGGCCGGGAGCTCAGCCTGGAACAGCTGCAGAAACAATATGATGCGGTATTCCTGGGAACCGGCGCCACCGTGCCCCGGCACATGGGTATTCCGGGTGAGGATCTTGCCGGGATCTGGCTGGCGCAGGATTTCCTGAGTGCGGTCAACCTTTCCGGAATGGATGAACAGGGCAGACGTTCCTGTCCGGCCTGCGGCCATCATGTCATGGTGGTCGGCGGCGGAAATGTGGCCATGGATGCGGCCAGGGATGCGGTGCGTCTGGCCCAGGTGGAAGACGTCACCATCGTCTACCGGCGGACGGAAAAGGAAATGCCGGCCGGCCAGAGCGAGCTTCAGCATGCCCAGGAAGAGGGCGTCCGTTTCCTGACCCTGCATAACCCGTGTGCCTTCCATGGCGAAAACGGCCAGGTGACCTCGGCCGAGCTCTGCATCATGGAACTCGGCGAACCGGACAGCAGCGGCCGCAGACGCCCGGTGGACAGCGGCAGAGCGCATGAATTCCTGGCGGTGGATACCGTCATTCTGGCCCTTGGCTTTGACAATGATCCTGCCCTCAGCCGGCAGAATCCGGCGCTGAAGGCCGACCGCTGGGGTGCCCTGCAGGTGGATGAGGAGGGACGCACCAGCCTGCCGGATGTCTATGCCGGCGGCGACGCGGTCACCGGTGCCGCTACCGTCGTTCAGGCCATGCGGGCCGGGATGCGGGCTGCGGCTGCGATCCTGAAAGACCGACAGTGAAGGTGTCACTGCATAGAAAAGGTTCGGGGAATGCTTTAAAATAAAGCCATGCGGTCGCAGGATATCAAAACCCGTAATCTTCCGGAATATGACGGGAAGATGCGTTCCATCCGGGTCAAGCCGGTATCTTTTCTGATCCTCTGCATTGCGGTGGGCTGCTACATGATCTACGCCGAAGACATCCTGGCAACCGCCGGGCTGGTCCTGATCCTGGTCGCCCTGTTTGCCCTGACGCTGATGCCGGATCGGATTCTGGCGCAGTTCACCTCGGAATATCTCATTCTCTATGATTCCCGGCACCAGGATGAATGCAGTCTGATCTACTGGGAAGACATGGTCTCCTGGAGCTATGAATGGCATATGAGCTCAGATCTGCTGGTGGTCAATCTGGTTGACGGCAGCAGCCGGACCTGCGACATGTACCGGAAGTCGACAGTCGCCCGGCTGATGAATCACTTCGCACCCGGCAAGGAAATCAAGAGTGTCCGTATAAAGGAAGGAAAGAATACATGAAATTTGTCAACGAAAAACAGGTTGAAAAGGCCCGCCGCCATATGGCCACCGAAGAAGATTACGATGACATGAGCGAAATCTTCACCATGTTCGGCGACAGCACCAGACTCAAGATCATGTCGGCCCTGTTTTCCGGCGAGCTCTGTGTCAGTGATCTGTCCGGTCTGCTGGAAATGTCCCAGTCAGCCGTCAGTCATCAGCTCAGTTCGCTGAAGAAGGCCAAGCTGGTCCGCTCCCGCCGGGAGGGAAAGATGATCTATTACTATATGGCCGACAACCATATCAAGAACATCTACAAGATGGCCTACGAACACATTCACGAATAAAAGCCGGACCATTCAGAAGATTCTCATAAACAGAGCGGAATGCTCTGTTTTTGTCAGCATTCATGAATGCCGTTCCTGAAGAGGGAAGAAATCCAGCTCCGCAGCCGGACTTTACAGCAATATAACAAAGCCGGTCTTTTATACTTAACACGGCGATTTTACATTGACGGTGTACCACATATGAGGAGATAACTGATGATGGGAAAGAAAACACGCTTCATGCTTGCGGCTGCGCTGCTTATGGCATCGGGCTGCTCGTCCAGCACTGCTTCTTCTACGACTGCGGCCAGCACCACGGCTGCCTCGACGGCAGCTGCGACCTCGGCTTCGACCGGCACGGTTTCCGGCACCGTAACGGCTGCCGGTTCCTCCGCTCTGCTGCCGCTGGCTCAGGCCGCTGCGGAAGCCTTCATGGAGCAGAATCCGGACTGCGATGTTCAGGTCAGCGGCGGCGGCAGCGGTCAGGGCCTGCAGCAGGTTGCTGACGGCACCGTCGATATCGGTGATTCGGATGTCTTCGCCGAAGAGAAGCTGGATGCCTCTGTGGCTGCGGAACTGGTGGATCACAAGGTCGCCACGATCACGATGGCTGCGGTGGTCAACGCCAACCTCAGCATCGACAATCTGTCCACGGATGATCTGATCGGCATCTTCACCGGGGAAATCACCAACTGGAGTGAAGTCGGCGGCCCGGATGAGGACATCATGCTGGTCACCAGACCTTCTTCGTCTGGTACCCGGGCACTGTTCAAGACCTGGGCGCTGAACGGCGCGGAAGAAGCTTCCAGCTCGGCACTGGAAACCGATGACTCCGGCACCCTGATGCAGACGATTGCGGACAATGAAAATGCCATCGGCTATGTCGCTCTGTCCTATCTGGTCAACAACACCGACTGCAAGGCGCTCTCGATTGACGGCGTTGCACCGACTCTGGAGAACACCTACAACGGGACCTACCTTGTCTGGGGCTATGAGCACATGTACACCAAGGGTGAGGGCAGCGAAGCTGCGCAGGCCTTCATCAGCTACATGACCAGCGATGAATTCGCATCAAACATCGAAGCGCTGGGTTATGGTGTCTACTCCAAGATGAGTGACGCAGCTCTGGCTACTCACGAGTCCAACTGAGCATAAGGTTTCGGAAGTAAATGGATCTGCTGGTCAGGAGGCCCTGTCCGCAGATCCTTTTTGACAAGAAAGGGTGACAAGCATGACCACATTGAGCCAGTCCTTTGTACGAGATAGGAAATGGCGGCGGATCTTTACCGGCTGCGGCATCTTCATCATCTGCCTGACCATTGCCATCGGCGCCTTCCTGGTGTACCGGGGCACCGGTACCTTTACCATCTACCATCACACGCTTGCCGAGTTCCTGTTCTCCTCAGACTTCAATCCGTCGGACAGCCTGAGCGGGGAAACCGGCACGGTCGGGGCAGCCGTGTTCATCGTCGGGTCGCTGGAGACCTGTGCCCTGGCCCTGCTGATCGCCGTGCCCTTTGCCATCGCAGCGGCGATTCTGATGGTTGAGATAGCCCCGAAGATCGGTCAGACCATTCTGCGACCGGCCGTGGAAATCTACGTCGGCATTCCTTCGGTCGTCTATGGCTGGCTCGGTCTGACCGTGCTGGTGCCCTGGATCAAGGACGCCTTCGATGCACCGAAAGGCGGCTTCAGCGTGCTGGCTGCGGGTCTGGTGCTGGCCATCATGATTTTTCCCACCATTGCCACGGCCGCAACGGATGCCCTGATGAATGTGCCGGCTGAGTACAAGGAAGGGGCCTACGGGCTGGGTTCCACGCGCTGGCAGATGATCCACAAGGTGGCCCTGCCGGCCGCCCGTTCCGGCATCCTGGTCGGCATCATCCTGGGCCTGGCCCGAGCCTTCGGCGAGGCCCTGGCCGTCGCCATGGTCATCGGCAAGACCCGGTCCTTTGCCCAGAACCTGCTGTACCCGACGTCCAACCTGACCGCGGCGATCTCCGCGGATATGGGCAACACCGCCAACGGCGGCGAGCATAACCTGGCGCTCTGGAGCATGGCGCTGCTGCTGTATGTGATCTCTCTGATCCTGATCTTCCTGATTCATTACATCAACAACAGAGCGGAGGTGAAGAAATGACCACCAATCAGGCCCAGTTCCGGAAGAACCTGCGCCATGACCGGCTCGCCACCGGCATTCTCGGCGGGATCGGTGCCTTCATCCTCATCCTGCTGATCGTCATGACCGTCTATATCCTGTATAAGGGCTTCTCCAGTTTCACATCCGACATGCTGACGGCCACCACGGACGGGATTCTCAACCAGCTCTGGAATACGGTCTATCTGGTCTTCTGGTCGCTGCTGTTCTCGGTACCGGTCGGCATTGCGGCCGGGGTCTATCTGGCCGAGTATGCCCGGCATAACCGCTTCACTTCGTTCCTGCGCATCAGCATCGAGACGCTGTCCTCGCTGCCGTCCATCGTGGTCGGTCTGTTCGGCTATCTGGTGTTCATCCTGCTGACGGGCTTCCACTGGAATCTGTTTGCCGGCGCCCTGGCCGTCTCGATTCTCTGCCTCCCGCTGATCGCCACGGAAACCGACCAGGCCATCCGCTCCCTGCCGTCGGGCTACAAGCAGGGTTCTCTGGCCCTGGGCGCCACCGAGGCGGAAACGATCTTCAATGTCCTGATTCCTTCCGCCATGCCGCAGATCATCACCGGCATCATCATGGCTGCCGGACGCGGTTTCGGCGAATCCGCCGCCCTGCTGTACACGGCCGGGCAGAGCACGAACCTGAACTGGAGCAACTGGGACCTGACCTCCGTGACCTGTCCGCTGAACCCGTTCCGCTCGGGCGAAACCCTGGCCCTGCACATCTGGGTGCTGCGGACCGAAGGTTCCCTGTATGCCAATTCCAGCGAGGTGGCCTGGTTCTCCAGCGCCGTGCTGGTCATCATGACCTTCCTCTTCTCCTATTCCGCCCGGCATATGTCGAACCGGATGCGGAAGAAACAGACCCGATAATTCCCATCAATTCAGCCGGGACAGCCTCCCGGCTTGTTCTATAATGAGCGTGTCGGAGGAGAATGCTATGCTCAAATGCAAAGAATGCAAGTACTGCAACGGAATCGCCTGCCGCGGTGAGATCCCGGGCGTCGGCGGCAAGGACACGGGCGAGAGCTTTGTCCGCAACGTCGAGGCGATGAAGCGTGTCAGGATCAACATGGATGTCCAGGCAGACCCGGGCGAGATTTCCACGGCCTGCACCATCCTGGGCGTCCCGATGTCCATGCCGGTTTTCTCGGCACCGGTGGCCGGCATCAAGAATAATTACGGCTTTGACATCAGTGAATATGACTACAGCTGCCAGGTCCTGGATGCCTGTGAGAAGACCGGCATCCGCGGCTTTACCGGCGACGGCATCGACATTGAGAACCTGTTTGCCAAGCCTGCCCAGGCCGTCAATGACCATAACGGTCATGGCATCGTGACCATCAAGCCCTGGGTCAAAGAAGGGGTAGATGCCCGGATCGAGATCCTGTCGCATCTGAAGTTCGACATGGCCGCCATGGATGTCGACGCGGCCGGACTGCCGCTGCTGCGGGCCGGCAAGACGCCCGTGGAGACCAAGAATACCGAAGCGCTGCGCTACATCAAGCAGAAGCTCGGCAAGCCCTTCATCGTCAAGGGCATCATGACCGTCCATGCCGCCCAGGCGGCGGTGGATGCCGGTGTGGATGCCATTGTGGTATCCAACCATGGCGGCCGGGTCATGGATGATACCCCGGGCACCCTGGAGGTGCTGCCGGAGATCGCAGCCGCGGTGAAGGGCAAGGTCACCATCCTGATCGACGGCGGGATCCGCAGCGGCAACGACGTGTTCAAGTGCCTGGCCCTGGGTGCGGACGGTGTCCTGATCGGCCGGCCGTTTGCCCTGGCCTGTGTCAAAGGCGGCTCCGAAGGGCTGGCGGCGGCGATCCAGAAGATTCAGGATCAGCTGAAACAGGCAATGCTGATGACCGGCTGCCACACCCTGGCGGACATCACGCGGGACAAGGTCCGGATCGCCGGCTGAAAAATATTTCAATTCCATGATCTGTGTTTACATAAGCCCTGCAATTTCATATAATGACGGGGGTAACCATAAGGAAAACTCATCATGGAAAATTATGAAAATAACGCTTATTTCTGGCAGAAAGTGGATACGCTGCTGCTCTCCAGCAACCTGGAGATCACAAAAGAAAAAGGGGATGTACATCCCCGCTTCAAGAATCTGATCTATCCGACCCGCTACGGCCACCTGACCGACAGCGGCAGTCAGGATGGCGACGGGGTCAGCGTGTACATCGGTTCGGACAAGCAGACGGTGACCGCCCTGGTCGTGGCCGCCGATATTCTGCAGAAGACACTGGACGTCAAGATCCTGCTGGGCTGCACCGAGGAAGAAACGGATCAGATTCTGCATTTCCTGAATCAGACCGATTTCCAGAAAACCGTCCTGATCCGCCGCGGGGATGAAATCCCGGCCTGGGGTATCTCGGATAACTGAATCTGAAACAATGCCTCTCAGATCGTGCTGGGAGGCATTTCTTTTCATCCATTTACTGTGCCGGTGTGTCGGTACTGTCCGGGATCGGCGTGCCGGAGAAGGTATTGCGGATCAGTGCCGGATCAAAGTCCGTGATCAGCTGCCGGGCCAGCTCCAGGGCCTGTTCATACAGCTCCATGAAGCTGTGTCGGTCAATACCGCCTTCCACACAGGGGTTGGGGTAGGGCTGATGCTGTTCGTTGAGCACTTCCGGATCCCGGCCGCCTTTTCCCGTGAGCATCAGTGCACTGACCAGATGCTGGGCATGGAAGGTTTTCTCCAGCGTGAAGACACTCTGGTACTTCATCGCCGAATCCGGCTTCAGGGCCCTGCTCAGGGTCGCCATGGAAGCGGCACAGCCGGCAAAGCGGCCGGCTGAGATGTCCTTGTGCAGAACATCCGCAAACATGTCGTGGTAATACGTTCCGATCAGCTGCCGGTCATGGCTGTCCACAGCCACACACTCATGCACATTGAAGGTTTCCGGACTGCGTCCCTTCTGCCGCAGCAGATAGACGTCCAGTTCGGATTCGATCGTGAAATGGATCTCCGTTTCGCCCCGGTGCAGTTCTGATGCTCCCTTCCTGGCATAGGCATTGATGATGGGGTGGCAGGTGCTGTCCAGGGCATAATGGCAGAGATATCCGTCATAGTAGGACAGCAGTTCCGGAGTCTTCTGCACATAATCATGCAGGTAGCAGATGCTTTCCCGGACATACTCCCGGTGCAGCCTGCTGCCATATGGCCGCAGCGTGCCCGGCAGAACACTGGCCCGGGAATAGAACAGCATATCCGGACCCTGGGATCCCAGAAAAAACATCGGCATATCCGTGATGGCAGTCTGAAAACCGGCTGGCAGCCGGTTATACAGATCACGCGCAAATTCAATGTGTGTTGTGGCGGCAGGCATAAGCTTGTACAGATCCGGAATCAGGCGTTGTCTCTCTGCAGGAAATGCGTGATGGCAGGCGGTACGACCCGGACGGTCGTCACGCCGATTTCCATCGTGGCGCAGTATTTGTCCGCCAGTGTGATAATGAGTCCTTCTCTGGTATGCGGACGGTTGGCCGTCGTCGGCCACATATGATTCAGAATGCAGTCGCGCATGACCGGATCCACCTCGAAGTGGCGCTCGGCATTGGCCAGAGCGATCCGGGGATGCACCTCACAGTGGTTGCCGGGAATCGGCTGGGTGCCTTCCCGCCAGTCATACAGGAAGAAATCATGGAGCATTGCCCCGCGGGCTGCGCTGCGGTAGTTCAGATGCAGACGCTTGCACCAGATGAAGGTGTACCAGGCGACATTGATGCAGTGCTGATAGCGGCTGGTGCTGTAATGATGACGGCAGTCCTTCAGCCGGAGATATTCCGGGACAGCGGTGATGTCACAGACGGTTTCCAGAAACTCCATGGCGTCGCTGTCGGCATAGTCTAAGAATGTTCTACGTGAACCGAGTACAGTGGTCATTCCTGTCCTCCTTGGATCTGTTGTTAAAATAGCACAGACGCCCGCAATTGCAAGAAAACCGATTCTCTTTTCACGGCGATTTCAGGCAATCCGGTCCCTTCCTTCACCCAGGATGCTTTCATTTCCCGGATCCCTGGATATAGGGATTGTCCTTAACAATGCTATAATGTTGCTGTTTGGGAAACTTCGATGGAGAATCCGGAGCGGAAGAAATCAGTGGAACTCGTTCTGATCCTGGTGGCCCTGGTGATCGGGATTGTTTCGCTTACCATGACCCTCATGAGCCGGCGGATTGAGAAGTCCTATGCCAACGTGCCTGAGGAGAATGACGCCCAGCCGCCTGAGTCAGAGGTGACGGTCATCAATATCCTGGCCGGCGGCACGGCCCGGTATGGCAGCAATGCGGCTGCGGCAGAGGATTACAGCAGCTGCTTCAGCCAGCTGGCCCAGATCGTGCCGAACTTTGATGTGGCCGTCTATAACCAGACCAGCATGATCGGGACGGATCTGCCGGAAGCCTTTGCCAATGCGGCCCTGGATACCGGCTTCAATATGGTGGCCCTGGCCAGCCCGGACGCGCTGCTGTATGGCAAGACCGGCATTGAGACCTCCCTGAACTACTGGCAGAACAGCTCAGCTCTGTATGCCGGCACCTACCTCAGCACGGATGCCTCCAACATGATCACCACCCGGCAGTACGGGTCCATCACGGTGACCTATCTGTCCTTTACGGACGTGCTGAATGAGGATCTGCCGGATCAGCAGACCTATCTGGTGAGTGTCTATGATGAGGAGACTTCGGTGCAGCTGGTGCAGAAGGCAGACGAGGCCGCTGATGTGGTCATCGTCGACATCTGCTGGGAAGGACAGGATCAGAGCCTGCCGACCGACCGCCAGACCGAAATCGCCCAGAAACTGGCCGATGCCGGTGCCTCGGTGATTGTCGGACATGCCGAAAATGCCATTCAGCCGATCAGCTGGATTGATGATACGCTGATCTTCTATTCCCTGGGTTCGCTGATCGATGACAGCGGCACGCAGCCGGATGCCCTGGGCTGTCTGGGCGCCGTGACGGTGACCAAGACCACCCTGGAGGACAAGCAGCGGGTGGAACTGACCAATCCCCAGGCCGACCTGATCGTCTCGGTCCTGCAGGAGGACGGGCAGTATCAGATCCAGATGCTGTCGGAATCAGGCATCGACAGCAGCGATACCCTCTATGAAACCTACAGCGGCGTCCTGCAGATGATGGATGACAGCATCCGCATCGGCGGCCTGCAGTAAGGTATTTCCCAGAATCCCGGCGGGGATTCTTTTTTCATGAGAAAAAGGCCCTCAGGCCTTCTGTTTGGTCTTCAGATAGGGCAGCAGCTTGCGGAACAGCAGCCAGATCAGGAAGACCTCCAGCGGCAGCAGCACCGTATTCTTGATCAGACTGTTGAAGGCATAGTAGAGATAGCCCTTGCTGTAGAGCATGGCGGACCAGACGGAATTCAGCAGGACATGGATGCCGTAGTTCACCACCAGCTTGCAGACCAGAATCCGCTGCCAGCTGATGGTTTCGATGCGGTAGAAGAACAGGCCGTAGACCAGTTCGGTGACCGCTGCGGTGATCGTATAGCCGAAGAAGAACGCGCCGTCCGGATGAATCATGAAACTGACGATATCCGTCACCGCGCCCAGCACCATCCCGGCACCCGGTCCGTACAGGGCACCTTCCAGGGCGACGATCAGGAAGTTCATCGTGATATGCAGATTCTCGCCGACCGGAATCGAAAAATAGGACAGCACGATTTTCAGCGCTGTGGTCATGCCCATCAGGGCCAGCCAGTGCGTACTGCGCAGCTTGGCAAATGAGGATTTCCAGTAGGTGTCGTTCATGCTCTTTCCCCGCAATGTTATCGACATCGTAGCAGGGTGGAAAATGGCTGTCAAACCGGGGAAAGCATAGTACTATGGAGGCAATGAGTACGATCGTTGTTTCCTGCCGGTCGGCAGAAGAAGCGGATCTGTTCCGACAGGCCGGCGCAGATGAAATTGCCGTTCCGGCCCCGGCTTTTTCTTTTACCGGCAGGGAAAGTACGGTGGAACCGGATGAGGATGTCTCCTGGCTGTTAAGCCGGCCGCTGTTTCCCGAAGATCTGCCGGCTGCCGAAGCCTGGCTCCGGAAGATGATGGGAAAACCCTTTGCCTGTCTTTATGCGGCGGATTATGCCTGGCTGCAGCTGGCTGGCGATCTGGGGCTTGCCCGGCGGATGATCTACCGGCCGGAGACCCTGCTGACCAGTCCCCAGGATGCTCTTTTCTTTCAGCAATCCGGCTTTCCGGTTTCGATCTCGCCGCTGTTAAGCAGCGCGGAAATCTGCTCGCTCCTGCAGGTCTGCCCCCAGGCGGAGATCACCGTCTTCGGCCGGACCATGCTGGCCTGTTCCGCCCGGCAGCTGCTCAGTGCCTATCAGCAGGAAACCGGTTCTGCCCTGTCCCTGCATGAGCAGGAACATCTCTTCCTGCAGGAAGAAACCAGGCCGGGCCGGATGCCGGTCTATGAGGGGCCATACGGAACGATCATCCTGAATGATCAGATCCTGCAGTCCTATCAGGAACTGCGGTCTTTTCAGCAGGCAGGCGGTCAGCGTTTCTTCCTGCAGGGACTTGGTGTGTCCGTGGAGATCACCAGACAGGTGCTGCTGGATTACCGGGCTATTCTGCATGGGGCCGAGGCAGGAAGTCTGCTGCAGCGGCTCTGTGAGCAGTATCCGGATCAGGATTTTTCAACGGGGTATTATCATGAGACAGCCCTGCTCTGAAATCGAACTGCTGGCCCCGGCCGGGGATCTGCTGCGGGCGAAGACCGCCATCCGCTATGGCGCCAATGCCGTGTATCTCGGCGGCAAGTCTTTTTCCCTGCGCTCCCGCAGTTCCAACTTCACGCTGGAAGAAATCGAGCAGGCCTGCCGCTATGGTGAAGCCCATCAGGCCCGCATCTATGTCACCGTCAATCTGATTCCGCACGAGGAAGACTTTGCCGGTCTGCCGCAGTATCTGCGGGATCTGGAGAATGCCGGCGTGTCGGCGCTGATCATCGCGTCGCCCGCCATCATGAAGATCACCGCGGATACGATTCCGGCCATGCCGATTCATGGCAGCACCCAGCTGTCGCTGACCAATGCCCTGGGGGCCCGCTTCCTGAAGGAGCGCCTGCATGTCACCCGCCTGGTGCTGGCAAGGGAATGCAGCCTGGAACAGATCCGGCAGATCACGGCCGCCACCGACCTGGAAACCGAAGTCTTCATTCATGGCGGCATGTGCGTGAACTACAGCGGCCGCTGCACCCTGAGCAACCGCATGACCCTGCGCGATGCCAACCGGGGCGGCTGTGCCCAGAGCTGCCGCTGGTTCTATCATCTGGAGCGGGATCAGCAGCGTCTTGATACGGATCCGCATCTTTTCAGCATGGGCTCCCGAGACCTGTGCGCGGTCAGAGAGATCGCGGCATTGCTGGACTGCGGTGTGGCCTCGCTGAAGATCGAAGGGCGGATGAAGACGGAATACTATGTGGCTTCGGTCGTCTATGGCTACCGCCGCCTGCTGAGAGCCCTGCAGGAGAAAAACGGAGTCCTGTCGGAGAGCGAACTGTCTGCTTATGAACAGCTGGTGCTGCGTGGCGAAAACCGGCCCGCCTGCACGGGTTTCCTGGCCGGAAAACCGGATGCCGGCAGTCAGATCTATGTGCGCCATGGCAATGATTCGGTCAGTCATGATTTTCTGGGCACCGTGCTGAGCTATGAGGCGGAGCAGGGGACCATGCTGGTGGAGACCCGGAATCCCTTTGCCGCGGGCGATGCTGTGGAGGTGCTTTCTCCCGGCCGGGAAGTGCGGAGTTTCCGGATCCGCTGGCTGCAGAATGAGCAGGGGGAGTACCTGGAAAAAAGCCGCCGTCCCATGGCCAGACTGCGGATGCCGGTTCCGTTTGCGGTAAGTCCGCAGGATCTGCTGCGGAAGAAGAAAGAGGGGAAATAGAAACATGCTGATCGAAGGAAGTATCAGTGTCAAGGCCGCCCTGGCCGGCGGCAGGCGCTCGGTCGAAAAGGTTCTGGCGGCCCGGGAGCGGCAGGATCGGAATACCCGCTACATCCTGCGCCTGGCGGCTGAGAAACAGGTTCCGGTCGAACGCCTGCCGGCAGACGAAATTGCTTCCCTGGCCAGCGGCCGCACCCATGGCGGCATCCTGGCTGAGGCCGGTCCCCGGCAGTATGATCCTCTGGACAGCGCTCTGGCTGCTGCGGATCCCTTTTTGGTCCTGCTGGAAGGCGTCGAGGATCCCTATAATCTTGGCTATATCATCCGGACGCTGTATGCCAGCGGCTGCAGCGGTCTGATCCTGCCCGAGCGGGACTGGTCGAACAGCGAACCGATCATTCTGCGCAGTTCGGCCGGCGCTTCCGAGTATCTGCCGCTGATCCTGACGGCGCAGCCGGCCATGACCGTGCAGGACTGCCGCAAAGCCGGTCTGCAGGCCTATGCAGCCATGCGCCGGGAGGCAGTGAGCTATCTGGAGGCCGACTACCGGTCACCGATCCTGCTGGCCATCGGCGGCGAGATGCGGGGCCTTTCCCGGCCGGTGCTGGAGGCCTGTCAGCAGAATATCTACATTCCCTATGCCAATGATTTCCGGAATGCCCTGAATGCGGCGGCTGCCGCAGCGGTGCTGTCCTATGAAGTCTACCGGCAGCGTGCGGCGGAAAAATAAAATGCGGGTGTTCAGGTCTGATGCCTGACATCCGCATGTTCTGTTATGCCGTCGTTTTCTTCTGGTAATGTTCGATGGCCGGGAAGGTCACGGTGAAGGTACTGCCTTTGCCTTCCTGGCTTTCCACCCGGATCGTCCCGCTGCATTTCTGCACGGCATGCTTGACGATGGAAAGACCCAGACCGGTTCCGCCGGTAGCCCGGGAATGACTCTTGTCGACCCGGTAGAAGCGTTCGAAGATGCGGCTGAGATTCTTCTTCGGAATGCCGATGCCGGTATCCGTGACGATGAGTTCTGCCTTCTGGCCGACGATCCGGGTGGTGATGTCCACGGAGCCGCCGCTGCGGTTATAGCGGATGGCGTTGTCCACCAGGTTATAGACAATCTCATAGGCCAGCCTTGGCATGGCCATGATCCAGGCATCCTCAAGATGCTGGTTCACAGTGACTTGAGCCTTCTCTGCCCGGCCCTGAAGTCCTTCCAGGGTTTCTCTGACCGTATCCTTCAGGTTCACGGCTTCCCGCGGCAGTTCGTTGTTTTCATCCAGCTGAGACAGGCGGATGATATCCTCAATCAGGGTCAGCAGGCGGGCCGCTTCCTTCTGGATCCGGCTCAGGAAGACGTCTTCCTGATCGGCGGGAACCAGATGGTTCTGCAGCAGCTCGGCACTGCCCATGATGCTCTGCAGCGGCGTCTTGAGTTCATGCGAGACATTGGCAGTGAATTCCCGGCGCTGCTGTTCGGCCTGGTAGTCGGCCGTGTTATCGACAATCAGGATGTCCATGCCGTCGACATTGTCGGCGGAATGAATCCGGCTGATGGAGACCTTGAGCACGCGGCCGCCGATTTCCAGCAGATCTTCGGCACTGTTCTTTTCCTTGGCCGTATCCAGCAGTTCGATCAGGTGCTGATCCCGGCAGACGGTGCGGATGTTCTGGCCCTCGCCGGTGACGGTGCTGTCCAGCAGATTCAGGGCCGCCGGGTTGATCGAGAGCACTTCATCCCGGCTGTTCAGGATGATCAGACCTTCCTGAATGCCGGCGGTGATCTGCTGGAATTCCTGGCGCTTCTGCTCCAGGAGATCCATCTGTTCATCAATCTGTCTGTTCTGATGATCAATCCGGGTCAGCAGGGGACGGATCTCGTCATACTGCACCTTGTCCAGCGGATGTTCCAGGTTCATCTCGTTGAGCGGTGCCACGATCTTCTCGGCCGCCCGGCGGGCAACCATGCTGGCCAGGATCACCGCCGCCAGCAGGATCCACAGCAGAGGGGAGACCATCTTGACCAGCATGACCAGGATGGTATCCCGGTCGACGGCCACCCGGATCACACTGCGGTCGCTCAGCCGCCGGGCATAGTAAAGGGTCTTGACCCCTAAGGTGTCAGAACTGCGCTCGGCTTTGCCGGTGCCGGTCTGCAGGGCTTCGATGATCTCTTCCCGGCTGCCATGGTTTTCCATGGCGGCGGCATCGGCCTGGTTGTCATAGAGGACTGTGCCGTCTTCCGCTACCCAGGTCAGCCGGTAGCTGGTGCTGTCAAGACCTTCCAGATAGTCCAGTCCGTTCAGCTCAATGCCTTCGGCCGTCATCTGTGCTTCGGCGGCCAGGGTATCAAATTCCAGATCGACAAAATAGCGGTTCAGCACCGCCATGACCAGAGCCAGGGCGATGACCAGAATCAGCAGCGAAGACTGCAGGATGGACTGAAAGATCTTTTTGGTCATGTCCGATTGACATAACGGTAGCCGACCCCGCGGACGGTGTCGATGCAGGAACCGTTATCTCCCAGTTTCTGCCGGAGCGTCCGGACATGCACGTCGACCGTGCGGGTCTCGCCGTCATAGTCCATGCTCCAGATCTGATTCAGCAGCTGCTCACGGGTGAAGACGATGCCCGGATGGGACATCAGCAGCTTGAGCAGTTCATATTCCTTCAGGGTAAAGGAAGTCAGGACGCCGTTGACATAGACCTCATGCTGGGCCGGGTGGATCTCAATCCCGCTGCCTTTGATCGTGTCATCCAGGCGTTCGCTGCTGCGGCGCAGCACCGCCTTGACCCGGCTGACCATCTCCATCATGCCGAAGGGTTTGGCCAGGTAATCATCGGCGCCCAGATCCAGGCTCTGGATCTTGTCGAATTCACTGCCCTTGGCCGAGGCCATGATGATCGGAATCCGGGCGGTCTCGGAATTACCGCGCAGGCGTTTCAGGATGGAAACCCCATCCTCGTCCGGCAGCATCACATCGAGCAGGACCAGGCTGGGCAGCTGCTTGTCCAGGGCCTGATAGAAGGAACCGGCATCGGGGTACCCCTCGGCCTCAAAGCCCGTGCTGCGCAGGGTATACAGCTCAATCTCCCGGATGCTCTCATCATCTTCCACACAGTATATCAGCATCTTTTTCCCCTCAGTCCTTTCTGTTTCCGGCCAGGGAGAACTGCACCCAGCTGGCAATATTGACGGCGTGATCGCCGATCTTTTCAAAGTACTTGGCAATCATGATCAGATCGACCGCCTTGTCATCCCCCTTGCTGCGGGAACGGATGCTTTCGATCAGCCTGTCCCGCGTCTGCAGGAACAGCTCATCGACGGTATCGTCTTCCTGGATGACGGATTCCGCCCCGTCATAGTCTTTCTGGACATAGGCATCGATGGCCCGGGTGACCATGCCGCTGGTCGTGTCGGCCATCTCATGCAGAGAGGCCGGACCGCCATCTTCGCCCAGGTAGCCGATTTCCTCGGACATGTCGGCACAGATTTCGCCGATCCGGCTCATGTCGGTAACCATCTTCAGAGCAGCGGTGACGGCGCGCATGTCATCGGCGACCGGCTGCTGGAGCAGCAGAATATGCAGGCACAGTTCTTCGATGTGCGCCCCTTTCTGCTGGATCTCCTGCTGCAGATCCTGTGCCATGGCGATGGCTTCGCTGTCATGCTCGCTGAGTGCCTTCTCCACGCAGGCGATGATCTGTTCGCACTGGGCACCCATGTCGATCATGGATGTGTTGAGGTCGTTGAGCTTGTCTTCAATGTTCCGACGCATAGGAATTATCCAAACCTCCCCGTAATATAATCACGCGTGCGCTGATCGCGCGGCGTATTGAACAGGGTCTCTGTCGGCCCCACTTCGATCATCTCGCCCAGCAGGAAGTAGGCGGTGCGGTCCGAGATCCGCATGGCCTGCTGCATGTTGTGGGTGACGATGACGATGGTGTAGGCTTTCTTGAGCTGGGTGACCAGCTCCTCGATCTTGGCGGTTGCGATCGGATCCAGGGCGGAAGTCGGTTCATCCATGAGCAGGATTTCCGGCTGTACCGCCAGGGCCCGGGCAATGCAGATCCGCTGCTGCTGACCGCCGGACAGACTCAGGGCAGACTTCTGCAGGATGTCCTTGACTTCCTCGAAGATGGCTGCTTCCCGCAGCGAACGTTCGACGATCTCATCCAGGGCCGTCTTGTTCTTCTGCCCGCGGATTCTTGGTCCGTAGGCAATATTATCATAAATGCTCATCGGGAACACGTTGGCCTTCTGGAACACCATGCCGACCCGCTGACGCAGCAGGGACGCTTCCATCTGTCTGATGTTTTCTCCGTCCAGTGTGATCGTGCCTTCAACCCGGCAGCCGTCAATCAGATCATTCATCCGGTTCAGGCAGCGCAGGAATGTCGACTTGCCGCAGCCGGATGGTCCGATGAATGACAGAATCTCGTGATTCTGAATGTCCAGGTTGATGTCCTTCAGAGCCTGAAAATCATCGTACCAGAGATTCAGATGCTCGATGTGCATTTCGGCCATATACGTCCTCCTCAGCTTCCGTAAAAAGTATCGCCCACGAATGTAAAACCGGCTGATTTAACACAGTTAAATTCAGGTAAAGAAAGCGGAAATTCTGCGTTTTTCAGCCGCTTTTGGCAGCTGTGCTAGAATGCTTGTATGGAACGTATCGACAGCGTGCAGAACAGCCGGGTCCGGAAGTGGGCCTCCCTGCATCAGAAGAAATACCGGGATCAGCTGGGTCTCTTCCTGGTGGAAGGGGAACATCTGACGGAGGAAGCCCTGAAGGCCGGTGCCGTCGAAGAGATCCTGACCGATACGCCCCGGGACTTTCCCGGCGTGCCGGTCATCCTGGTGACCCCGGCCATCCTGCATAAGCTGTCCGCCAATCCCAGCGGCACCCATCTGCTGGCGGTCTGCCGGCAGAAAACAGCGGCAGTCACGGCCCGGGAACGGCTGCTGCTGCTGGATGATGTGCAGGATCCCGGCAATCTGGGCACTTTGATCCGCACGGCGGTAAGCTTTGGCTTTCAGGGCATTCTCTGTTCCGAAGGCTGCTGTGATCTCTATAATGAGAAGGCGGTCCGCTCCACTCAGGGGGCGCTGTTTGCCCTGCCGGTGGTCCGCACGGATCTGGCGGCGGCCATCGATAAGCTGAAGCAGGACGGAGTACGCATCTATGCCACCGCGCTTCAGCAGGCCCGGCCGATGCAGCAGGTGCCGGCCTGTGAAAAACTGGCCTTGATTCTTGGCAATGAGGGGCAGGGCATGCATGCAGAGCTGCTGAAGCTGGCGGATGAGCGGATCCGGATTGAGATGGATGGCTTTGAATCCCTGAATGTGGCGGTGGCCGGCGGGATTCTGATGTATCACTATCGGAGGAAATAAGCAGATCAGATGATTGCCCTGTTTTTCAACAACTTCAATTTTGATCAGCCCTGGGCCCAGGAAGATCTGGCCGCGCTGCTGCATCGGGGCCAGAAGGTTACGATCCTGCCCGTCCTGTCGGATGAGGGCTGGGCCAGTGATGCGGATTACTACCGGCAGGATATCCTGCAGGACGCGGACGCGGTCTATACCTACCGGCGGCCGTTTCTGGCCTATGCGCTCGAGAAGCGGGATATCCGGATCCTGGATTTCTATGACCTCGATCCGCAGCGTCTGCACAGGGTGCTGGCGGACACGGATGTGCTGGTGCTGGCCGCCAATGATGCCTCCGCAGCCATGCATGTGCTGGAAGACCAGGATCTGGCTGCCGAGCTGAAACGGTATGACGGCATCCTGATCGGCATCGGGGCGGGTGCCCTGATGCTCATGCAGGAATTCCGTGATCAGGATGACGAAGTGCATCAGGGGCTGGACATTGCCCGCGGCTTCGGCCTGCTGATGAACTACCAGGAAAAGAAAGACCAGCTGGAGCGGATGATCCGCCAGCTGGAGAGTGAGGTGGAGTCGGTGATCGTCTGTCCGGATCAGGGCGGGTTCCTGTTTGACGGGTCCCAGATAGAGCTGCTGGGCAATGCCTTCATCGCCCAGAGCGAAGACCTGGATGCGATCTACCAGGCCCTGGAAGACACACCCGAAGAGAATGCAGACGGGAATTGATTTTCCCGGCGCAAGTGCCTAAAATCTAGATAAAGCGAAACGAAAAGACCAGTAGCTGCCCGCCGGATGCGCAGAGAGGAATCAGAAAGGCTGAAATGATTCTGCAGACGGGGCAGGGAATTCACTTTTCCAGCGGGACCAATCCTCCCCGGTTCTCTCCGTTATGGAGCAATTGAGGTGCGCATGCTTGTCATGCGAATCAGGATGGTACCGCGTGCATGGCGTTCCTGGAGGCAGGAACGTTTTTTCGTTCAGAAAGGGGATTTATGACAGATCAGGTAGAAGAGCTGCAGAAAGAAGCACTGGCTGCCCTGCAGCAGGCAGACAGTCTGGAGACGCTGCAGCAGCTGCGCACCCAGTACCTTGGCAAGAAGGGCCGGATTCAGGGGCTGATGGCACAGCTCAAGCAGCTGCCGCCGGAAGAGAAGCCGCTCTTCGGACAGAAGGTGAATGCCTGCAAGCAGACGTTGGAAGATGCTCTGGAACAGCGGCAGGCAGAACTGCAGGACCAGACGCTGGAGAACCAGCTGAAAGCGGAACGGGTCGACATCACGCTGGCCGGCGATGCCATGCGCATCGGCACCCGGCATCCGCTGATGCTCATCTGGAAGGAACTGGAGGATCTCTTTGTCGGCATGGGCTTCACCGAGGCGGAAGGGCCGGAAGTCGAGCTGGATTACTACAACTTCGAGCTGGCCAACATTCCCAAGGACCATCCGGCCCGGGACATGCAGGATACCTTCTACATTGATCCCAATACGCTGCTGCGCACGCAGACCACGGCCATGCAGATGCGGGAACTGGAACGGGCCGGCGGGCACATTCCGGTCAAGGTCTTCTGCCCCGGCAAGGTCTACCGCCGCGACGATGATGACATGACGCACAGCCATCAGTTCATGCAGTGCGAAGGCCTGGTGGTCGGCGAGCACATCACGCTGGGCGACCTGAAGGGCCACATGCAGTATGTCGCCGATACGATCTTCGGCAAGGGCCGCCGGATCCGGTTCCGGCCCAGCTACTTCCCGTTCACGGAACCCAGTGTCGAAGTCGATGTCTCCTGTCCGTTCTGCAACGGCGAGGGCTGTTCCATCTGCAAGCATTCGGGCTGGATTGAGATCTCCGGCTCCGGCATGGTGCATCCGCATGTGCTGGAAATGAACGGCTTTGATCCCGAGAAGATCACCGGCTATGCGTTCGGCTTCGGTCTGGAGCGCCTGGCCATGCTCAAGTACGGCATCAATGATATCCGCAGCTTCTACACCAATGACGTCCGCTTCCTGAAGAACTTCGAGCGGTTTGAGTAAGCAGGAGGGAAAACATCATGAGATTAAGTTTTAACTGGCTGAGTGAACTGGTGGATCTCTCCGGCATTACGCCGGCCCAGCTGGCCGACCGCATGACCAATGCCGGTCTGGAAGTCGAAGGGCTGGAGAGTCTGGCAAGCGGCACCAATCTGGTCATCGGCGAGGTCCTGGAGTGCCGGCCGCATCCCCGGAGCGACCATCTGCAGATCACCAGAACCCGTGTCGGGGATCAGGAGGACGAGGTCCGCCAGATCATCTGCGGAGCCCCGAACTGCCGCCCGGGCCTGAAGGTCATCGTGGCTCTGCCGGGTGCTGAGCTGCCGGACAAGACGATTCAGACACGGGACATCCGCGGCGAGATCTCCGACGGCATGCTGTGCTCGCTGCTGGAGCTCGGCGTGGAAAAGAAATACCTGCGTCCGGAGCAGATCGCCGGCATCGAGGAACTGCCGGAAGATGCCCCGGTCGGCAGTCATGAGGTGCTGCATTATCTGGGCCTGGATGACACGATTCTCGATGTCTCCCTGACCCCGAACCGGGCGGACTGCTCGGCAATGTGGAACATGGCCCACGAAGTCTCGGCCATCCTGCATCGGCCGCTGTCCCTGCCCCAGTGCAAAGGCGCTGCCGACATCGGGGAACCGGGGAACTTCAGGGTGGCCACGGCAACCGACAAGTGCTCGGTCTTCTACGGCAAGGTGGTCAACCACGTCCGGATCGGCCCCTCCCCGGAATGGATGCGGCGCAAGCTCCATGCCTATGGCATGAACTCCATCAACAACGTCGTCGATATCTCGAACATCGTCATGCTGGAAACCGGCCAGCCGCTGCATTACTACAATCTCGACAAGCTGCCGGCCCATGAGATCACGGTCCGCGACGACCGGGCCCTGACCTTCAAGGCGCTGGACGGCAAGGACTTTGAAATCCAGAAGGGCGATCTGCTGATCACCCAGGGCGGCGAGGTCACCGGCATCGCCGGCATCATGGGCGGCGAAGAGTCCATGATTGACGAGAACACCCACAGCATCTTCATCGAAGC
Organism: uncultured Erysipelotrichaceae bacterium; assembly: GCA_903789495.1. Taxonomy (GTDB): domain Bacteria; phylum Bacillota_I; class Bacilli_A; order Erysipelotrichales; family Erysipelotrichaceae; genus Bulleidia. The sequence goes on along the minus strand of CAIFEQ010000011.1, from coordinate 3,159 downwards.
GGCGCAGTTCAACTATGCCCAGATCCGGCGGACCTCCATCCGGCTGAACCTGATGACGGAAGCGGCCCAGCGCTATGCCAAGGGGCTGGAACCGCAGAGTGTCCTGAAGGCCATGGACCGTTCCGTGCAGCTGCTGAGCGAATACGCAGATGCGTCCGGGTTTGAGCAGACCGTGCATGCCGGCACCGTCGATACCAGGGAAAAGGTGATCGTGGAAACGCTGAGTCACTGCAACGACCTGCTGGGCACGAAGTTCACCATGGATCAGGTCACCGAGGTGCTGAAGTGGCTGGATTTCCGTCCTGAAGTGAACGGGGATGCCATTACCTGCCATATTCCCAGTTACCGGATCGATATGGAAGGCAAGGCCGACGTGGATGAGGAAGTCATCCGCCTGATCGGGTTTGACTCCCTGGAGGATACGCTGCCCCGGACCAAGCCGACAGTGGGTTCCCTGAACCATGTGCAGAAGCTGAGAAGACTGACCCAGGATACGATGATCGGCTTCGGCTTCAATGAGATCATCTCCTACACCCTGGTGCCGAAGGCTTATGTCGAAGAAACCGGATTCGGCGTCGGCGAGCCGATTCCGCTGGCCATGCCGATGAGCGAGGCACATGCCTATGTGCGGACCGACCTCATGAACAGCATGCTGGAAACGATTGCCTATAACCAGAACCACGGGTCGGAGAACAACTGCCTCTTCGAGATCTCCCGCGTCTACGGCAAGGACATCGAAGGGGAACGGCTGGGCCTGATCCTGGACGGCCGACTGAACAGCGATCCGCTGCACCACAATGTCTGGCATACCGATTTCTATACCCTGAAGGGCATCCTGGAGAGCTGGCTGGGCCGCTGCGGATTCCAGAAGGACCGCATCAGCTTCCGCCAGAATCAGCGGGATACGAAGCACTATCATCCGTATGCCAGCGCCGAGGTCTGGCTGGACGATACCTTCCTCGGGCTCTTCGGCAGGATTCATCCGGCCTACGCGGAAAAGTTTGATCTCAAAGACATCCTGTATGCCGAGATGGACATGCAGGTGGCCGAGAAGCTGCCGCCTTCCCGCCTCACGTTTGCGGATCTGGACCGCTTCCCGTCCGTGATCCGGGATGTCTCGATGATCGTCGACCGGGATCTGCCGGCCGAGACGCTGCTGCAGCAGGTCACCGGTGCCGGCTCTGCCATCGTCCGTTCCGCCGAGATCATCGATATCTATGAAGGCGAGCACGTGGAGAAGGGCAGAAAATCCGTCGCCCTGCGCATCACCTATCAGTCCGATGAGCGGACTCTGACAGATGAAGAGGTCGATGCCGAGCATCAGAAGATTGTGCTTGCGCTGCAGGAGAACCTGCAGGCAGTGCTGCGGGTCTGAGCACAAGGAAAAACCGTATCACGCCGATACGGTTTTCTTATGGTTTTTCACAGCCAGGATCAGCAGAACCAGCGCACTGCCGGCCGACAGCAGACGGCTGAAGGTCTGCAGGGGCGTGCCGGCATACACGCAGGTATAGGTGCCGGCACCATCGTACACGAAGCTGACCATCTTGTCCGGCCCGGCAAAGGTTTCCACCTTTTCGCCATCGTGGTACACCTGATAGCCCTTGTACCAGGAAACCGGGAAGACATACCAGTCGGAATCTGCGTCTTCGGGGATCGTCACCGAGGTCTTGGCACCGTCACAGGTCAGCTGCCAGGACATGGACAGCCCGTCGGCATCCTTGAGGGTGCGGCCATAGGTGCGGAAATCCGGCGAGCCGGAGGGCAGATATTCTCCGCTGTAGCCGGTCTCCATGGCCACGTAGGTCTGCCGGTAGTAGGGATCGATGATGCGGCCTTCGAGCAGGTCGTCATAGGTGGTTTCGGAGGTGATGACCGTCGTCCGGTCCAGGACCGGGGCCAGGTGCCAGATGCCTTCCGCCACCAGCACCGCACTCAGCACCCGGGCCGCCGCGCGTCTGGAGAAGAAGGGCAGCTGATCCAGCACCAGGCAGGCACTCAGCACCAGCAGGACCAGTGCCAGGGTCATGAAGCGCCAGGGGAACTGCAGAGGCCGGAAAATAACCAGCAGATCCCAGGGCACCAGCCTGCTGGGCAGCAGCAGGCAGACATAGCCCAGGATCAGACACTGTTTCAGGAAATGCTGCGGCCGGCGCTGTTCCTTCGGCAGGGCAAACCAGGCCAGCGGTGCCAGCATGGCAAAATACCCCGGATTGACCACCATCTGCTTCTCAATCGCGATATCGCTGCCGCTGAGGCCGAAGACGGTCCGGTTGACCAGATAGTTCTGCCAGCTTAAGGCGTGATACGAAAGATTGCTGCTGGTGATCCAGTAGTCCACCGTGAATTCCTGGGAAGCCAGCTGCTCCAGCATGGGCAGGGTGAACCAGCAGGTCAGCAGGAAGGCCCTGAGCAGACTGAAGAAAACCGTTCGGCGGTGCCGGTTCTGCAGCCGGCGGTGATTGATCAGCAGGAAGACCGCCAGCAGGAAGAGGTCCATGAGAAAGGACAGATTATGGGCCAGCAGGACGCCGGTAAATGCAGCACTCAGTTGTCTGCCGGCTTCTTTCTGCTGATCCGTCAGCAGCTCATGGATGCCCTGCACCAGCACCGGCAGGAAGATCAGCGCGGCGATCTCGCCGGCCGAGCTGCGCACATAGGTATCCGTGATGCGGTAGTTGGCAAACACCCAGGCGGTGGTGCCCAGCGTGACGATCCCCGGCCGCTGGCATAAGGAGGCCAGCAGGCGGTACATGGTGAAGGCCGAGCAGAAGGTATAGCAGAAGATCATCAGCTGAAATGCCCGGCTTAACGGCATCCCCGCCCCGTACAGGGCCGCAAAGGGAATCAGCAGGAAGTCGTTGTAGAACATCGGAGCGGCATAGCCGAAGTGCAGATTCTTCTCCGGATAGATGCGCGGAAGGAAATCCCCGCGCTGCAGGGCATTCTTCAGTCCCGCCAGACGGGACAGATGAAACAGCGTATCATGCTCCAGCCCCAGCTGATCCTTGAGCAGCCAGGGATAGATGAAGATCAGGGACAGGACCAGACTGACCAGCAGGGCCCGCCGGTTTTTTGCCAGCCATGCTTTCATGATCACTTACCCGAAATACCACGACGGGAACCATTCCAGGAACTTCAGACAGGAAATCGTGGTTC